>NZ_JXYS01000122.1 GCF_000949295.1 Acidithrix ferrooxidans
AAACCATCGAAGAAATGCAGCATCTCGAGCTTCCACTTTTTCAATGTAAATCTTGTCACCGTCAAACTAGCGTTACCTCCGGGACTATCTTTCATCGAAGCCATATCTCTTTATCCAAGTGGTTCTCCGCTATCTATCTATTGTCCAACGACAAGCGTGGTCTTTCGGCTACTACCATTGCTAAATTCGTTCAAGTATCTTATTCGACTGGCTGGTTGATGCTAAATAAGCTACGAAAAGCAATGGCTGACCGAAATGGTTTATATAAACTTGGAGGAAACGTCCAGGTAGATGAGTTCTTTTTAGGTAGTGAGAGCCATGGCGAAGGCTAAAGAGGAAAGGGAACAAAACAAACCAATGTCCTAATTGGAGTGTCGATTAGCAATGGTGCTCCTACTCATTGCTTCATGGAAGTAATCAAAGATACCACTGCTAAATCATTCAAAGATGTTTTTGTGAGACGTTTAGATTCCGATACCAAGCTGATAAGTGATGGTAACCCAAGTTACGGGGTATGTGCTCGAGACCTTGGACTAGCGCATTCGATCACTCTATCCAAAGACGAACAAGCACATGTAACATTCAAATGGCTCAACATCCTGATAGGGAACTGCAAGAAATTTATCGACGGAACATACCACGGACGTGAGGAACATAAGCAACTTTACCTCGAGGAATTCGCATACCGATTCAACCGAAGGCACTTTGAAATGTCCTTGGTAGAGCGACTTCTCAATACATGTGTGTTTGCGTCTCCACATCCGCTACTCCGCGAATCTGATTCCAAAATGGCTCTTGCTTACGAAACTTGATAAGTATGCTTCGGATTTATAAAGTAATCATCTTTTATTGCGTCCTGGATTATTGATGTCACAATCAAATATGCATTGTTAAAGACGGAAAATTGCATCATATCCATGCCACCGAGGTTTTTATCCAGCAGCTGAATTTGGTCAGTGACTGCTTTGATGCTTTCTAGCTTGGCTACGTCGATATGGTATCGATTTGATTGAGCCATTTCTCTAGTATATCGATCAGAAGTTTGATCCGTCATCAAATACGAAAAATGCATGGATGCGGCCATGTGGGATGAATGAATGAATCACGTCCACCGTTAGCCTTTATCTCTCTTGTCACGGTTCAAGGGGACCTACCTAAGGACTGGCTATCTGACTGATTGGATCACCGCGAGGTATTCCATGTGAGATATTCTCAGCCTCATTAGTACACAGGGTATCTTTGCGAGGTATCCAGATATCAGGTTTTCCAATCACGACCTTGTCCACGCAACATTACATCGATACGGAGTGAGAGCACCCAATTTCATTTGCACTGATCATTTGGAATTACGCTCTGATACTTTCTCCTGATATCGTAATCTTTGAACAAGATCGCGTTGGAGGATAGTGATGTGAGTAGTCATCTAGTATCCCTCGTTCGATTTTTAATGTCGCACGAGAAGTGTCAACCGATCGTTGCGCTCACCGGTTGAACCCAAGCCGGCGCCGGACCTTGAGGGACATAATAAGAACCTGAAGGATTTCCAAATAGAGGACTCCGCGCTAGTCGGTGAGTAAATTCGCCCACTTGAACCGCATGGTTGGCGATCACGAGTAAACGCAGTGGCCCGAATTGTAGCAATATGTCGCACGATAGGTCACACTTGTCTCATGACAAAGATCATCGCTCAATGTGAACTACGCAATAACAGCGCCAAGGTGATCGATGAAGTAGTGGCTGGCGAGAGTTTCGTTGTGACCCGTAATGGAATCCCAGCAGCCAAGTTGCTTCCTCTTCGCACGCTACGCCCTACCGTGGTGCCAAAATCCAGCATCGCAAGTTTCATCAATACCAGGCCCAATTTCGATGCGAGGCTCTTTCGGGCCGACCTTGACAACCTTGTCAATCAGGATCTATAGATGACCACGGAGCTACTTGATACTTTGGTAGTCATCGATTGAGATGATCCTTTGGTCTAAAGAGCCCTTTCTGAGGAGATCTCGGTCAGCGCTATCATACTTGTGGAATTGGTCGCCGACCCAATTCTGGCATTCACCGTTACCGAACAATTAATTCGTCAGGTGCGCCTGCAGCAGACCGAAGCAATCTTAGAGCCAATACGATTCGATGCAGCTGCCGTGCGACGCTTTGGCCAGATTGTTGCAGCCGTTTCAAGTGCCGGTCGTACGCACCGATCGCGCATTGTGGATCTATTTATTGCGGCAATCGCTTACGCCAACGGCCTTGAACTTTATACGCGCAACCCGAGCGACTTCATTGGGCTCGAAGAATTGATTCGAGTTGTGGCCATCTAATCGTCGTACGGTTCGCGCGGGCAAATTTTGTCGGGCGGATTTCAGCGTAAATTACTTGCGGCCGCGTTTTCTTAAGAACTGTCATAACTATCCATTTCCCCCTTTAGCACCCATAAGGTGCCTACTATGCAAACGATGCTTTTGATTAGAGAATGCGGCTTGTCTAGATTCAAGATTGCGTGGTCGCAAGATTCCAAAATCAGTGGTCGCAAGTTATGTCATAGTCAGTGAACAGTCCCGTTCGATCCGACTGGGACTTTCCGGAGTATACGAATGTATTCGCAACTAATCTCGAATCACTTCGATGTCGACTTGGAGCGCCCTGTAGATGGGTATGGCTCGTGCATCACGGGTGAGAAGGACCAGAGCACTCTCCGCTGCTGCGGCTCCAACGAGCGCGTCATACACCGATCCACCGGCGATTCCGAGGCTCGCGAATTTTGGCAAAAGCGCTTCGGCGGCCGACGTTGTCAGGTACTTGATTGATGGGAAATTCGCGCTCATCAGCCGAAGTACGGCTTCCGGTGATCGGCGAGCAGGTGGGGGCAGACGCGTCAGGACCGAGAATGTCTCGAATGCGGCATGACCCGCTAGACCCACGCTGCGGTTGCCAATGGCGTTCAGAGTGGCCAAGTGGTGATCGTGATCCTCGACAACGACGGCAACTGCCACACTCGTGTCCGCAAGAATGTCCACTCCACTACTTTTGATCGGCATCCCTCAACTCCCGGACAAACTCATCAGTGATGGTGGAATTGGAAGCGGGAATGACAAGACGACCGTCTTTCTCAATGAGCGAGTCGTCGAAAACCGGCTGGATGCGCAGTGACGCGCCATCGGCCGTTATCTCGACTTCGCCGGAATGAAGTCCTAGCCGGTCCCGTAGTGCCTTCGGCACGACCAGACGACCTGCCTTATCAATGGTTGTTTTCATACCATGAATATACCAGATGAATGGTATAAGAGCGTTAGTCGACAATAAATTCTTTGACGAACAGACGTGGATGGAATTGTCGGCTCCCTGAACCTGACTGCTCGAAACTATAATCGACACCCTATTGTCCTCGCCGTAAACCGATGGGCCAAGTTTTTCTCAGCGTTAGTTTGGTTGGGCGCTCTCACGTATGAACGAGGATGTGCGGGCAGCTTTGGATACAAGCTTGTTGGCATGCAACTTACTAATAGAGACCAAGACGATAATGGCTGCCTGTGACGGGGCTCGCAAAATGGTCGCAACGAACTCGGCTTGTTCCGACTCGTTACCCAAGTGGCCGTCCAAGGCGTTGGCAATCACCGGCCTCCGTAAATTGCTCCGAATTCGTATTACAAAGGAGAGATCAGTTACCGGCGCGTCCACCTACCCCGGACTCCATGAACCCCTTTTAATCCACAGACCTGGCAGCAGGTCCAGGACCTACTCAGTGCTCACAACACCGCCGGAGCGAACCAACAACCACTACCTGCGAGGAAATATCTTTTGCGGGACCTGCGGGTCTCGGGCTAATGATCACAACAGCACGTAACAGATGAGGCACCGAATCTCTCTACATTGTCTGCACTGGTCGAGCGAGAAGGAGCAATCCCGCTCGATCTGCCTAAAGAGCGAACAGGACCGGATCGCTGATCAACTCGCACGGATTTCCGATCTGGTGACGAGTCTCGATGCGAACTTCGAGCAGGCACAAGAAGTACTGGGCGATACGCTGGATCTGACTCGAGCCTGCCACGGCGCCGACATGGAATCAAGCGATGACACGCGATCAGACCGTCCGATTTGACGGCTCATCAGCCACAAGCGGGTACTTGATTCCACACTCCTCTATGACGCGGTGAGCACGATGGACACCATCACCTTGATAGGTTCTGTCATTCATTGCCTTCTCAAGGTCGCAGATAGACCCCTTAGGGATCTGCTTACCAGTGTGCTGAGCAGTGGCGATGACTATGCGAGTGCAACAAAGCCACAGATTGACTTCGATGACCAACTTTACTTAGATCTAGGGAGGAGTCATCGTCGTACGTACTTAGCTCCAAGGCCGTCGATTGTCTCTTCAAGGGGAATGATAAAGTCTGCGATCCAGTACCTACCACACGGCCCACGACTGAGGTGCAAAAGATCTTCTAGGACTCCGAGTACCTCATAGAAAAGGACGGAATCAGGCGCACTTGTGGGATAGCGCACGCGTGCTATCAACGAATATCCCCCGGGTCGATCAAGAAGATCTCCATAGGACGGTAAAGAAACAACTGAGGGATCATCTTGCTCGTAGAGGACCGCCTTATAGAACGCATCAAGTAGCAGGGGTCCAAAGGAAAGGAGCGGTTCGTAAAGCAACTCTTGCGCCGCCTCCCTCCAGCCTGGCACCGTGTCAAAGTTGACCTCTTTTTCCATCTCCTGAGGAAGTGTTCCAACGTGTTCCCGCTCCCAGTCGTCATACTCGCTGAGAACCTGATAGATGAGACCCCAGCTTCCTCTTGCTATTTCCTCGTAAGGGGAGGGAATTGATTCTAACGGAATCAACTCATCCACGAAGGCAGAAAAGGTGGCCTCCTTTGACTCTGCCAGCTGAGGAGCTTCGAAATAGCGAGCGATAGGCCAAATCCTCGGTGCTCGCAGAGCTGCTCGCAGTCCTCTGCGATCATCGATTTCTAGTTCGAGGGGGATTGCACCGTCTTCTAGGACCTGGTTCAACCACCGACCCTCATTACACTTAGAGACTCTGCCTAAAATATCGGATCCACATACAACGACCAGCCCTACTTCTGCACGAAACTCCAATCTGCCTGCCAACACAGACGTCCCTGAGGCGTCCTGAACCAGAACTCTTTGCCTTGCGAATAGTTCTTGATCTGTTGCTGGGTCGAGATGAAGATACCAGATACGGCTAGACAACAGCCGCTGGCGATCAGTCATACCGCGAACTTGGATTACCTTGGTTGGCATGTCACATCCGTCGGCCCTGAAGAATTATTTAGGGTCACCGTAACTCCATCACCAACGTAAGTCGCAGTAGCTGTGCTGTAGTAGGAGTCAGTACGACCAGTCACACAGGCACCATACGCACCGAGACTTACCTCGCTCATATTGGTTTTGGTATAAGATCTTGCGTCCAACAGCTCATAAACACAGTAAAAAAAGTTGCAATACCTCAAGTACAGATAAGTGTTTATAGAAATAGAGCTCTGGACCGCGCCACCGCAGCCGACCGTCCACTGAATTCCTATGGTACCTGGACGATGACTACTGTTGTGAAAGTAGGCTGGTGTCAGCTGACAGTCAGTATGAGGTTGGATAATTATTTGAGGGTTTGTGGTTCCGACCTTTGCAGTGAGCTCCGATGTTTGCAAATAATTTGTGCTACTTAGAGCTTGCTCCTTGCCTACCAGGGTTGAATTTACTATACCATTAGCGCCCATTGGCTCGAACGAAGGTTTCAAAGTTGCGCTAACGTTACTGGTACTACCTAACCCCACCCCGGTTCCTAGGCTAAATATTCCAATACTAACGGCTAAGACCGCCCCCTTCTGAACGATTTTCCACACCTTCATAATTCCCCCTTTTCAGTAGTCCTGCTTACCTGGGTTATCATGTGGTTCACATGCAAATCTTTACACATCGTGGCGACGAGTGTACGAAATTTGGAGATATTTCCGAAAGCGTATTATCTGTTTAGGGGTTTGCCAGAATGCTCACGGGAATGCTAGTTCGGAACAGAAAGTGGTAGCTGGGCTGGCAGATGATTTGGTGTGATTAAGGGTTCTAGATACTGGGTTCGTGATCGACAATCCAAATATTGCCGAGTACCAAGGTACTCTTTGGAATTGCTGATCTGATTGAGATGGGTGTTGTGATCAAGGAGTGGCCACGTGGTGGAATAGATATTAGGCAAAGAGTTTCACCCTCACCTTGTATTAGCGCTTGGTAAGGCAGTCTCTTGGCCTATTGAGACTGAGGAGGCCGAGAGGATAGCTGCTCGTCTATGGGAGGACTAGACCGTTTTCCCGATTGACTTGATGAGTTCAACGAGATGAGACCGGCTGATGATTAGGGAGCTTGAGTTCGGGGAAGGGCGGCGGGAGCTACATGTTGGTGATGGTAACCAGTCTTAGCCTCAATACCGTTCAGTTAAGGATTCCTTTGTGGTAATGTGTATCTATGCCACGTTCTGGTTGGGTAAAGCCCGCAACTGATCGGCGATTGTCCGATCTCGTCTCAATTGGCCTGCTTGCGAGGGTGTTCCCTCCAGATGTTATCGATGAAGCGATCGAGGATGCTGGCCGGAGGGAGATCCGAAACCGAGTTCTTCCCGCCCGGGTGATGGTCTACTTTGCCATCGGCATGGCGATGTATTCAGAGGGATCCTATGAGGACGTCTTCTCCCAGCTCTCCGATGGCCTGTCATGGTCCAAGGGGTGGACTGAGTCGTTGAAGCCTCCCTCGAAATCAGCTCTTTTCCAGGCTCGGCTCCGTCTAGGAGCAGAGCCACTACGTCATCTCTTCACCAAGGTGGTGCGCCCCTTGGCCACCCCAGATACTCCCGGATCCTGGTTCGCCGATAGGCGCGTGATGGCGATCGACGGCACGTGTTTAGATATTGCCGATACCGAGGCCAATGAGGCTCACTTTGGTCGCCCTCCCTCGAGTCGAGGGGACCGCTCTGCCTTCCCTCAGGCACGCCTGGTGGCTCTAGCCGAGTGTGGAACCCATGCAATCGTCGATGCCGTCATCGGCCCCTGTACCAGCTCTGAGGTTGAACTCACTCGAGAACTCATGGGCCGTCTTCGTCCCGGGATGCTCGTGTTGGCTGATCGTGGCCTCTATGGGTTCAACCTGTGGGAGCAAGCTAGCGGTACCGGGGCTGATCTGGCCTTTCGAGTCAAGTCCACCCTGTCCCCGCACCATGAACAGACGCTGGCCGATGGCTCCTGGATCGCCTCCATTCGGCCTACCTCTGGGACGGGTCGTGGCGGGAGAGATCCCCATAAGGTACGCGTTATCGACTACACCATAAATGGTGATGATCGCTATCGGCTCATCACCACCTTGTTGGATCCCGTCATCGCTCCGGCTAAGGAGTTGGCCCAGCTCTATTCAGAACGCTGGGAGATAGAGACCACCTTTGACGAATTAAAGACCCACCAACGAGGAGCGAGAGAGGTCTTGCGTTCCAAGTCTCCAGAACTCATCTACCAAGAGATCTGGGGACACCTGTGTTGTCACTACGCCATCAGAGTCCTCATGGCTGACACAGCAGCGCATTCAGGACGTGACCCAGATCGAATCTCCTTTGTCGCTACACTACGTATCGCCCGGCACTCTGTCGCAAAGGGTGATTTTCCCCCCAGTAGGAACAGCTGAATCCGAACTGATCTGGCTCTTTGCCATGAACACCCTCGCGAAGCGCCTCAATCCGCCTCGTCGATTGCGCTCGAACCCTCGAGTGGTCAAACGTAAGGTCCTCAAGTGGACAGCCAAGCGCCTTAATCACCACCATTGGCCCTCAACCTGAGCATCCGCCGCAGATATGTGTGCTGGTGCTCAACTGAACGGTATTGAACTGAGCCTGAATCCATAGAAATGGACCAGCTTGAGCCCTTCGGTGTGACTCTGAGTCGGTTTTTCGGAACTGATTTAGGTTTGACGGAGGGTCTATGGCTCGTAACTGGTTTCAGAGAGCCAAATAAGACCTATTACCTTTGTGGTTGAGCCTGTTTGGTCATTTTTGAGATTCTGAAATCTCATTTTGGGTATAGTGACCTAATCCCTTGTCTTCTAGAGCAGTTGTTTCAAGTAATACTCAGTGTGTTAGGTAACCAGATGTTCAGGTGATGGCGATCTCAAACTTTCTGATCCGATCAAGAGCCTCTAAGAACTTATCCTTATAGTGCCAGTGTTCTTCAAGATGCAGTATTACTTTTCTAGCTGAACGAGTGATATGTCCTGCGATCTGAAAGTAACACCGTCGAAGCTTTGGTGTGGTTATTACAGTTTCTGTAATAGCACCTATTCGTGCCAGGTTGTGTGCAGTTGCACCGTGCCAGGTTGTGCAGTTGCACAAATTACTAACCAGACCAGAGCTAATTAGACCAGAGCCAACCAAACGGCATTAGCGTTCTTGTATCTGGATGGAACATGATTCCACCTAGAACTCCTTTGAGATCCTTGATGACTAGTTCGATCTGGGCATGTGCTCGGTGATCAGCCTCAAGGAAAAGCGTTTCGCCTTGTCGATCGGTAATAAATGCGTGATAGTCATAGTCTCTAAATAGTGCCAGCTGAGACCCTGGAGTAGGCTTTGTTCTTCCTACGATAAGACGAACGTCTTGTCTATCTCTTGCAAATGCGCGATATTTCCCTGTATTTCCCTGTATTCAACTTCTGCTACATCAGCTCCACCTTCAAGCCAATAAGGAATTGAAGTCCATGTTTCTTCTGGTATGGCTGCAATAACCTGCTTCAATCGTTTTGACATCCGTGTTGTAATGCAAATGCGAACATTGCCTTGGCTGGCTGTGTCTCTAACGGCTCTTGAGAAGAACCCAGAGTCAAAACGCATGGTTATTTCACCAGTTGCTCCAGCGGCTCTGGCATTGTTGATTACCTGAGTTACAAACTCCCCGGCACCACGAGCGGTATTGGCGTTGCCTTCACGAGTCACTATTCCAAGAATGTCACCTGTTTTACCAACTGCTGCT
>NZ_JXYS01000123.1 GCF_000949295.1 Acidithrix ferrooxidans
CTGCTCCATAGACGATCTTTCCAGTTTCATGATCTGTTACGGGCTCTAAATAACTTGGGTTATGTACTTATGGTGTTTACGATAGGCAATCTCATCTACCCCTATTATTGAGAGCTTCTCTAGTCGCTTTGGATCGATCTCTTTGGCTACTACTCTCTCACAGATCGTACCAACTGTTTTCTGAGCAATCCGGGTGAGCTTCGTAACTGTTGTTTTATCCATCTTTGCGGTTGAGCCGGCAACTAGATGTTCAAAGTCTCTCGTGAAGCGAGATTTACGATACCGGTCACCCAAATGGCACTGACTCAGTGATTACTCCATGATTGGGGCATTTCGGTCTCCGTAGGGCACAAGAGATCCAAGTACGACGTATTCCCATGTCAAGATGTCTCCAGCGAGGGTTGATAAGTTCTGATGTCGTAGCGGTATTTTGTTTTGAATTTACGGCTTATTCAACAACACTTTGGACATGCGAGCTTGGATCGTGCAAGTTTGACATCTACAACAATTTCATCTTTTGAGATAAAAATATCGTTGACAATGACACCTTTAACGTCAAGCAACTGCTTGACTAGAGAGTTAGCGTGCACGGTTAGATCTCCTAAATCTGTGTGTTAGTAACTTCAAATTTAGAGGTCACAAACCGTGCAGGTTTCATTCAATGCTTTTAAAGACCCAAAAGTTCTTATCGTACAGGCGTTACTTATCAGTTATGGGGTCTTGGTGACCCACATGAGGGTTAGGAGAGCCAATTGATTGTGGTGGTCGATACGAGCGTGCTCGCTGCAGAGCTGCTCCGCAAACGAGGACGCGATTTGTTCCGCCATCCGCAGTTACGCAGCGTCATCGCTCAAGACCAATGGGAAGAGACTCAACACGAACTACCGAAACGGGCCAAGAAGATTGTGGGCCATGGTCATTTGAGCCAAGCACAAGTCGATCTGCTGTTAGGCGACGTTGATGAACTCTTCACCAGCCGCACCATTGAAATCATTCCTTCTTCTGCCTACGAGGAGAAGAAGGAACTTGCACTTCGGCGAGTGCCACAAGATCCGAAGGATTGGGCTCCTGTCGCGCTAGCCATGACCATGGATGCTGGCATCCTTACTCGCGACGGTGACTTTCTCGGATGCGGACTTCCGACGTGGACGGTAGAGACCCTGCGTCTGGAGCTTGAGCACCTATGACTCAGGGACTCAGGGACTAGTCGAGTTGTCAACCGCTATATCGGCGTATCGGGTGGTTACCTCGGATTGCCTGAGAGAGGCGCGGACGAAGTTAGGGGTCAGGATACCGCGGTTTCCAATCTGGGGGTTGATTTGGCATGAGGAATCGGCCTGGACTTGAGAATTAGAACGCAGAGTACACCAAGACATCTGTTGCGTTCTCATCGCTGCAATCGTCCAGGGTCAATCCAGAGCATCTCGAAATAACCGTGCCGGGCGGCTGTGATGGCCGCCCCAGCCGGCAGGTCATGTTGGGCGATCGTCGTTCATGGAAGCCATCGTTGCGATGGTTTGCTGAGCTAGAAAGGCAGTTCAATGGGGATATTATGAAATGGACATGTCGCCAGTCCGAGCCCGACCCAGAACTTGACTTTGATCGACGGGGTGGAAGGCAGGCGAGATCAACTCCATAGTCGCGCCTCGACTGACACTGGTTACTCCTGGTTCCGCTGAACCCTGATCTCGGTGGGAACTTCGATCCCAATTCGAACCGACCGCCGCTTCGACTCCACAATGGTAATCACGATATCGTCGCTAATGACGATCCGTTCCTCCTCTTTTCGGGTGATCACGTGCATCCACGCCTCCTTTGACAACAAAGAGTACCAGGCATGAGCAGTTGGATCAACACGCAGCGCTCCCAGGGCCAGGGAAAGAATTCAGTCATACTGGACTGAGACTTCGGCCGTTGATGAGGCCGAGCCCTGTGGCCCCTGGCAAAGTAATGCCTAGCTTGGTGCCCTGTTCAACCAACTGAAAATAGACCGTGCTGCCCAGCGTAAGTAAGCAGACACTTCCTCCTGCTATGACCCAGCATCTGGGACACCTCCTGGCGCCGCGTCAGGTTTCAAAGAGATTACATACATAAACTCCCTGGTAGTCAGGGGTAATGAGATTTCGGATATTGATCCACCCGGCTTCGACCCGGACATCTCTATCCAAACCGGGGGCTTCTCTAACAAGGACTCTGGCGTCTCCCTGGACCGGACTCTCACCGGCTAGCTATCGTGAGCCTGTCGCTCGGTCTATGTCATCTGACCTCCTTGTTTGCTGCAACATACGTCTGAGCTTCTGGACGCATATGAATCCAAGTTTAGATAGCGCCTCTCATGATATACCGATGACTCTTCGCATTGCCGAAGCCGGGATACGGCGATGTATTCATTCTTAGGATGGGATATTCTTCCACCTCTGCTATGCTAAGCGGGTAATAACTACGCATAATGAAAGTTTAAGCATGGCTAACTCCATCGTGTTCGCTACTGATCAACCAGCGTCGACGCTAAGCCGTCGTGTTCAACGAGGCGAACTTGTCCGTATCGCTCCTGGGATCTACACCCAAGAGGTAAATGATGTGACGGGAGTAGTGGAGCGAGAGTGGCAGACCATCGTAGGCCACCTCATGCCAGATGCCGTGATCAGCGACAGGTCAGCTGCCTCGGGTGGTCCGGTTGATGGAGTACTCTACCTTGTTCGTCCGGTTGAGGCCCGTATAGTACAGCTTCCAGGTCTTATGGTGTTGGCTCGAGAAGGGCCTGGACCGCTAGAGGGAGATATTGAACTCCCTGGCGGTTTGTACCAGGCATCGCGATGGCGAGCCCTAGCGGAGAATACTCGCCCAGCGAGAGCGGTAAGAAATCGCCCGCGACGTGCGTTCACCGATAATGAGTTGGCCGACTGGGTTGATCGACTACTTCGCATAGATGGGGAGGATCATCTACGTAACTATCGAGATCGAGCTAAAGCTATGGCCAGAGATCTCGATGTGCCAGCAGCTGGCATCGATCGATTAGAACAGATGATTGGTGCAGCGATTGGTACTAGGACTATTCGTACGGGTTCTCAAGCGCTAGCTGCTCGACAACGCGGGTTTCCATACGATGCGGATCGAGTTAAAAGGTTCGATCTTTTGGCTCAAGCATTGCATCGCAGCCTGCCGCAAAACCACCCAGCAGACCCCAACGACCCACGCTGGAGCTGTCTTCCGTTTTTCGAAGCCTACTTTTCAAACTATATAGAAGGGACCGAATTCGAACTAGACGAAGCTACTGATCTCGTGTATGAGGGCAAGGTCCCTTATGGCAGAACCCAAGATGGACACGACCTTACTGGTACCTACCAGGTTGTCAACGACCTGATAGAGATGTCAAGCGTGGCAACTTCGGGGGAGCAGTTCGTGGAGTTGCTCCGCTATCGTCACTCAATTATTCTCGCTGGGCGACCGGAAAAGAACCCTGGGAGACTGAAAGAAGTTGCTAACCGCGCGGGCGACTCCGTATTTGTACGACCCGATCTAGCAGAGGGAACGCTACGTGCAGGCTTTGCTCGTCTAGCGGAACTCGATACAGCATGGGAGCGTGCCGTGTTTACCATGTTTCTGGTTTCTGAGGTCCATCCATTCGATGATGGAAACGGGCGAGCTGCAAGAGTAATGATGAACGCGGAACTAGTCGCTGGTAACCAATCACGAATCATTATCCCCATCGTGTTCAGAGATGACTATCTTGGAGCTTTGCGTCAACTCACCCGCTATGACGACCCCAGCGTCTTGATCAAAGCCCTGCGGTTCGCTCATGACTATACGTCCAGTATTGATTTCACTGACAAAACAACAGCAACTATGCAACTTGAGAGAACTAATGCCTTCAATGCAGCTGATAGCCCAAAGCGTCTCGTCTTGCTCGGCAGAAGCCAAAACGGAGAAATAGACCTCAGCTAACCGATACCAGTTTGTCTGAGACCCCCGGTAGCACAACGAAGACGGTTCTCATCTTATCTGGTGTGTTAGCGGCCATGCAATAAAGAACTCGTATACCGAACCGACATTAGCACTCGAGAGGAAGCAAGAACCGCAATCTTTGTTTCGATCCAGTGGTCCAACCAGAAGCGTAGACATTCGAACATCAATCATTTATCGCCGACTCGGTTCGAGCAAACTGCTACCTTACAAGCGGCATAGGTAAGCGGGGTCCAGAGTCCCATTTGGTGAGCAATTCCACCAGTTGGATACGCACAAGCCAACCCTACGGCTCCTATTCGACCTCTCCCGGAATGGTGAGGGTGCTCATCGAGTCATCTCGCTCCCAATCGTTGTCAAAGCCTGGAATCTGCACGTGGACCGGCGCGGCGCTCGTGGGAGACAGAAGCCATAGTTGCGCTCGAGAGTGGCAGAAATAACCGGATTCGAAGCGCTAATTCGTTGGCAACACCCCGAACGAGGGCTACTCAGTCCCCAGGCATTCCTTCCATTCATGGAAGAGACCGGTTTCATTGTGGAGATCAACCGCTGTGTCCGAGAGCAGGCGATACCCCAACTTGGGGATTGGCAGCAAAGCTACCCACGAACTCCCAACATATTGATGAACATAAACCTGTCGGCGAGTGATTTCATGACCCCCAACACCAGCATTGAATCCTCGGTCATGCGTAGCAATTGCAGCGAAGAGGTTTGATCAAGGGGCAATCAGCGACACATGGACACACTAGTGCTTGAAGGAGACCACCTTTCGCTGCATGAATGGATGTGGATAACACCCGACGACCCTCATACCGAAGGGACTCCCCGACCATCGAAACTATGGTAGAACGAAGAACAGATCCAGCTCAGTAACGGTAGGCATAGAAGAGATAACTCAAGTTGCTCGAACTCGTTCATTTGCACCGAAGCACCCCGTCGTTCGAGGATTCGATAGGTAAGAGCAGCACCCGTCGACCGAGCTTTTGGCGCTATGTGGGCTCGAAGACGAGGTGGGTCACTTCACGAGCGAACGGGTCGATCACGGCGCAAGTGACCTCGCCGTAGTCGCAGTCTCGACGCGGGGAACGCTCCGATCGTAAAAAGAGTGACAAATCCATTCACGCGTACCTTCCACTCTCGTAATCCTACAGCCTCGGTTTCTATATTGACACGCCTCGCCCAAGGCGATGGAGCGAACGTCTCATTGCATAGTCGCACTCTGGAGAAGTTCGATGTAAGAAGTGGCGCCTGCATCACAGTTACACAAAAAGATCGGCGTAGCTGAGCCTGCAAGACCAACTCAATGAGACACTAATGCTTGGTCGCAAACTCGTCAATTCGGATCTCAGAGGCTGGCAGTATGATGCGAAACATCTTGCGAACTCTCCACAGTACCCCGAACTTCGTTACGTCGGATTGTCCAAATCGTACACATTCGGAGATCCCGTCCGAAGAGGGTTTGATTCGTAACGTTGACGGGGCGATCTCACATGCTGGTCTGAGTGCTGAGAATGGTTTTGTAAGCTCGGTGCAGCGGGTAAAGATAGACGTCCTTCACCGGTAGTGCTTTGGCATGGGTGCGGTCTAGCTTGCCGCGACCTTGGGTCTTGCCGACTTGGATCCAATTGGCTGCTCGGTAGCTGGTACCAGCAAAGCGACCAGTCTCGACAAAGGTCTCGACGAGCACCGGGGCATAGCCATAGGCGACCTGCCAGTCATCACGCAGGCGTCGGGTAACTTTGGCGAGGATCTTGGAGGCGAGGTTGGGAACCTGGATATAAGGCAGGATGAGAAAGCGCGCGTTGCCCACCACGAGGTGCAGCCGGGAACGACGAGTCTTGTCGTCCCAGCCGATATGGGTGTCACGAGGAGCGCACTTCCAGGCCGACGCACCAAAGGAGAGTGCAGACACAAAGCCACAGTCGGCTTCTACCAGATATCGCAGTTGTGCACCAGCGAGAGGCACGTATCCGAGGTAGTGGTAGCTCGCGATGGTTTGGTTCCAGATCGCAGAGGCTTTCTTGGTCTGAACCAGGTGTATGCGGAGATCTCCGATCTGAGACAGTGTGCTCGGAGACATGTCGGGGAGGCGCAGTTGGGCATTAGGACTCTGGTAGCGAACAGCTCTGCCGTTGGTGTTCTCGCTCCGTGGTGGAGGAAGAGTGATGAGGCC
>NZ_JXYS01000124.1 GCF_000949295.1 Acidithrix ferrooxidans
CCTCTTTTTAGGAAGCGATGTGTTTCAAGATCAGAAGAAGGAGCAACCAAACGAGCACATATTACAGCTTTAGCAATTGCTGTCTCTTTTTCACTAAGGCCACAACGTAGTAGTTGCTCTTTGATCTTCAATCTGTCATAGAAGCTACTAGCTATTAGTTCAGGACCTAAGCGCCTAATATCAGATGCCTCTAGAGATGATGTATTGACATTTAGGAACTCGGCATCTTTTGTGATTACTTCAGAATCGGAGCGAAGTGTTTGAGTAACAGAAAAGCTAGATAGAACTTTATCGGCGATTGACTTTAGTTCTAGATCACCTTCAAACAAAGACTCAGAGCCAGCTAGTCTCATCGTCAATATCTGAGCTAGCTTCTTGTAGTCCTTAGGATCGATCTCAAGTCGTCCTAGATCCATAACTATCTCTTGGCGTACTTTGTCTCCTTCGCGATAAGACCTAACTAACTGATGCTTTATATATTTAGTTCCAGTTGCCTTATTCTTAGTGGTCTTCGCGCGAATGAACATATAACAAGTATACCAGATGAATTACCTTGTAGGTCAATATTCGCAGCTAACTCTCAGCTTAGGGCACTACATCGGCCACTTGAGAAAACCGAACTTCATCTACCAGCATCTCCAAATAGGGGTTACCCCCAAATAGGGGCTAAAAGGGGGCTTAAAAGGGCTCTTGGGGGAAATTCAGCCGAAACTGGGGTTAGCTTTAAATTACTTAGAGTTGGAGGAGTATTAGCATTCGATGATTATCTGTGGTTCGAACAGCTCCCCTACGGACAAGATCCAATCCGTAGTCCGAAACCTGCCATCGACGCATTTACAATGATCTTTGGGCGCAAATTAAACTATATCCACGTTGGGTATCAACTCTATGTAACCAAAACCGCCAACTAAATAAAAGTGGCTTATAGAGATCTCTGACGAACCACGAGACAGACGGCAAGAACGAGTTTTAGTTACAAAAAATAATAATCTCACTTGCACATGTAGTTCTCTAGGACTTGATGCTGGGTTCAATCAAAAGCCACTAATTCCACAAAACAAAAGCGACCAAATGCCGTTGATACGATCAACCAGACTATCCAACCCAATTGCCGACTCAGGCCTACCTAAATGGGAAGCCTATTTCTTTTGCGCCGTTACGAAGATCTTTTAGTCACAACCAATAGGGCCACATTTTGGTTGGATTCAAAAAATCTCGCCAGGCGACCAATAATGTTGAACTAACTCTTGCTAAATCGACAAATTATTTCACAGTTCCCCTTAGATGTGGCCCCAGCCATCTCCAAGAGGTCGACTACAGTCAAGCGCCTTATCCGATACCCTCGCCACAAACCATGGCAACACAAGAAGCGGGCACAGCCAAAAGAAGGCCAAAACAAAGCTAAACAAACTGACTAACAGCCGTTATCTAGCAATAGGCCCTCTCCTGAGACATAACTCATCACAAGAAAGCAGGTGGCAGTGGTCTTTCGCGAATAGTCAGTTCATCCAAATAAGGTGATGTTATGAGTAATGGTGAAGAAAATAGCAAAGTCACACGATCCAAACATATTCCCCCACCCCTACTTTTCGTTCTGGCCACCACCTCGGCTCTAGCTTTGGATAAAAAATCCAAAATTAGGATAAAATCCGGAACCAAAATGACAGTTATTGGACGTCTCGCGATCCAAGTTGGAATCACAATATCTACTTGGTCGCTTTTGACCATGAAAAAACATAGTCAAAACCCAAATCCAAATGTAGAGAAAACAGAGCTAATTCAAGACGGTCCCTTCAAGTTCTCACGCAATCCAATCTATCTGGGAGCAGCCCTTAGTAACTTTGGAGCGGCAATAGCTAACGGATCTATTACCGGCGTTGTTCTCAATAGCGCAGTACTGGTTGTCATCGACAAAATAATCATCCCGAAGGAAGAAGCCTACCTAACGGCCACCTTCAGCGATGAATACAACACCTACCAATCTCGAGTGGCTAGATGGATAAGCATTAAGGGCTAACCCAGTCGAGTGAACCTCCCCGCCCTCACGGACGGGGAGGTTCACTCGACATCTTCAAATACGGTGGCACTTGCGCTGTTAATAGCTTGGTGGGCTTCACGCTCTAGCGTTTGCCACCGCTCAGTCCAAAACCATGTCTCTGATCCACCGAAACGCCAAAATGGGAACGCAGTACTATCTCTTCTTCTCTCTCAATCACCTCGACTTGGGCACCCGCCTTATCCAAGCCAAAGCGATTCAGGATACCGCTCGGAAGTGCAATAAGGCCACGATTTTGTACAGTAACAAAAATCTGCTCTTTACCCATAGAGTTATCGTAGCAATATTACCGTGGAGCGGGAATACTGCAGTTTTGAGGTTCAAGGATTGCGTCCCACCTGTTTGCGCTTTGGGAGATTCAGTGCGCGTACAAAGCCAGCTCAAAAAGATGATCTGGAGGTCATTATCGACCATAGAGCTCTCTTGGGGGGGGGGATTCGAGATACCCGAAACGCTTGAAACGCTTGACCAAAATGACCCCAATACCTCTGCGCTAGTGACCCCACTCAGCATCAATTTACAACGACGACACCGAAGTAATGGAGTCATTAGGCGTGTTCCCAATCGACCAAGAAGGGCCCGATCTCCTTTAGAGGAACGGTAGACGCGGGAAACCAACCACATTATGGGATATTCATGGCAAAAGATATATACCCGATGGGCTTTGTTTTAATGGTTACGATCCGATATCCATCTTCGATCCCGTGAATTAAATCAAATGATAAACACCAGTCAGTCGATCCACAAGCAACCAAAACTAACTAGATTCTGGCGCCGCTAAATTACCAAAGACCGTTAATCGGAAAACTGAGCAAATGTGCCACGTGCTCTGGCGCTCATCGATTAGGCGAAGAACCATAATGTGCGGACATGCAATACAATTACTACCGTGACTTTGCATAGACCGATGATACTTTTATTCTCCACGTTTCTAAGTGGTGCCATATTGACTGCTTGTGTAAAACCAACTGGATCAAAAGGACTACCTCCTGAGGGTGGAAGCCTAGGTGCCACCAGTGCCAGCAAAACCGCGACCTTAGGTGCAGGTGGAACCAATGCTCCAAGTTTAAATGGGGCGTCTACTGCTAAGCCACGCACCTACAGTGGTGCGGGTTTCCAAACTCCTGTCTTTTCGCCAACAACTGTTCCGAACTCAATTAATGGCCTGCCCAAAGGTCCAACTACGATCATGGTGGAAAAGACAAACTACGGAATGGTTTTAGCTGCCCCCGATGGCCATACTCTCTATATGCGACTTGGCGATACCCCAACCTATCCTGGCTGCAAAGCAACGTGTTCACTTGCCTTTCCTCCAGTGCTTACAAATGGCGCTCCACAAGCCTCAGGGGGAATCTTGGCCGGTTATCTAGGAGTTCTTACCTCCCCTACCAAGGGAGAACAGATCGCCTATGCTGGGCATCCCCTTTATACGTACTCAGGCGATACCGCTCCCGGACAGCTGAATGCCCAAGGCGCTGGTGGAATTTGGTTTGCCATAACACCTACAGGTGGGCCTCTCAAGGCACCCGCGGTAACCGCCAAAGGATAGACTTCCAAAACAACGCTCATCACTCCTTAGAATTGGCTAGTTTTTAGCTATGACAAAAAATGAACCCGTCGACTCCAAGGCGCAACACCTTCGCTCCATCTGGCTCTTTGCTGGATGTTCCAAGCGTGAACTAGCCCTTCTAGAACGAGCTTGCGATGAGGCCCTGGCGCCGGCGGGCAGTTCAATTTGCGAAGAAGGTCACTCGGGTAGGGACTTTTATCTAATTGTCGAAGGAGAGGCGCTGGTGACAAAAGCCGGAAAAGAGGTCGCAACCCTAGGGGCTGGCTCACACTTTGGAGAACTCTCACTACTGGATCATCTGCCTCGTTCGGCTAGCGTGACCGCCAAGAGCGATATGACACTTCTTGTTCTGAGTGCGAGAGAATTTACCTCGGTTTTAGAGGAGATCCCCGCCATGGCACTACGCCTCCTAGAGACCATGTCCATGCGCCTTCGCCAAGCTGACGAGCACGCCTACAACTAAGAATTGGCGATTGCCTACAACTCAAATCGTACCTACCACAAAAGATCTCGCCAAAAGATACCGATCACATAGAAATCTACAATATTTGGAGTAGGCTATCTCGGAATCGGCTGCTTTGGCGATTGTGGATCTCTTTGTTGTAAAGTTTTGTTGTAAAGTATTGTAAAATTGGCGGTGGCGGGCGTTTCCTATAACGTGACAAACCCGTCACATTTGGACGATTTGATCTAAACCATTAGTTCGCTAGGTCATCCCCAATACCGCCAATATCGCGGCTTTAGTGATGCTGAAATCCCTCTCTGCTAAGCCAGTACGTACCCCCAGCGAAACGGTATTGAGCTTCTCCATCAAAGCGACCCCTCCGATCTTTGGTCGGATGGAAACACCGGTGTTGGTTAATGCCCATGAGGCTTCGAGACAAACGGACCAAGACGTTATTGTCATTCGATGTCACCAACACCGGGAATAGCGCTTCACCCAACCGCATCGTATCCCCGTGGCGTATCAATGACGATATGGATTTATCCTTCCTCGAATTCGACGATCCATAAATGAAGGTTCTTCTCAAAATCGCTGATAAGGTAAAACGGTCGCTGAGTATTCCTCTCCCTCTCTTGCGGTTGACGATCACAAGTCGAATACGAGACACTGATAACAAGTATGATGCAAATCGTAGCATTTGCGCATATCAGTATCTAACGGTGCACTCGAACTCTCAATACATATGGGACACTTAGCTCTTCAGCGACGTCGAGGAACGGTCCGAACGGGCTTGTTCATGCGAGTATCGACTTTTGGATGGGCAAGCTATCGCTCCAGATCCGTAAACGCAGCGATGACCTCGGGTGCCTCGAACGCCTTGTTTCGCCGTCCGACATTCACCTGTTGGAGAATCCCAGCTTCGACGAGCCGCTCGATCGCAGCGGCTGCCGGTTTGTAGGTCCGTCCCAGAAGCTTTGCAGCGCTTTCAGCGGTCAGGATTGGGGCACCGGGAAGGATCCCGAAGGAGGATGTCCGTTCCAGAGTTAGCCCGAACGGACCCCAGTCGTTCGCGCCACTCAAGTTCCAGTTCCGCAACCCGCTCCTCGTAGGTAATGGCGTCAGCCACAGACCTAGTGCAGGCACTCGCAAAACGACCGATCCACGTATTCACACCATCGATGGCAGCAGTGTCGTCAGGCGATCCGACGTATCGGAAAAGGGCAAGGCCATTGATGTAATCCCGCGCCCATGTGGCGAGCACCAACGACACCGGAGGGATGCTTCGCAGAGCAAGTCCACGACGCCGAAGGATCAGGTGTATAAGGGCTCGTCCGGTTCGACCATTGCCATCCACGAACGGGTGAATGGTCTCGAACTGCGCGTGAGCGATGGCTGCCTGCGCAATGGCTAGAAGGTCGTCGGTGCAAGAGAAGTCGCACAAATCTCGTAGGAGTTCAATGACGAGTTCCGGGGGTGGAGGCACGAAGTCGGCGGAGCACGGGTTGTAGGAACTCCCACCGATCCAGTTCTGCTGGTCCCGAATGATACCTGCGTATGGCTCCAGTAGTGTTCTGGCGAGTAGACGTCGGTGGATATCAAGAAGAAGATCGACGGTGATTGCCTCACCAGAGCCAATGCTTTCGACGGTGAAGACCAATACATCGATATTGTTGAGAACCTCGGTTGCGCTGACGTCGGATGCGGACTCGGCCATCCCTCGAATAACTTCGGCGTGCAAGAGGCGTCGAGCTCCGACCTCTAGCCCCTCGATACGTGACGAGGCGACCGCTTCAGCACGAAGCAAGATTCGAGCAAGCGCCTCGGTCTCAACCAGAGCTGCTGCTTGAGTATTCAAGCGGGCAATTGCGGCCTCGGCATCTGCTACATCGGCAGCGACCTCACCCTTTAGGCAAAAGCGACGACCCATAAGACGATCAGGGACGTAGGCCTCGTAAATACACGACGCCTGTCCCTCCGAGAAAGTCCGGTGCCACCGACATCGCTCGTCCAGCGCCGCTTCACAACCTTAGACATGAAATCTCCTTATTGGAGTTTAACATACAACCTCCAATAAGAATTCGTGGAGTTGGAGGTTACGAGTCGCCCAATCCTGCCGTTCCTGCGCTATTGGGTAGCGGTTGGGTTCAGAGATGGAGATAAATTTGAGCTTCGGCGATGCAGATGCAGGAGAAAATCTCACCTCGCGCGATTGCCTGACTATTGCGATTCTCTGGAGCACTATTGGCAGTGTCTTTGGACCACAGCACCAGTATCTTTGGACCACTGTACCGAAGTCTTTGGACCAGACTTTCCTGATCCCTCAAACCTATTTCTAAAGTTACCTCAATCGTGGTAGGTATCAGGCCTCAATATTGCTTGATCGCAAGTTATGAAAAAGTCACCAAAGATACCTATCGCATCCACTATCAACTTCCGCCTTTAGGTGCCCTTCGCTTTTAGTCACCCATCGTTATGGAGGTTAGTGGTCTTTGACTTCCTTAGTTTCACTCAAGTGACTTCTCGAGGATCTGGGCTACATCTAGGACTTCTACACCTTCTTTGGCTCCACCATCAGCGATCTTGGCCTTTACTGCGTCATCGAGCATGATCATGCAGTAGGGGCATGCTGTAGATACCATATCTGGATCCATCTCTAGAGCTTGATCCATGCGTTCTACATTTACTCTCTTGCCGATCTTTTCTTCTAGCCACATGCGAGCTCCACCGGCACCACAGCAAAAGCCCTTTTCTTTGTGCTTGTGCATCTCAACAGAAGACAGTCCTGGAAGCGATCCAAGGACACTTCTTGGTTCTTCGTAGATGTTGTTGTGGCGACCTAGGTAACATGGGTCGTGATAGGTTACTTTGGCATCTTGGGTAATGGTTGGAACTAGTGCTTTGGCATCTACTAGCTCTTTGAGTAGTTGGGTGTGATGGATGACTTCGTAGTTGCCACCTAGGCCACGATATTCATTGGCTAAGGAATTAAAGCAGTGAGGGCAAGAGGCTATGATCTTTTTGGCTTTGGCTGAATTTAGGGTCTCTATGTTGGTCATTGCTTGGCTTTGATAGAGGTATTCGTTGCCTAGTCTTCGAGCTGGATCACCGGTGCAGCTCTCTTTCTTTGCAAGTATTGCAAAGGTGACTCCAGATCTATGAAGTAGGCGAGCAATCGATTGGGTGACCTTTCTAGCTCTTTCATCTAGTGCTCCAGCACAGCCAACCCAAAAGAGGTATTCGATATCCTCAGGGATCTCATTGGTGATTATTGGGACTTCAAAGTCAAGCTCTGATACCCAATCTCCTCGATGAGAAGAGCCAAGGCCCCATGGGTCTCCTTGGTTTTCTATGTTACGGAGCATGCCTTGGGCTTCACTTGGGAAGTCGCTCTCCATTAGAACTTGGTAACGACGCATATCTACAATTGCATCGATGTGTTCTATATCTACAGGACAAGCTTCAACACAAGCTCCACAGGTGGTACAAGACCACAGGACATCTGGATCTATGACACTTGGGACCAGCATCT
>NZ_JXYS01000125.1 GCF_000949295.1 Acidithrix ferrooxidans
GCTTGCTACCCAGTGGTCGACGTCTTCAATGTCCAAGCGGATCGGGGTATCACCAGCGAGCATCTCACGTATCTGGAGAACCTTTGGCCTCAAGCCCCATGTCTTGGGATACTTCAACATCAGTACCGATCCGGCCTTTACCGAAAAGGTCCGCGACATAACTGGGATCTATCTCAATCCCCCTGATGCTGCACTGGTACTATGTATTGACGAAAAGACACAGATCCAGGCGTTGGATAGAACCCAGCCACTGCTTCCCATGAGACCTTTTGTTCCAGAGCGGCAAACACATGACTACAAACGCAACGGCACAACAAATCTCTTTGCAGCACTTGATGTTGCCTCTGGCAAGGTGATCACCAACACCACAAAGGCTCATCGGGCGATCGAGTTCATAGCCTTTTTGGATCAGGTGAAAAAAGAAGTTCCAAAAGAACTCGAAGTCCACGTCATCCTGGACAATTATGCAACGCATAAAACCGATGCTGTACGGGCCTGGCTCATAAAAAACCCCAGATTCCACTTCCATTTTACACCCACCTACTCCTCGTGGATGAACCTGGTTGAGAGATGGTTCTCGGAACTGACTACCAAAATGCTCCACACATCCACCCATAAGTCACAAAAGCAACTCGTTGCTTCGATCAACACCTGGGCAGAGCGCTGGAACCAAGACCCAACACCATTTAGGTGGGTAAAGACAGCTGACGAGATATTCGCATCGATGGCAAAGTATCTGGGGAACTAGAACTCAGGGAACTTATGAGAGGGGACACTAGATCCATCTTCGGTTCCATAGGCTAAGAGTTGTGGGAGACGTCAAATAGTTCTCTAGCTCAAGTAACCGACACGGATATATCGATTGATGAGAATTTTAAATTGGCCAGTTTTTGGCGGGATTAGGTTGGCAGAAGAAGACCTTTAATTTACGGAACGAGCAAAGGTGCCGACCATCGCGAGGCTCACCGTGCTATTGGGCGAAGAACGAAGAGGATTCCTCTTGAGACCAAACACTGCGACTCCTCTAATTATCTCTATAGAAACGGATGTTGTAGGTAGGGTACTGTAGCTTGACGATTGACGTCCAACTATGCGATTAGCAGTTGGGTTTTGGGGTTTTCTATTAGATTAACCTCATGAAGAGGTATTTTCGACCATCGCAGATCTTTGTTACACCCCACGTGCTCTTCGCGTGCGATTCGGGTGTGTCGGTCGTTGTCGTTATTGATATTACCAAACCAGAGCTTCAATCCCTAGTTTCGGTGCCGATCCCATCAAATGAGTATTGGCTCGCCTCTGCCTATGGAAAAAGCCTTTGGATCTGGTCGTCATCGGCACAAAGGACTCTTTATCATGTGCAACAAGGTGGCCAAGTCGCTTGCATTGAGGTAGGTTATTCTGTGCACAGCTTGCTCGCCGATACAGGTGGGTGCTGGGTGCTTTCAGAGATCGACGATACTAGGCTACCTCGTGGGCAAGATGAAAATCCAACGACCGAACTGCTCCTCATCGACAAAGAGACTTCGATGGTAAGATCTTTTCTCCTGGCGGGGATACCCCATGGAATTGGGCTGATTGGTGGCCAATGCTGGGTCTCAACACTCCATAAGGATCAAGATTGCCAGGGTACAAAAACAGTCTGGTGGCACCAAGATAAAGAAGAAGCGAACTTCGAACGAGGTCAACCTAATTTAGATTCCCTAGAAAGCGCGACATGGTCCTCGACGCCATGGAGGAGTTTTCGTGATCTACCGCGGCTCTACCGTCGTGATCTAACGGGCGTTACTCCATTGGGATTAGATGCCCATCTCCTCCTACGGCTGAGTCACACCAACGCCAAAGCGGAAGAGATTCGCCGTTTAAATGGTATGGTGATTTGGCCACTCAATGAAGATCAAAGAAACATCATCGCAAGTGTTCCACTAGGCGGAACACTGTTGGATACCCAATCCATAGATGACAGCCTCTATTGCAGCATCGCAAGCGATGATGGCATAAAAATAGTACGCCATGACGGATCGGAACCATCTGTCGTGACCATCATTGGCGAGCATGACTTCGATGTTTCAACCTTCCTCCAGCGGCCACAATGGTTTGGTTTGGATCATTCTCCAGAGGAGGAAGTGCTACAACAACTTGCCGAAGTGAAAGCCTTCTTTCAGAGAGGATGGGGTTCGCCTGAACAAATACATCCTCCAGCAGCTGCCATTGAGGATGTGAAAGTTCTCAAGCAAAGCGGATGGAGTGCGGTGCCACCCAGAAATCCTTCCAAGGATGCTATTGAGGGAGTGAAAGTTCTCGAGATTGAGGCGGTTGACAGTTGGCCAGATACAACCATAGAGATCACCTTCACTTCAACGCAACGTCCAGGTGTGATCTTTGTAAGGAAGTTTCGAGCTTTTAGAGAAAACGGAATGCCCTCGCAATATGATATTCCAATCAGCATGATGGAGGATCTTGAGACCGGTCGACTGCCACTTCCTAACCAGTATCGCTACGACAGTCGCGGACGAGTCCTAACACAGCCGCTCTAGATCTGACTTGTACTATTGGCTTTTAATTTGTAATACTGACTGTAATAGGGGGCAACTATCAATACTGATCTTGTAGATGCCAACGGGTCTTGGGCGTGAATTCCCTGCGCCTAAGATGTGATGGCGCAGGGAATTCACCAGAGTCTCTGCGAACAAGGTTGTCATTTTGAGGGATTGAACAGTATCATTAGGGATCTTCGACAATATTCGTGCCAAGATGCTGGCTTGGTCTCGGCCATGAAATTCGGACAAAGAGATTCCAGGGAACAGTCTGCATAAAAAGACCCAGGAAAGCTATTTTAGGAGCGGCTGTCCCTCTTGGTCGATAGGGTCACTTGCAGTGACTTGGCATTTTTGTTTCAAGCATCGGTATGATTATTCGTCGAGTTTTTCTATAAACAAGGTAGCTTATAACCCCATGGTCAATAGTGATTCCCACGTCGTCGCCGGGATGTCGCCGTTGTATTGGTTGATTACGGTGGGGTTGTGGAATTGAGTTTTTCAAACCATCTTAGCAGCGTTCATTATTGTTAAATTTACCCCGGAAATAGCGCATGTAGTGTTCGCGCCTTTTCGATTTTCGACCATAGTCTCGACCACAAGATCGTATCTCTGAGATTTGGTCATAGTAATGTAGATACTGGGGGCCAAAGGAGATTTCAAAGTTGAGGATGGTGAATTGAAGATGCGATTCGACAGATTTGGAGCTTATTTGACGCTGACTGGTTAAGTGATTGGCCATAGCAATTAGTCTTCGCGTCACGTTCGGTTTTCGTTTTGGCTAACAGGTACCTTTATAATCTTATGGACCAAGAGTTCTGACAAAGGGGCCAGGAGATCAAAGAGAATTCAATTCGAATCTAAACTGTCAGATCTGAGCGTAATAAGCAAGGTAAGCCAAATGGAACTGTAGCCGTCCCAACTTTGGCACCACTACTGTAAGTAACAGCGAAGAATCGAAGGTCAGGACAAAGCGCCAGTTGTCTAACACCTAGGGTGCTTTGCGTAATAAGTAATTCCTCGTGGTCACTTTGTCTCTAAGGAATGCTTCACTTTATGGGAATATGTCATAGGCTATGTCTCTCTCGAAGAAGTATCCTATTTGTATGTGTGCAATTTGGTAGATGGTGCTTGGAGGGGATTCAGGTTCTATCAAATAGTTTTTTCCGTGATTTAATAGGTTTATTTGTATCACAAAAGGCGTTATAAAAATGGCTTTGTCGCCGAAAATTACAGTACCTACTTCGTCTCTGACGTGGCGTTTTTCTAGAAGCTCAGGTGCCGGTGGTCAGCATGTCAATACTACCGATTCACGCGTCGAACTGATCTGTGATCTTAGCGGAATCTATTGCTCCAGCGTGAACCGCGACATGATAATGCGACGTTATGGAGACAGCATACGCGTTGTTTCATCAACTCAAAGGTCTCAGGGTCAAAATCGCAAAATTGCACTTGATCGTCTACACGAACTGTTGGAGAATGCCTGCAAACCCCCAAAGATTCGAAAGCCTACTCGTCCGACTCGCGGTGCTAATCAAGCTCGATTAGATGACAAAAGGGCGCTTTCGAACAAGAAGCTTCAAAGGGCGATCAACGTCGATGAATAGATCGACTCTATGTGCTCTAGAGCTCTAGTGGGCCTAACCCCAGTTTCGGCTGAATTCCCCCCAAGACCCCGTTTAAGCCCCCTTTTAGCCCCTATTTGGGGGTAACCCTTATTTGGAGATGCTGGTAGATGAAGTTCGGTTTTCTCAAGTGGCGAATGTAGTGCCCTAAGCTGAGAGTTAGCTGGGAATATTGGCCTACAAGGTAATTCATCTGGTATACTTGTTATATGTTCATTCGCGCGAAGACCACTAAGAATAAGGCAACTGGAACTAAATATATAAAGCATCAGTTAGTTAGGTCTTATCGCGAAGGAGACAAAGTACGCCAAGAGATAGTTATGGATCTAGGACGACTTGAGATTGATCCTAAGGACTACAAGAAGCTAGCTCAGATATTGACGATGAGACTAGCAGGCTCTGAGTCTTTGTTTGAAGGTGACCTAGAACTAAAGTCAATCGCCGATAAAGTTCTATCTAGCTTTTCTGTTACTGTACACATTCGGTGATCCCGTCAAACAAGCGGTGCTGTAGACACTCGATGATGGCGTAAGGTTGGGGTAGCTGGCCTATCCTCTGTGGCCTAGGGTGGCTGGACACGGCGCTTTAATTGTGATAGTTATAGTTACGTGGCAAAAACAGTGCGCCAATACGACAACGAGCGGATCGCTTCGCTGGAGGCCGAGAACGTCGTCCTTAGGTCCGAGCGTGACGAGTTGTCTGCCAAAGTGGATGCACTCACAGCCAAGATCGTCGAGCTAACCAAACAGGCTTTCGGGCGTCGCTCCGAACGGGCGAAGATGGCTCAGGATGTGAACGCAGAACCAATAGGCGCCTTGGAAGAAAGTAGCGACCCTGAGCCTGATGAGGTGCCAAGGCGCAAGAGAGGTCAACAACTCGGGCACCGCGGCCATGGTCGACGCAGCTATGACCACCTACCACGCGTACAACAGATCCATGAGCCCGATTCCAAGCTGTTGGTCTGTGGGAGCTGTGGTGCGCCTTATGCGCCTTTCGGAGAGGAACGCTGCGAGGAGATCGACGTCGAGGTGATAGTCCGGGTCATCGACCATATCCGTCCGACGTACCGGAGAGGATGTAACTGCAAGGCGACCAAGGGGGTCGTAGCTGGCGCACCACCAGCGAAGGTAGTTCCAAAAGGTAGGCTGTCGGCTGGGTTCCTCGCCCATATCGTGGTGGCGAAGTTTCTCCTTGGGCTCCCGATCAACCGGGTATGTGCAGCACTTGCGATGCAAGGGGCCAACTTCGCTCCTTCGACTCTGGT
>NZ_JXYS01000126.1 GCF_000949295.1 Acidithrix ferrooxidans
AAGGCCGTCGGTCAACTACAGCACAAGATCAGCAAGTGCAAGAATGGATCTAAGAAGCATAAAAGGCTGGTAACTGCGAAGAAGAAGATCAACTCCAAAGCAAAGCTATCGCTTCGTGACTTTGATCATCAGGTTTCCAACAAGGCGGCCAATCACGTCATTAGCCACAACACCGCCAGAGTTATAGTTGGTGACGTGAGGGGTATTGAGAAGGAGACCAAGTCCAAGCGGCGCATGGGCCGCCACGGTCGTCAACAACTCTCCCAGTGGTCAAGGGGTCGACAGGAACGCTACCTCAAAGACAAGACCGGATTAGACCTAGATTTCCTGAACGAATCAGGTTCAACCAAGACCTGTCCAGCGTGCTTGACACGCAATCGACCATCAGGTCGGCCCTACCGATGCAAGAACCCTATTTGTGGTTTTACTTGTCATCGAGACGCTGTAGGAGCGATCAATATCCTCCAGAAGGCGTTATGCGGGGAATACACTCCAATTGGACCGGACATAAAAGTCCGAGTCACGTATCTCCGGGCTGTCGAGCGCTGGTCACTTGATCAACGTGAAGCACACCCCAAGGTGCAGTGCCGCAAGGCCAGAGCCCGAAGTAGTGCCCAGAACCGGGCCTTGTCTGAGGCAACTCAGATTAGCAAGCCGAAGCTAGCAAACTCATCCACCAGTACCGATTCATCGGTACCAGACCAGTTGGTCGTGGTGGCGTGACGGGAGCGATGCTTGGTAACCCCAACCAAACGGCGGAGCCAGAAGCCCCGTCCGTAAGGGCGGGGAGGTTCACTAATTACTCCAAGAAGTTGGCGGAGATTACCACTGACGACCTCTTAACGTGACTTTAGAGACTTCTCAACTTCGTCTCTGTATTTCATATGGCTCTGTCCCAATCCGATCAAAACTACGCCAACCATGGTCTCTTCTTGGAAGTAGCCCATTGCTACTTCGGTATCGATATCACCTTCCAGAATCCGAATTTGACTAGGGTCCACGACTAATCCGGGAATTCCAAAAGACTGAATCCTAAGATCAAACTGATCGGACCAAAATGCCGGCATCGGTTTAAATGACGTTGGAATGGTTCCCGATGTCAAAAGGCTTACCATTGCCTTACCGAGATAGCGACCGGAGTCCACCGCAATTCCCCAATGTTCGATTCGACGTGGAACCTCATCGAAAGCTAAATTTGGAAAGCGAGCCACATCTCCAACCGCAAAGTTCGCTCCACCATGGCCAAAGCGTAAGGTCTCATCACAGAGAACACCGTTACCCAAATCAAGGCCATTCTGCTGCATCCATTCCACATTTGGTATCGAACCGATCGCTTCTATAACCAGATCCGCCCTAATAATAGTACCGTCATCGCAATAAAGGGTAAAACCATCGGATCCACTCTCGATCTCTAGCGGGAGGCGACCAAGACAAAGCTCCACTCCTCTTTCTCGATGATGACGTCCTATAGCTCCTCCCAAAACGTTGCCCAACGGCCTTTGCATCAACACCTCTTCGGGTGCGACTATAGTTACCATATGGCCCAAATTAGTAAGGGTACCAGCCAATTCAGCACCAATAAATCCTGCACCAATAATTGCTATTCGCATTCCAGCTCGGATCAAAGCACCTTTTATAGCTTCCAAATCGTCAAAACTCCGAAGGGAAAATATGCCATTCTTGGGTTTTGGAATCGCCAGAGCACGACTGCGCAAACCTGTAGCAACTACAAGACCATCAAACTCTATGAGAGTATCATCCTCAAGGATTACCGTCTTTTCCTCTAATTGCAACGCTCGTGCCCCAACGCCCAAAATCATCTTGTATGAATCCGGCTTGGTCGAAGAACGAAGTTTGATCGCATCAAACCCTTCTGACGATGAAAGTGCCTCTTTCGAGAGTGGGGGCCGATTGTAAGGTGGATGCCTTTCGTCACCGATCAAGATCACCTCACCCGAATATCCAGCCCGCAATATTGAATCCACCGAGCGAAGCCCAGCAAGCGAAGCTCCGACAACGACGACCCTTGATCTTTCCAATGACGTCAATCCTCTATCTCGATTGCTTGCATTGGGCATACATCTATCGCCTCTTCGATCGAGTCGCGAAGATCCTCATCGAGCTCACCTGAGACATAAGTACCTTTCGCGACGTCCCTAAAGGTCAATTCGCCTCTCGAATTAAGGGCAAAGACATCTGGCGCCGCAAAGACACACTGACCATGATCCGAACACTTATCAAGATCGACTGTTACCTTCATTATTCTTATTCTCCCTATCTTTATAGATCCACCCAAGAAGGGCAATCTTCTCTAACTAATTCAAAAACTAAAGTGCCAAGATGCATATGACTTTGAATCGTCAACTTCTCTTATGAAAAATTATCGACATAACCTGGTAAATCAATAGTAATTTGCTCAAAATCGCCACCTGAGGACTATGGCTTGTGGCAATGACCCACCTTTTCCAATATGGCCCAATGGCAATACCGTCAAACCAGAAACCAAGGCTCCACAATCCTAAAAGATGGTTGACTTATTTAGCCAATGCCTCATCTTGGGCGATGGGCTAAGCACTTCACCACTTAGGACAACTTTCCTACTTGCTAGCTATTTCTAACTTTTACTACCTTGGACTGAACCGCAACCCACAATGCCATCACCCACGCGCTATCGCCCGTAATTGCTGTACGTAGAGGACTCACACAAAGATCGCACGTGTATAAGCACTTCTAATAATTATCAAGGACTTATACACTTAACACTCATAAATTTTACGCCCGATAACGGTAGCCATCTCAGATCAATAATCGCATCCATCATTGACGTCCCTAATCATATTCGAGAAATCGCATCTAATTGATTTTGTATAAACCTCAAAACCACCATAAATATCTGTCAGCGAATTGGGAGAGAAGCTCCCGGCTGGCAAAATTCGCTCGCAAATTAAATTAATTATCATTACCTAAAATAAAGACGGCATTAAACCAGTTAAGATTAAATATAAATGAGAATTTTCCTATAATTCATCGCTCCTATGCAGCCAGTCCATAGAACCAAGAGAATCTATCCAGTTCGAATTCACGAAGGCTTATTAGAATCCATGCTACTCAAGCACAGGAATATCGACTTAGACCAATAGATTGATCTGATGGCTAATAGTGCCACCTTAGAAAGTTCCAGTGAACCAGTCTTACTCCCACTTACGCATTAAGTAACCTAGGCTACCACTGCCTTTTCAGACGCATCATCCTAAGTAAGCTCCCAACGACAACCTCCAGTAAAAAAAATGGGTCACTAAAGTAGCTCCAATAAATCCTTATTATGGTTTGACTGAAAGATAGACACAACGCATTCTCGTATCTGGGATCTTTAAATGATAAATCCCAATCTTAAAACTCCCCTAATAAGTTGGTGACTAATTGAGCGAGCTAGAAATATTCAAGTCGATGATCGAGATTTTAGGAACGGAATAGTTTGTATCGATTCGAACGATGGCTCAAAACTGCTCTCGTTTTTTAAAGATAAAGCCCAAATTCACCCTCGAGATATTTTATTAGATGTAGCCACCACTCTGTCTCGGATCCAATAACTTACTAAAATAAGAACTATCGAAAGATAACACTTTTCAATGGATAATCCGTTGTAGCATAAGCAATGACCTGGGAACTATAACTGCTTATAGCTGGAATATTATAGCTCTGAACCCCAACTCGAAAAGACAATAGAAACACGTAGGATTTTAAATGAAGTCACTAATGGGTTCACGGAAAAAGTTAATATTACTCTACGTGACTAATAATATCTCGTAACCGCCAAAGACAAAAATTAATGGGGATTAGTTCTCAGAGGAAGTTCAAATGAGAAAAATTAAACTAAACGCAAAGATAGCAAGTGGTCTTACAGTTTTGGCGATAAGCGGTGGATGGCTAGCAGGTGCAACACTTGGAACCCCAGCGGTATCATCTGCGAGCACAACCCCATCTACATCGATACCTGCGGCTCTCTCTTCATTCACAACGACGAGCCCAAGTGGTGGACACCATGGTGGTCTTATGAGAGCTGTTGCTGGAGATCATCTCTTGAAAACTGCAGCTAGTGACCTAAAGACAACTACATCTGCTCTCAAAGCAGACTTGCAAGCTGGAAAGACCCTAGCCGCAGTAGCAACGGCAGCTAATATCTCTCCATCTACCTTGATCTCAGAGTTGGTAACTAGTGCTACAGCAAATATCAACTCCGCTGTAACCGCTGGAAAGATAACCTCTACTCAAGCCACTCAGATCCTGTCTCATCTAAATACAGCTATCACCAACTTCGTCAATAACCCACGTCCCGCTGGTGGCCCTGGCTTCGGTGGTCTTGGTGGACCCAGCTATGCTCAAGGTGGAGCCACCAGTGCCTACCCAGCATCGCAGGCTATCTAAGTGCTCAAGTAGACTCAACACACCCAAGCGATAATCCCAAATCGGACCAATGAGTCTTCTTGCTTGGTCTGGCTGACTATAAAGAGTGATTGAACGTTATATGAATATCGAAGCTGTCCATATAACGCCTTTGCAAAAGCCCATCAACTTGCATCTTCTAGGGCTTTTGAACTCCCAACTTCAACTTAAGCGACACCAACCTAAACGTAGATGGCTCTTAATCGGCTGACCTACACAGGGATGCTCTTTAACCCTTCCTCTCACGGAGTTCTTTGGCCCAGAGCTTTGACTCACTGAATGACACTGCAAGCCAATCATGAGATCCAAAAGGTGCACGATAGAGATGAACTTTTAAGGGCTCTCCTAACCCTCATGTGGGTCGCCAAGACCCCATAACCGATAAGTAACGCCTGTACGATAAGAACTTTTGGGTCTTTAAAAGCATTGAATGAAACGTGCACGGTTTGTGACCTCTAAATTTGAAGTTACTAACACACAGATTTAGGAGATCTAACCGTGCACGCTAACTCTCTAGTCAAGCAGTTGCTTGACGTTAAAGGTGTCATTGTCAACGATTTTTTATCTCAGTGCGACATGAAGTCACCGAATTTAACTGTTCCGAAAGGAGGAACCTGTCATTCAGCTGACAAGCCCACCGACACATGCGAGAGGAGTAATTCTCTGGTGTGGAGCTGTCGGAAAAGTACCCGCGGGAAATCTCATAGGCCAAACCGTGAGGTGAAGCCGACACTGCCAGCAACAAGGCCCTAAGGGGCGAGGGCTAGCTGCAATACCGTTCAGTTAGCGTTACAAGCGTGTAATACGTGCTTATCCCACGTGCTGGATGGGTAAAGCCGGTTACAGACCGCCGGTTGTCGGATTTAGTATCGGTCGGAGTATTGACCCGGGTCTTTCCCGCCGATCTCGTTGATAAGGTGATCGCTGCTGCAGGCCGTACCGAGCAGCGCAAACGAACTTTGCCAGCTCGGGTTATGGCCTACTTCGCCATCGGGATGGCGCTTTATTCCGATGGCTCTTATGAAGAGGTGATGGCCTAGCTGACCGACGGTCTTTCTTGGGCGACCGGATGGGATGAGACCTGGCAAGCGCCATCGAAGTCCGCGATCTTCCAAGCCCAGGCTCGCCTTGGCGCCCAGCCCCTTCGCGAACTCTTTTCGAAGGTAGCTGTTCCACTGGCGCCCAATGATGCCAAGGGTGCCTTCTTGGCAAATCGGCGGATAGTCGCCATCGATGGTACCTGTATCGAGGTCGCCGATACCCAGGAGAACTCCCAGTATTTCGGCCGAGCTCATGTGAGCAGAGGTGAGCGGGCTGCCTTTCCCCAAGCTCGGATAGTGGCTCTTGCCGAGCGTGGAAGCCACGCAGTCTTCGAAGCTGTCGTTGGTTCTTATTCCATTGGGGAGATAGAGCTCTCCAGAGAGCTTGTCAGTCGGCTTAGCCCGGGAATGCTCGTACTTGCCGATAGTTGCTTCTACGGGTTTCACCTCTAGACCCAGGCGGCTGCTCCGGAGCGGATCTTGCCTGGCGAGTGGGATCCTCCCTGAAACCCCGCTACTTAGAGACCCTCGCCGACGGATCATGGTTGGCCGAGGTAAGGCCATCGGATAACCAAGGACGAAGAGCGCAGCCGGCAGTGGTGAGGGTAATCGACTACAGCATCGACGATGGACGTAAGAACCCCGAGTCCTATCGCTTGCTTACCACCATTCTTGATCAGACGGTCGCCAGCGCAACCGAACTCGCTCTGGCCTATGCGAAGCGCTGGGAGATCGGCTCTGTCTTTGACGAGCTAAAAACCCACCAGCGCGGTCCGCGGATGGTGTTGCGTTCCAAGTCTCCCGAACTTGTAGAACAAGAGATCTGGGGACACCTTTGCTGTCACTACGCGATTCGCACCATGATGTACGAAGCCGCAGCTCACGCAAACAAGGAGCCCGAGAGGATATCTTTTATCACAGCGCTGCGTATAGCACGCCGATCTTTGGCCCAACAGGGCGCCTTTTCCCCCTCACGACCCTGAGGGTAACGCACATCTCTGGACGTGGGCAATCACTGCACTTCTTCGGAGGCTGAATCCACTTCGCCGCAGAAGATCCAATCCCCGGGTAATCAAGCGCAAGATGCCTAAATGGCAAGTGAAGCGTTCCCATCATGCCGACTGGCCCCAACACAGCGGTCCGCCACGCGCGACAATCCGACCACCTAGCTGAACGGTATTGGGGCTAGTTGGGTATGAGCAACATTTGTGAAGTGCTGGTTAAAGATCGTTATTACAAACAAGCCAAAGTTGCTGATGAGCTTGGACCAAAAGCTACCTGCGACGGTCGCATCTTTTAAGATTGGATGCGCGCTGACAATAACTCCCACCGGTGAAAAGGCAGGCCCTAACCCCAACGTATGTTATTTCAGTGGAACATTTCTCAGCCCTTCTTTCGCAGATTTCCCGAAAAATCGCCCCAATTGGTCCCTTTTGAGGGGATTTTGGGCGATTTTCGACTTGGGCGATTTATAGATGCCCTGGTAGATGGGTATTAGGTCTTTTTGGGTCGCGAATGTAGTGTCCTAATTTTTGAGTAGTTTTGATTATGACTTGCATTAGCTCTGACATGGTGCTATTGTCTTGTTGTGTTTATCCGTGAAACTCCAACAGTTAATAAAAAGACCGGCGTTAGCTACAGTAAGTACCAACTCGTTGAGTCCTACCGCTGTGAAAAAGGTCCCCGTCAACGTATAGTAATGACCTTGACCGAACTGGACCTGGATAAGTCATTGTGGCCAGCTCTGGCCAATGCTATAGCCCAGAGACTCTCTGGAGTAACCTCACTCTTTGAATCAGATCCTATTATTGCCAGATACGTCGATCTGGCAATCACTAAGTATGCAATTCGTTCCGAAGTTGCAGCCGCTAAAGAAACAAGAACTACTGAGGCTGACCTTGAGATGGTGGATCTCTCTAGTGCTAAGACTATCAATAGTAGAAGTATCGGTCCAGAACTCATAGGAAACTCGTTCTATGAAGCTCTTAGCTTCGATAAGATCCTAGAGAGTGCAGGTCTATCGGGTGAATCTCTTGGCATTGCCAAGGCAACGATAATAGCTCGTCTTATTCATCCTGGATCTGATCGAAAGACGTATTCGTATATCAACTCCAACTCTTCATTACCTGAGATATGTGGTATCGATCTCTCTAAGTTTCACAAGGATAAGGTCTATGCAATTG
>NZ_JXYS01000127.1 GCF_000949295.1 Acidithrix ferrooxidans
ACCGTAAAAGCCAGCATCTCCATAGGTGAAGATTCCACCGTCGCTTGCGACCAACCAATAGCCTTTTCCATCTGGAGTAGATGCCATTCCAACTATTGGCTTATTTAGTGGTAGGGCTCCGGCTGAACCGTAAAAGCCTGCGTCTCCATAGGTGAAGATTCCACCGTCGCTTGCGACCAACCAATAGCCTTTTCCATCTGGAGTAGATGCCATTCCAACTATTGGCTTATTAGAAAGTGACGAATTGATCAAAGATGCTCGAGAAGAAAGAGACAAGGAAACATTCCTAGATACTTCAACGAAGTTAGAACCCGTCAGGAGAGGTAGCCCTAAAGACAACATTAAGCAAAAAGAAATCAAGCCCATTATGGTTCGACCCCGGCAAATATGATCTTTCGCTCGTTGATACTTCAAGCAAACCCCCTCAAAAGCCTCTGCATCTAGATCGGCTTCAAAACTTTAGAATTAGCCCTTTTTTAGAGACCACAGTTTCACAAATTAGTCTCTTTCATTACGATAGCCACCAAGTTGCGATTTACCCAGAAAAAAACCGAAATACCACCAATAGATTTATCTAGCGATAAACCAGGAAGCGGCGGGATTGGTCCAAACTAACCATGACCTGGCTGCGTTACCATCAAAATGAGCGCCAAAGAAAATGCAAGGTCAACGATCAAGCTCAACCTTAAAATCTTCTTCATTGCAACCCGAACTTCAGCAGTCATCTCGAAGTTGCCGGTAGTTATCAAACGCCTAACCGTCGCCTCAATTGGCCAGATTAAGGCGCCAGAAATAGTGGCAGCTATCAGATATGCGATAAACGCAATTCGAAGCCATGGAGCATCTACGAACAGTAGGGGATGCCTAGAGAGCGCAATAAGAACGAGTCCAAATAAAAGCGCTACAACAACAAGTACTTTTGGTCCAATCCGCCGCGAACTAAAGTACTTTATACTTTCGGGGTCACCAGTGCTCAGTCGCGATGCGTAGAGGCCAGAGAGCCCTACCCCGCCAAACCCAAAAGTGACACTTCCAAAATGCAGACCAAGTAAGACAATATAGATTGGGCTATTTGGGTTCATTTATCATCCAATCTCAAAAGCGCCAATCCAAAAAAACTCATTTAAAATCACTTTAGAGGCAAGATCCTTTTTAGCTTTAGCGATCTCATAGTTCGAATAGTCTAGAAAACCTCGAAGATTGCAAAGGCGCCAAAAACTTTGAGAGATGATCACTAAAGCTGACCCCCAGTAAGTTGCAAATAGACCTTAGCCACAATCTCGCTAGCTTCGATAATCTCCTCGGCCGTGTTCGAGGTTGAAAATGAGAACCGAAGTGCGCTCTTGGCAAGAAGTTTGTCAACTCCAAGGGCCATGATTACATGACTTGGGTCAAGTGCACCCGAAGCGCACGCCGCTCCACCTGACGCGTACACACCGGCACCATCTAGAAGATACAGCATCTCTTCATTTGTGGTACCAGGAAACAATAGATTAGAAATTGCAGGCGAACGATCGCCATTCAAAGCATTGACGCTCACGTTTGGGAGCAAAGCCGTCAACCTCTCCTCAAAGAGATCACGAATCTTAATCAAGTATTCATGGGTTGTTGACCTTTGAGATTGTGCTTCTTCTAAAGCGACAACCATGGCTCCTATCGAAGGCAAATCATGAGTTCCAGGACGTATATCGCGTTCTTGAGAGCCACCTCGAACAATCGGTCTCAGGGCCGTCCCCTCCTTAACCACCAAAATTCCAGTGCCTTTTGGGCCATTGAACTTGTGACCACTCAAACTAAGACAATCCACCGATGCCACGATCGGGGCTAGACTCAAAATCTGACTGGCCTGAACACCATCGCAATGAAATATCGCTCCACCGCTATGTTTGTGGACCATCCCCGCAAATATCGGTATTGGATTAATGACACCGATCTCATTGTTAACGGCCATTATTGAGACCGCCGCAAGATTACCTCTCTTTTCTTTTAGGTAATCTCGAAAAAGATCTTGATCAATCATACCATCGCCACTGACGGGCACCTTTTCTCCACCGCCGTACTCCACAGGAGAAAGCACCGCCTTGTGCTCAATGGATGAGCACGCCAAGTCGCCCAACTTTCGATGCGAACCCAGAAGCGCTAAATTATTAGATTCAGTAGCACCGGAGGTAAAGTAAACCTCAGAGACGGCACAGCCCAAAACTTGGGACGCACGTTGGCGGTACTCGTCCAATTTCCTGAGTGCCAAGCGCGAAACAGTATGGTTCCCTTGGGGATTTCCATAAAAATCACTAGCGAGCATCTGGTACTCATTAAGTGCCGCCGCCGACATAGGAGTCGTCGAAGCATTGTCTAGATAAATACCCACTTCGACATCTTACCAATTTACTGCCAGGGAGAGATCCCGGAAAGATTTGAAACCCCGGTTGGATCAGCTTGTCAGAACTCTGGGCTTCCCCCAAAGATCAGACCAATCAAACGCGATTTTATGCAGGCTCGAGATCGACCGCCATCGTTTTACCATCAATTCTGCCCACTCGGGGCAGAATTAGTGCCTTGGAGATACGGCTACTCAACTACTCAAGAGCAGCCCTTGCCCTTATCGTTCAAAATGATAATTCAAAAGTCTAAATTACCCTTTCAGAGCGAGCCAATCAACTGCCGTAGCCTAAAGACGCCTATCGATCAAGCTAGTGGTCGGGGCTACCAAGGATAAAACAAAACATACTTATCAAGTTTCGTAAGCAAGAGCCATTTTGGAATCAGATTCGCGGAGTAGCGGATGTGGAGACGCAAACACACATGTATTGAGAAGTCGCTCTACCAAGGACATTTCAAAGTGCCTTCGGTTGAATCGGTATGCGAATTCCTCGAGGTAAAGTTGCTTATGTTCCTCACGTCCGTGGTATGTTCCGTCGATAAATTTCTTGCAGTTCCCTATCAGGATGTTGAGCCATTTGAATGTTACATGTGCTTGTTCGTCTTTGGATAGAGTGAACCAGTGCGCTAGTCCAAGGTCTTTCAGCACATACCCCGTAACTTGGGTTACCATCACTTATCAGCTTGGTATTAGAATCTAAACGTCTCACAAAAACATCTTTGGGTGATTTAGCAGTGGTATCTTTGATTACTTCCATGAAGCAATGAGTAGGAGCACCATTGCTAATCGACACTCCAATTAGGACATTGGTTTGTTTTGTTCCCTTTCCTCTTCTGCCTTCGCCATGGCTCTCACCACCTAAAAAGAACTCATCTACTCAGGCGTTTTCTCCAAGTTTATATAAACCATTTCGGTCAGTCATTGCTTTTCGTAGCTTATTTAGCATCAACCAGCCAGTCGAATAAGATACTTGAACGAATTTAGCAATGGTAGTAGCCGAAAGACCACGCTTGTCGTTGGACAATAGATAGATAGCGGAGAACCACTTGGATAAAGAGATATGGCTT
>NZ_JXYS01000128.1 GCF_000949295.1 Acidithrix ferrooxidans
AGTCTTAGCACTAGAGAGATCCACCATCTCAAGGTCAGCCTCAGTAGCTCTTGTTTCTTTAGCGGCTGCAACTTCGGAACGAATTGCATACTTAGTGATTGCCAGATCGGCGTATCTGGCAATAATAGGATCTGATTCAAAGAGTGAGGTTACTCCAGAGAGTCTCTGGGCTATAGCATTGGCCAGAGCTGGCCACAATGACTTATCCAGGTCCAGTTCGGTCAAGGTCATTACTATACGTTGACGGGGACCATTTTTCACAGCGGTAGGACTCAACGAGTTGGTACTTACTGTAGCTAACGCCGGTCATTTTTATTAACTGTTGGAGTTTCACGGATAAACACAACAAGACAATAGCACCATGTCAGAGCTAATGCAAGTCATAATCAAAACTACTCAAAAATTAGGACACTACATTCGCGACCCAAAAAGACCTAATACCCATCTACCAGGAAATCTATAAATCGCCCAAGCCGAAAATCGCCCAAAATCCCCTCAAAAGGGACCAATTAGGGCGATTTTTCGGGAAATCTGCGAAAGATGGGCTAAGTCCAAATGGAAGCGTAATTGGAGTCCTGAATGTGCATTGGGCAAAGAGCCCAGCTGACGTAGAGCTAGTCCTAGACGATCTAAAATATGTCGCCAACATTATCGCACCACACATTGAAACCGCAGCACTTTTATATAGGCTCATCGCACCTGAAAGCCAGCTAGAGCGCTTTGCTGCAGTTACGATCGACAGCACCGAGCAAGAGAGAAAGCGGATAGCTAACGATATCCACGATGGAGTTGGACAACTCCTTCACTCTACCCACTATCGCCTTGACGCAGCCATGTACGCTAGCGACATGCCAGAGAGTCAGACAGAGATCGAGGCAGCAAAACAATTAGTCATAGCGGCGATCGCAGAGACCAAAAATACCATTCATCGCCTTAGGCCCGGGGTCCTTGATGATCTCGGACTGATCGCCGCACTTAACTCACTCGCCTCATCAATTCGCACTCCGACTGTCGATGTAAATCTGCCAGAAGACTATTCAGTAACCATGGCCTCGACGGTGGAGACTGCAATCTATCGAATTGTCCAGGAGGCTCTTTCAAATATTCAAAGGCACGCTAGTGCTCAATTTGCTTCATTGGCCGTACATGTAAATGCAGATGCCGACGAACTGATTGTTGCGATAAGTGACGATGGCATCGGCTTTGACCCCGACAATATAACCCGCGGAATTGGCCTCGATGGGATGAGAGAGAGGGCCGAATTGGTTGGTGCTACGTTAGATGTCACCAGCCGACGGGGCCACGGTGCAAGGATTGTTCTGCGAGTACCACTCGGAAGATAAAAGCTACTCTCTAAACGCGATACTGCAGGCAGGCCCTAATACTAAGGAGATAGGTAACAGTAGGCCCAAAAGGGTGCAAGGCTGCAGAACGCCCGACCCCAACTTCAAAAAGAATGCTATTTGGCGAGGCGGGTGCAGGCTGCGAGTCAAGGAGTCGAGTCAAAGAATCAAGCTAGGGAGTCGAGCAAAGGACTGATCCACAATGCAATCAACTAAATGGATTGGTCGACTTCCAAGAATGAGTGCCGAATGTTAGTTGTGTTTGTGTCGTTTAGTGACATAAATGAGTGATAGTTAAAAAGAGGAGCTATGTCGATGCAGATGCCTCACATAACGGATCCGCTCGAAAGTCCTCGTGCTGCTCAAATAGAGGAACTGCTCCAGCAAATACGAAAATCGCATGTTGCTCCACGCATAACGCTCGATGGCCAGAAAATGGGTTTGCCTAACGAAGTAAATGAGGCAATTCTCGATCTGCTTAGCCGCTTTGGTGATGGCCATGGAGTTATTGTCGCCTCAATTGACTCGTTGCTTACGAACTCCAAGGCTGCTGAGCTTCTTGGAATTTCACGCACCTACATGGACCGTCTTATCGATGAAGGTCGCATTCCAGCACAGTACCGATGCACTCGTAGGCGGGTAAAGCTGAGCGATGTAATCGAGTACATGGAAAGCTCCGATAGAAAGCGTGCAGAAAAGTTAGACGCAATTGCTCAATTATCTGAACGCACTGGGCAGTACGACAACGATGCCTTCTAGATGTGGAGCTTCGCGTCTTTTTGGATGCCATCGTCATCATTCCTGCTAGGTGGCGTGACATTCTTCTGACATTGCCAGAAGCAAAGCTTTGCACACCCTTATGGAACGCCGAATCCCTCGGCGGATTCATCTAGATACAGCAACGAGTTCGTTTAGTTTCTCTTCTGGCACCTCATAGCCAAGAGTCTTTCCAGGTCTTCCATTGAGGCGTCTTTGTATCTTTTTCAAGTCATCTGCTGAATACTTTTTCAAGTCAGTTCCCTTTGGTAAGTGCTGACGTAGTGGACCGTTGGTGTTCTCATTTAACCCTCTTCGCCAAGGCGAGTGTGAATCGAGTAAGAATACGGGTATCCCAGTTATTAAAGAGAAGTTTTTATGCCTGGCTAGCTCGGAGCCGTGGTCCCAAGTAATGGATTTCATGAGCACTAAACGATGTGTTTGGATCGCCTTAGTCATAGCTTTCTGAGAAGCAACTGCACTTATGTCATCTGGAAGTTGCAGCAACAAGACAAAGCGAGTTGAACGGTCCACTAAGGTCCTAACAGCACTCTTGCCACTCTTACCAATGATTAGATCACCTTCGAAAGTACCCCAGTACCGGCTCGGTCGTCTGCTTCTGCGGGACGGCTCGAGATCATCACCATATCAGCAATCGGACCGCTCTTTTTTTGCCTGCCCTATAGTGGTACGTCCTAGTTTTTCCTAACCTCAGGAACCGAGCAAGTTTTCGTCCAACTTCACCACGACCCTGCACGTAGAGGGTCTTATAAATCGTCTCGTGGCTCACTTGCAATAGCTCATTATCCATAAAGTCCACTCGAAGCCGATTGGTGATCTCTTCCTAAGTCCAAAGTTCCTCAAGCCGTGATGTCACCTGCCAACGGAGAGCTTTGTCGGAAGGTTTGGATACCTTAGGCCGCTTGATTTTGTTTTGAGCCTTGAGAGGGGCTGGCCAGATTAGATACGAACCACGTCCACCATTACCCTTTATCTCCCTTGTCACGGTAGATGGAGATCTGATCAAGGATCTGGCGATCTGACTCATTGAATCACCGCGAGAAATCCCATTTGAGATATCCTCACGCTCATTCGCGCACAAGGCAACTTCCGTGGTATCCAGATATCTGGTCTTGCATCACGACCTTACCTTCGCGACATAACATCGATACCGTAATGGGAACATCCAATTTCTTTAGCACTGATCTTTGCGAATTATGCTCTGAGACTTTTTCCTTGAGATCGTAATCTACCAGCGAGATCACATTGGAAGATGGTGAGATAGAAAGTCATTTACTATCCCTTGTTCTAACTTTTAATGTAGCACGAGAAATGTCAACCAATCGTTGCGTTCACCGGTTGAACCCGAGCCCTATTTTTTCCGGGTAATATGGAAAGCGGTGATTTTGGTGCAAAATGACTTTTCAATGGTCTGTGAAGTTTATCGAAGAACCAGAACAAACGGGGATATCTGTGGACTTCGCTAGGGACGGGTTCAACACGAATAATCGACAGGCTGTTTCCGCGCCCGAGGTTATTTCATTACCCTGGATTGCTACGCAGCAATGTCTTCTTGACACAAAGGATTTTTTGCGTCAAGCTAAGGAACGTGGGGCCGATCTGAGTCCACTTCTTCTCCGCCAACTTTACAAGCATCGCATTATAATTCCCCTGGTCGAAGTAACCGATCGACGATATTATGAACCACACGATCAAGAACACGGCGAACCTAGAGCCAATGGACGCATGCTTGAATTTAGGGCAGCGCGCAGTGAAGGTCGCCTACGCGATTTGGGTCAAATCCCCTTTATTCCAAGGCTGTCTTTCGAATCGTCGAGACCTACCAATTATTCCTGGTGGAATGGATTGCTATATTCTCGTTACCAACTCTCCATTGTTGCTTTCCTTAAGCCGTGGCTGGGTAAGTGCAGATATTCCTATCGAAATGAACGAAAATACCCGCGGCTCCCGGAACCTGATGATACGCTTCGAACGCGCGCAAATCAACTCCATAGAATTGGTCTTATGGCGTTGGCACTGGAAGCTCGATACCTTCCCATCCTCGAAGCAGGTCAGATTCGCTTGACCAACACAAAAATAGACGAATATTTAGCTTTTCGACGCGACTTCGATCCTGTCAAGGTAAGCAGACAGCTCCAATATTCAGCTAGCAACGCACATAGCGATGCCGAGTGCCTTCTGTTGCTCGCACGAACGATTGATCCAACAAATGGTCCATGGAGGGAACTTATAAAGTATGCGACGCGCGAATCCTGGAAGCACCTGAACGGTGACTTGCTGTCAGCAATGCACTTGCGCGAAACTTCAGAGATCCTATTACGATTCTACGAGGATTTATCCGAACGCGGTGAAACAGGGCCATTGCCGTCAATCCCGACCACTACTTGGCACCCCCTACATGATCGATTAAGTAGCAAGCAGTCGACACTCGATCAACAATTAATGGATGTGGGCCTGTCACCACATCCACGTGTGGTTCTAGCCGTAGAAGGTGACAGCGAGGAAATCATGTTTCCACGCGTCTGGAATGCACTCGGGTACTCAGATGCTCCTGAGTTAGTGCGCCTTCTAAATCTAGGTGGCACCGATAAAAATCCAGTGAAAGTTGCAGGCCTCGCTGCTACGCCGCTCGTAACTCGGCAAGGCGCGGCTGGTGATTTTGTATGGATGATCAAGCCACCAACTTGTTTTATGATTGTTGCAGATCCAGAGGGACTGTATGCGACGAAACAGAAAATCGACAAGCTGCTCAACGATATTAAGGTCGAAATCAAAAGTGGCTTAGCGGCCCAGGGGGCTCAAACGACCGAGCCTGGACTTAATGAATTAGTGAAAATACATACTTGGAGCGCTCCATGTTTCGAATACGAACACTTTACGGATGAAGAATTAGCAAGCGCTATAGCAACCGTGCACAAAACTTGTAACGACTGGTCGAAAGAAGAACTAGTCACAGTGCTCGCCTATTGGCGGGGCAAAAAGAAGGATATTAGAAGAGTTTGGGAGAGCGGGAATCAAGATGAAAAATTTGAAAAAAAGCGGGGGCGATGGGAGTACTGTGTGAGCAAGACGGAATTGACAAAGGCACTCTGGCCAATTCTTGAACAAAAAATCAAGACTGCCATTTCAACCGAAGACGGGCATTATCCACAGATCGCCCAGGTTGCAATTGACGCGCACGGGGCAGCGCAAAAATGGCGTCATGGTTCTTTTGTTCTCGAGGTCATTGATTAGCTGTGGCATAATGACTATCCATACGGTCTTATTCGAATCCTCGTAGCAAAACTAATCTAAGCAGTTCGTCGAGCTCGATTTGGTACTGGCGAGCCTCACCGTGCGCCAGGCGACAATAGACTTTCTTTGGCCTAACGCTCCATATTTCCACGCGATTGCGGCTACGGTACCGCGGTAGAAATTACTGGGGAGAGGTCTTAGCTCATTTAGCGGAAATGCGAGAGCAGCGATTCCCATATTTATACCGTTTATCTTAGATATATCCTATTCTTAAAAATCGTTTTCGAATTACACGGGTACTAAAGTGGCACAAAATATAGGGAAATTGCCCCCTTGAAAACTTGGAATTACGCAGCGGTGCGCGCGTGACAGCGGTGTCAGTTTGGCGGCAAATGTATTACGGGATCAATATCCTCGGCTCGATGGTTGGGTAAACATCCTCAACTCTCGTTGGGGGGATGGCCGTAACGCCTTATGGTGAGCACAACTAGTGTCCCTAGTCATAAATTCATTTAACTAAGGAATTAATCCCTATTTTTAGTGTTTTACCTATACAGAGGTACATTTCACTACACTTAGGAGAGTAATGGAAAAGAAGATTGGTCGACCGGCATTCAAGGTTGTTCTTTCAGACAACGATAGAAAGTTTCTAGAGGGCGTACTTCGTGCTACAACCTCGCCTCAGTCTCATGTAACTCGTGCCAAGATTGCCCTTGGAGCAGCTGATGGCCTTAGCCAGGATGAGATCATTGAATTGTCCAGTGTCTCAGGCTTTGCTGTCTCTAAGTAGAGGAAGAGATTCTCTCTCTCTTTGGGTATCGGTTCTATCTGATGCTCCACGAAGTGGAACCCCAAGTGACTATTCCGATTCTCTGGACCACTATTGGCAGAATTTTTGGACCACAGCACCAGTATCTTTGGACCATACTTTCCTGATCCCTCAAACCTATTTCTAAGTTACCTCAATTCTGGTGGACGTCAGGCTAGTGTCCCCTCTCATAATTTCCCTGAAACTGAGGAATTAATCCCTTCTAAGGTTGTTCTCCTTGGTAAGGACATAACCTTGCAAGGGAGAACGATGCAAAGTCACACCATTTCAGAGGAGCCAAACATTGATGCCAACCAGAGCAAGCCGCCCAAGAAGAGATCTGGACGACAAGCTTCGGTGGTTCCGCTCAGTCCCAAAGAACGTAGCGAATTAGAAGCAGTGGTAAGAAAGTCCACAGCTCCCATAGGACAGGTGGCAAGGGCCAGCATTGCCCTATGGAGTAACGAAGGGGTTGGAACCAACGAGATCGCGCAAAGACTTCAGATATCTACAGAGACGGTATGCAAATGGAAGCGGCGTTTTATCAACTACGGAGTGGAACTTCTCGATGACGCACCGAGAAGTGGAAAACCGAGAAGCATTGATGACGAAAAGATCGCCGAGATTCTAAGGATCACTTTGGAAGAAGAGCCCCCGCTTGCTACCCAGTGGTCGACGTCTTCAATGTCCAAGCGGATCGGGGTATCACCAGCGAGCATCTCACGTATCTGGAGAACCTTTGGCCTCAAGCCCCATGTCTTGGGATACTTCAACATCAGTACCGATCCGGCCTTTACCGAAAAGGTCCGCGACATAACTGGGATCTATCTCAATCCCCCTGATGCTGCACTGGTACTATGTATTGACGAAAAGACACAGATCCAGGCGTTGGATAGAACCCAGCCACTGCTT
>NZ_JXYS01000129.1 GCF_000949295.1 Acidithrix ferrooxidans
GATAGCGACCCTCGCGACAAAACAAGGTCTCATCTAATCCGAGTGCACGAACCTTACCAAAGCGACTTGGATCCTCTACGAGGGGAGTCCCATAGGCAATGACAGCGTCATTGATCGTGTGCCAATCACAATCGAGCTCTCTGGCTACCGATGACACCGATCGACCATCTCTACCAACCACTCGGGTTGCGAATCTAGCTGCCCTATCGGTGAGCTTGAGTCTTGGAGCTGCGATCCTAGTGTCCACGTCACTCCACGACGGGGCGGAACAGTTCCCATCCTTGCACTCCCACCTGCGTTTGTGCCAGATGAGTCTGACGGCACGGCCAAAGCTTTGTAGATCAATCAGCTCTACTAGTGAGCCTCCCTTGGAATAACTCATCCCATTACATACTGGGCATTTTGGTCGTTCGCCTCGACACTCGATATGGACCCGAAGGGGTGTCTTTGAACCTTGGTCACCCAGATCCTCGATGCCAATCAAATTGACATCCATAAGATCGAGCAAGATCTCGGCAATTCGAATAGGATTTTCTTCCACAGGGGCCCTCCAGTGATGAGTTGTTGAACTATCCCATTCTGGCAGAGCCCCTGTGACCCTCCCAAACTCACCCCTGGTGCGTGGCTACACCTGACTAAATTCCCCACTTAAATCCGAAGTCCCCGTTTTGTGGTTCAATTACACAAACAAGATGTATCGGTAGGCAATTGAGCACATTTGACTCTAACCCAAGCAGGTGCTCGCAATCAAAGCGGAGATAGCACCTCGAATTACGTGTATCTGAGCCTGGGGTTTTTCGGGCCTGGAAGGTCTTGGACTCGCTCGATGTCGCGTAGTAGGACTCAGCTAGGAGACAATTGCACAATTCGAAAATCAACTCTTTCGGGTGGTATTCTTTGACTCGGAGTACGCTTGCTATGCCTTATCTAGCATTAAGTGCGGAGCTTTAAATCCAAAACGGGTAAAGATCTACTTAAGCAATTGTCTCCTAGGACTCAGCTCGATACGCACTTGCGAAATTCAATCGAACGATAAAACCGCAGTAATTTGCCGTTGCTCCCAAAAGCTAGTGAAACCCATCTAGGTCGCACAGTCGTAATGAGGCTACCTTCGAAATATAACCTGGCCTGACCATGTAATTTACCTGACATCAAGCTTCCTACTTTACAATTTAAGAGTATCGGGTTAGAGCTATCAATGTCTTCGATCGAATGATTTAGCGGCACGTTGCAAAGCAACTTGGTCAAGAAATAAGGGAGCAAGATACAATGGTATCTCAACCCTCAGTAATCATCCGCCAACTCCAAACCAACACTCGAAATGTTCGTTTGCTGGTGGATCGCAGCTCAGCATAAGCGGCCTTAGAGATTATAGAAAAGGACTTTCAAATGAGCCGATGGACTTCGCAAGAGATCTTAGAGGCACTTTCCGGCCTTGATGAAGCCAGACTCGACGATGACTTTTTGGACCTTAGGACCGATGAATATCGACTTATTCGTTATCCTCAGCATCTGCTTTCACCGACACTACCAGCGGCACAGGTCGTTTGGTCAAATACATCGCGACTACTCGATCTTGTCTTTAGTGAAGTTTCATCACAAGTTGCCAACTGGGACTTAGATGCGATCCATTGGTGGGTATCCAATGGAACACTCCCCCTTGAAACTGAAGCTTATCTGATAAGCCATGGTGGAACCATCACCGACACCTATTGGGTTTTGGCCCGGGATCTTGATGAAGACATAGTCGCTCAAAGGAGGCGTTCAGTAAATATAGATGTGAAGTTGGTAGATGATGAAGCTAAGTTGCGGGACGCAATTGCTCTTGAAACTGTGGGTTGGGGTCGAACCGCCCCTGACGAAGTGACAATAGATATCTCCCTCAGGGAAACCCTCCGAAATCTTGATAATTCAAGTGAATTTCAGTTTCTGGCCTACCTAGATGGTCATCCTGCCTCTACCGGGTATTGCCAAATAACTGGTGAGATCGCTCGCCTTTACGGCGGCGTTACATTGCCTCAATTTAGATCGCAGGGTTGCTATCAAGCCGTCCTCTTCAATCGATTACATCAAGCCCGTGTACTTGGCGCCAAAATTGCCATTACCAGAGGACGGCCATCCACTTCGGGTCACATCCTAGTGGATGCGGGCTTTAGTGTTCATAACATAGAAAACTGCTACCGTATGCCCATATGCTAAGCGCATCGCGCAGGACTGTAATGCGTTGGTATGGTGTCTTAGTATGGTGCAGCTCGCGGAGCCTGCCAAGGAAGTTGTCACTTTCGCACCATCTAAGCTACCTCCCTTTGCCTCCCTTTTGATTCATCTCCCACCGATTTATTCGTAGGAATAATAGGTACCTCTGATACTGGATCCCAGTCTCTGCATTTGCCCGAGATCCACCGTCCTGGTTTGGATTTGCGAGCTCCCTCGTAGAGATCGCGCCGTCTATTTAGTAGCTCGATATGCTCTCCACTGTGTGCCTGTTGCGGCGTTTGCCCTTGGCGTTGTTCTCGTCAAACCAGCAACCGCTACTATTTGTCAACTCAATACATCGCGACAAAAAACCTATGCGAACCATTGGTCTATTCAACCACATAACAAACCTCTTTCGAGCCAATCACAGCTAGCCCAGCTCCTCGCGACTCATGGCAGTTGGCGCGACTCATGGCAGTTGGCGCGACTCATGGCAGTTGGCGCGACTCATCAGTTGAAAAATAAGAAGGGAGCCTCACTCCGTAAGGGCAACATCGCGCCCATTCATTCAAGGTGGTCGCGCAAAAGGTTGTCGCCCTCTCGGTCTCTTTGACGAGTAGTTAAATTTAGTTTTAAAGAGAATCACCCAAGCAATATTTGCCCTGACCTTATGAGTTGATTTAGTCCCGAACCCCCGAAACATGCGTTACTAGGTCGGGCTCAGTTCGATTGGGCTCAGTTCGATTGGGCTCAGCTCAACAGGACGCTGAATTAGCTCTGAATCTGAGAAGCCACCTCGATCAGTCAGCCAAAATAGATCAAGCAGAGGCTAATCTTGTCGAAGTCGACAGGGCCTCTTTCGAATCGACTCATCGTGATCACATCTATCAGAGATCGAAAAAAAATAATGTTGCACCTGATTTTGATAATCATTTTCGAATTCAAAAGATACTTGTGATCCAAAAGATTAGGGGCAACGAAGGTAGAAGAAATCATCTTCGTGTAATAGGATTAGCCCTATGGAAGAATTAAATGGCACCAAAGTCGTAATCACAGGTGCAAGTAGCGGTATCGGTCTGGCTATGGCCGATGCACTACTAAATGCCGGATCCACGGTAGCATTATCGGCACGCCCATCTAACCGATTGGTAAAAATCGTCGAAGAACGACGAGCCAAGAACCTTGACGCACACATTTTGCCAATGGACGTTCGAGATCAAGAGTCCGTAGCAGCTGCGACGGATGAGATATTTGATAAATTCGGTACAATAGATGTTCTCGTGAATAACGCAGGTGTTGGAATGATCAGCGTCAATCACTCCTTTTTAACCAATCCAATGCCCTTTTATGAGGTCGCTCCAGACCGATTTAGGGACGTAATCGCAACAAACCTCACTGGCTATTTTCTCGTCGCATCGCAATTCACACCGCGGTTTCTTGAACAGGGTCACGGCCGTATCGTCAATATCTCCATGAACCATGAAACCATGAAAAGAAGTGGTTTTGTACCCTATGGACCTTCTAGAGCTGGCGCTGAATCACTGAGCCACATCATGGCCCAAGATCTCGCCAATAGCCCGATTAGGGTCAACATGCTTCTACCAGGAGGAGCCACGCGAACAGGAATGATTCCAAGTGATATCTCTCCTGAACTAGAGGCAAAGCTGTTGTCACCAACCATAATGGATCGACCAATCATCTTTCTTTGTTCAAAGATGGCACAAGAGATCACAGGGGAACGAATCGTGGCATCGACGTTTGATCAATGGCTTCTGGAGCATCATATCTCAGCAAAATAGACGATAAGTCAAAGAGATGAATGTAAAAACATTCCAATCAATACCATCGAAGTACGACAAACACACTCGGCCAACCATCCAAAATGTGCTTGCTCGAAGACACCTCAGGAGGAGATTGCTCCGATGGGGTGCCAAACCCACAAGCGAAAGATACTTAAATATTCCTTGTACTTATTATCGAATATCACACTTGGAAATGACCGCTCACCTAGCTTTGGGCTTGATGATACCGATCTCATTCGTGAAACCCGCTAAAGTTCGTAAAATCTCACGAATCAGCTAAGATTCCAGTGCTTTTGGTCCAAGATTATCAAAGATCTTCCTACTCGTTCGTAATAGCACTTGTCACCCAACAAAAATCAATTCCCACCTGAATCAACTGTAAACAAAACGTATTGAAACCCTTGGTACTTCTGATACTTTTAATAATTATCTCAACGTTTTGATGCCAACGGGTTAGCTACTCCGTTAGCTCTCCGCGGTGCTTTGTCCATACCAGTTCATGTACCTAATGCGAGTCCTTCATCAATCTTGTCCCCTTCGGCGATCTTCTTGCGCACTTGTTCTGGGATCTGCCTTTTGGACTTCACGATAATTTCTTCCATCTACATTATGGATACAAAGCTCACATTAGCAGCGGATCAATTTAATAGAGGGCCTTCACATCCGACCATATTTCCAGTTCCAATCAGAAGACGCAAAAGACGCGAAAGCATTATGATCATGAATTGATTCGTCGTTTACTGCCGAAACCATGAATGCAGAACTATTGTTTTGCCTCAATCTTAGAGTTGCATTTCGTACAATATCTTCGACAAATGCGGGATTATCAAATGCGAGCATAGTTATGAATCGCTCATCGCTTCTTTTGACAAGAGTATACAAAGGAGCGGACCCGCAATCTTCTGCAATGTTGATTGACTCCATTATGCCGAAATCCTGGTCCAGTTTGGCCCCGGGAGGTCCTTGGTATTGGATCGCGATTTCGACGGTACCTCTCTGGTTATGTGCGCCATAGTCGCTAATCTCTTTGGAACACGGACACAGTGAAGTTATGCGCACGGTCACCCCAACTGTCGTTATGAAGGTACAGTCTCTTTTGAATGAATTTAGATTTACTTTGTACCTCATTGGCGATCTCTTTTTTGAAATAGGAGATTCTTTATTTATGAAATAGTCAAACTCAATTCGTACGGTAGTGTCAACTGCATCAAGTTTGCTGGCTATCTCTTTGTGACATTCTTCGATTGAACATGGCGATAAATCAGAAAGGTGAATAATTGCACTCTCGACTAGCCGACTCATATGAGTACCCCGAAGATTCTCCGCTACGGATACGCCAATGGATACTTTTGCTACGGTTGATATCAAAGTTCCAGATTCAGCGGATACCGAAACAGGAAGAGTAAGGTTATTGATGCCGACTTCTTCAAGGGCTATGCCGCGGAGGTCGTTTTCTGCTTGAATATCTCTCATTATGGATGGCCCGTGTAGATGCATCCTGAAGTGCACGTCTCGTTCACCATAATCTTTGAAACAGGCATCACAAGAATCAACTTTTCAAAAATCCATCGTGAGATATTTTCGCTCGTTGGGTTTTCGAGTCCGTCGATGTCGTTCAAGTAGCGATGATCTAGTTCGTCGATAATTGGCTTTACACACTCTTTAATGTCTCCAAAGTCAAGAACCCATCCCAGCTGGGGATCGACATCACCTTGAACGTAGACCGTGACTTTGAAGGTGTGGCCATGGAGTCGTGAACACTTGTGACTATCGGGAAGGTTGGGCAAGCGATGTGCTGAGTCGAAGGAAAATTCTTTATAAATTTCCATTAACGAATTCCTATCATTTTATGCGTTTGAAGCGAAAGATTCCATACAGGGTTTTCTAGGCAGTAGGCGATCGCGAACTTGATATTCGAGTCAAGGTTTTCATTTTCCATCGGTTGCAAATAGAAGTTCTCAAAGTCGAGCTTACGCAAGTACTCAAGGTCAATACCAGATTGAGGCACGACAACCTTGAGTTCGTTTCCGTAGGTAAGGTTTAATTCTGCACCAGCTTTAGGGCTTACGCATATCCAATCAATACCTTCCGGAGGAAGTTGCGTCCCATTCGTTTCAATGGCGATTTCAAAACCGCGTTCATGTAAAGCATTTACAAGTTCGGCATCGAGTTGTAAAAGTGGCTCTCCACCTGTGCAAACAACGTATTTACGGTCGCTGAAATTGTCGGGCCAAATTCTGTCAACCATATCACCCAATTCCAGGGCTGTCTTATAGATGCCACCATCAGTCCCATCGGTACCTACGAAATCGGTATCGCAGAATTGGCATATGGCCTTCAATCTGTTCACCTCTCTCCCTGTCCATAGATTGCAACCTGCAAATCGAAGGAAAACCGCAGGACGCCCGCTTCGATGTCCTTCTCCCTGCAATGTGTAGAAAATTTCCTTAACGACGTAACTCACCTGAGGACCGCCGGATCTAACATTCCATGTGCAGGAAATCCTCTATCACTCAATACACAAGAGTCACAAACTCCGCACATTGTTCCATCGTCTTTGAGATTGTAGCAACTGTGTGTTATGTCATAGTCGACGTTCAATTTAATACCCAATTCGATAATCTGTACCTTTGCTAATTTGATCAAGGGAGTGTTGATGGCCGTGTGCGCCCTGCGCTCGACTGCCGCTTTGCTAGCTAAATTCGCCATGCTCTCAAATGCATTAATGAACTATGGTCTGCATTCCGGATAACCCGAATAATTCAAGGTGTTCACACCAATAAAGATATTAGTGGCCTCAATTGTCGCTGCCAACGCTAGGACAAAGGTAAAAATAGTATGTCGTACAGGTACGTAAGTAACAGGAATGTCTTCAGTACGATTTTGAGATCCGAAATCAGTAGGGACGGGTATGTCCGCAGTCAGTGCCGAACCCCCAAAAACTCTTAGATCAATATTCGCAAGCACATGTCGCAGAACAGCATAGAAAGTACCTACACGACGAGCAAATTCAAGTTCAACCGAATGTCGTTGACCATATTGAAGCCATTGACCGTATTGAAAGCTTTGGCCACAACACTCATATTCGTCTGCTTTGACAAGCACAAGACAAGTGGTAGTATCTAGGCATCCACCAGGTAAGATAACTGGCTCTTTGCGCCCAAAAATCCTCCCGTGTGCAACGTGAAATTCAGTTACTATAAATATCTCACCTAATTACTCACAATTGCTAACGGCTGTAACAGCTTAGTATTTGATATCAAAAATGAACTCTGCTCTTTTGAGTTTTTTTTCATTGTATTAGTAGTACCTGTTTCGAAGGGTAAAGCTCATATTCCATAGTAGAGGGGACTCTAGGTGTCAAGGGAGATGCCTTATATTAAAATAGAATATCAACTATAGGGCGCAAGAAGTAGAAGAACACGATGAAGGCTTATTCCAAGAGTCAAAAAAGGCTTTAGTCAAGAGGCGAGAATCTGGACTACTCCTCCTAAGGATAAGTCGGCCCTGAGTGCTAGCTTATCTGCGTAGTTCTAAGTCGATCGACCCAACAGGTAGAGATCCAAGATCTTAGAGTCTTAAATTTATTTAGCACTAGCACGTTAAAAGAACCTCGTGGGCGAAGGTTATTGGATTGTGCGTAAACGCGAAGCGCATTGCACATTCCAATGATCGCTCGCGTGATATTGAGCCACAACTCAATAACCCCTCATGGTGGCCCTGAATAGCTAGAAGTCTGAGATCCCAGAGGGAAGGTGAGCATAAAGCGCGCCACAAGTTCGTCATCAATCAACACAGTCGGAAGGTTTCCTATTTATCAACTCCACTCCAATCGCCCGTTGCATGACGATAATACGACGATGGCGAGTCCTTGTCCACATGGTGGCGATCTCGTATCCATCTTCGATCTCATGAGCCCAAAGCTATGGAGGATCATCAATTACCGTCTAAACCAAATGACTACCACGGGTAAGTCGATCCATGAGAAACCGGAATTGACTAGATTTTGGTGGCACTAAGGTGCCAAAAAACCATTAATCTTGAACTGAGCAAATGTGCCAACGATCCTAACACTCACAGAAAAAACCACGACATTGGCTCTACTATGGTGTGATTCTGACCTCTAAAGCGTCTTGGACACCCATCTGTCCTTGCCTTCATGTTTAGCTTCATAGAGCGCTTCATCCGACTTAGACAGGAGGTCCACCGATCGACCTGGATCCTTCAAGGAGGTTGTGGTCGCAGTGCCCACAGAAACACTAAAATTCCAATCGGATGCCTGGGAAAGCTTGATCTTTCTGATCTCGCGCACTATCTTCTCGCCGACCTTCTTCGCACCGTCAAAATCAGTAGCCGGAAGAATCATTGCGAACTCTTCACCGCCAAATCGGGCCACAAAGTCGCCTTCCCGGTTTAGGAGCGCTAACAGGGAAGAGGCAATAGCGCGAATTGCTTCGTCACCGACAAGGTGACCGTAGGTGTCATTGAACATTTTGAAATTATCGATATCAATCATTACCAAGGTGATTGGATCCAATGCTCGTTTGCAACGGCGCCACTCGCTCCTGAGGGATCCATCAAACGATCTCCGATTTGCTATTCCGGTAAGGCCATCGCTCATAGCCATGCTAAGCATCCGCTCTTCCATCGCCTTTTCAGCGGTCTTATCGATCAAGAGGCCAATTGCACGCAATGCCTTACCACGTCGGGTTCGGTCCAAGACCTTTCCTCTCACCGATAGATAGCGACCACCAACGGATTGTCCGATCCAAATTCCGACCTCAATTGAGCCATTTGATTCAAGGGTGGCCATTGCCAGGGCCAATAACGCTCTATCCTTGGGATTGACCACATTTAAAAATTGATCAAGATCTTGAGGAACCAACTCCAAGGCGAGCCCCAAGAGAGCCGCTATCGTAGGCTCCCATGTAATCCTCTTAGTCTTAAAATCAAACTCCCACATGGTGGATATTTCGAGACCGATCGCTAATTCCAATCGAAGCCGATAGTCTTGACTTTCGGCTAGAACTCTATGAAACTCGGATGTTTCACGTCCAACTGCCCAAAAAAGAGTTGAGTCAGACAACTGTCTTCCCACCCATTGAATGTGTCTAAATACCCCATCGCTGGGAGCAAATCGCGTCTCGAATGCAACCTCATTTTTTCCCGATTCAAGCGCGAATAGGCTGGCAACAGTCCTTGGAATGTCATCTGGATGAATCACATCCAGAAGCGAGCGTCCTTCAACCTCTTCAATAGTGAGACCCAAAAGTTGCGCGAGAAGCGAATTGACCTCCCTAAATTTTCCATCGGCTCCAAAAATAGCTAGAAATTCGAAAACAGATTTGCGCACCGCATCAACCATCGCGCAGCTCTCTGGTATGCCAGCATCCATTATCGCTCGCGATTTTTAGAATATAGGCGAAGTAGCGTTTCGGCAATCACTGAATTAGTTACTAAATTTGAATTTACCAAAGGATACTCAATCGCTGGGGTGAATCCTTCTAGCTCCAATGCCAATTGCTCATCATTGACATCTTCAAAACCCATAGTCCAGTCGGGAAACATTCGTTCAGAGACTGCATGGTTTATGAGAAGTCGAAGATTGGTATGCCTTTTGTCCCTCTGGATAGCCCTATAGGTCACCTCAAGCTGAACTTCATTTCCCTCAATCAATTGGAGAAAACTCTGACTTGAGTACAAAAGCATTCCACTTAAACCCCTCTGTTTGTTGTTTCTCCTAGCAATCTCGAGCAGCGAAACTAACTCCTCTGGCAAAAGACCATGAGTTGCCTGACTGCAGTAAATCAATCTATTCACGTTACCTCTTTGTCAACCTGAGAACGGACCGCAAGCGCTTAGGCAAAAGTCCCAGCCTCGTGAGAAGCGGGCTAAAACTCACATAAAGTATTATCGATAGAGATATCTAAAGACTAAAGTCGGGACAGGTGACTATTCCGATTCTCTGGACCACTATTGGTAGAATCTTTGGACCACAGCACCAGTATCTTTGGACCACTGTACCGAAGTCTTTGGACCAGACTTTCCTGATCCCTTTAACCTATCTCTAAGTTACCTCAATCCTGGTAGATGTCAGGCTAGAAGGTCCCTTAATTAATGCCTAAATGGCTCGTCTTTTTGATATTTATTTGTCCATAGTCCTCTCGTTGTTGGATTAGAAAGTTGTCTTTCGCTTTTCTGAGGATTACGGACAACTCTAAGCCAGGAGTAGCACGAAGGGTAACTGGTCCCAATGGGTAGTTTCGGAACCAGTTACCCTTCTTTTTATTATTTGTTTATCGGTAGTAGCGATAGCGGTGGGCCCTGTGGTCGAGATCTGGCACCTGCATGTAAACGCGAAGCGCTTATTCACATGTGTCAGATTATTTGCGAGGCAAGCGTGCAGGCGTCCACCGCTCACTAAAGATGGCCTGATCTTTAGTTTTGTTAGATTCGCTTAACCAACGGTTAGCTCGTCATAGGCAACTGCTCCATCACAATGAGGACACAGTCCTCCAAAGCCAACACGACGCATGAATTTCTGACATTCGTCGCAGCGTTGCTCCCCGAGGGCTCGCTCCCCGCAGATATCACACTCATATACAGTGATTGGCTTTAGCGGCTGTTTCTTACCTACAACAGGTACCTTGAGTTGGCTGTTGTTGCGTCGAGTTCGATAAGCACTAGCTCTACAACGCTCTGAGCAGTAGGTCTTACGACCCGATACTAAGAAATCACTATGNCAAACCGGACAAGCTACCGTGACGCTATCGTGACGCAACGGGATTTCGTTACTCA
>NZ_JXYS01000130.1 GCF_000949295.1 Acidithrix ferrooxidans
CTCGTCTAGTCCCAGAGCATCCACAGCACCAAAACGTGAAGGATCATCCACCAATGCAGCTCCATAGGCAACGACTGCGTCATTTATCGTATGCCAATCACAGCCAAGTTCCTTAGCCACACAAGAAACGCTACGACGCTGGGCTCCAACAGCATAAGTTGCCCATCTAGCCGCCCGATCACTTAGGCGAAGACGACCTTGTGGGTATTTGAAATTGAGCTATTTTTGGATCATCATCACTAAAAGACGGTTGGGGGCAGTGTTTGTTTGCACATCGCCATCTGTGCTTAGACCAAAAAAGAATAACCTTGCGACCAAAAGACGGTAGGTCTACAACCTCAACAACTCTGAGGCCATTATGGTGAACTTTGCCTTCACAAGTTGGACATTGCTTTTGTGAATTAGAACACTCAATGTGAACATGGAGCGGTTCACCAAGATTATCTTCAACGCCTATCAAATTAATATCAACTAAACCAACCAAGATTTTAGAAATTGCTTTATGATCTTTTTCCACAGGGGCTCTCCATCATGAGTTGTTCAAATCCCATTCTGGCAGAACCCCTGTACCACCTCCAAAGCGACTTTATAAAAATGGAACTTTAACCTCTAGCCACCGTTAAATCCGAAGTGCCGCTTTTCGATCATCACCCGGGCGCCCTGGAGGAGATCTGCCTCGTCTAGAGAGGCGACCACCGGAGCGAATAGTCCGGGTGGTATCTCTAGGTAGTACAAGGAGTGTGAACTCCTCTGCAGATCCTTCGCGAGAGCCTGGTAGGTGGCGGGGTTGTTGAAGTCGCCCTGTACGTACCTGAACCGTTTCGCTAGGCGGTCAAATATCCCTTTGTCGACCACTTCGTCACCCGACTTCAATGCCGCGAGTACGGAGGAACGCAGGTGATCGACGGACCAGTCCTCCTCGGCTACGCCGATGATCGGAACGTTCAACTCGCCAGCCAACTCCAGTTGATACAACGCCTGGAAGGTCATCTTCTTGGCGAGATCTCCCGTGATGCCGAATATGACGAGGGAGTCGGCGGCGCACGGCGAAAGGTGGTTCACGTTAGCCGTGCCTTGCTTATCGGGCCGTACTCCGCGCAAGCTTCTGGTCAAGTCGCCACCAACCGAGTAATCGTCGTCGACGGGAGTCCATGGGGGGCGGACTCCTGTCGACGAGTGGTCTTCCGCGCCCAGAACTGCGACGGCCTACCCATGTCGTCAGGGTACTCGCGGAATTCTTTGGGAAAGTGAAAGTGACGTGAAGGCGACGTCGTCGCTACCGAATTAAGTTCGCCGTCCATGTAGGCCATCCCGCACACTTTCATTTTGAAACCTACCATTATTGGTCGAGAAAGATGCGAGGTTTGGGCGTCCTTTGTGAGTATATCATTGTTTCATGCGAGTTATCGAAATATGGTGAAAGAACTTTGAGATCGGTGGGCCGTGCGAACGTCCGCACTTCGCGCACCAACTTCGCCACCGTCGTGCATCTAGGTCGATGAAGCGCAGAAATCGTGTCACTCCCAGCACGGCTGGGATTCTCCACCCACGCCACTACTGCGGGTTGTCGCCCGCGGCGTGCGATCCATGGGTCATCAGCTCGGCGAGACTCGTCACGACGACGTCGGCACCGTGGGCGCGAAGTCCATCGGCGTAGTCGTGCACACCGGGCGCGTCGTGATGGTCGCCACCGACAACTAAGCCGAATCGTCCGGCCCGACCTGCTTCGACACCAGCCAGGGCATCCTCGAGGACCACGGCGGTATCTGCATCCACTCCCAGGACCTTCGCTCCCTGGAGATAGCTGTCGGGTGCAGGTTTCCCCTTCAGATCGAGATCCTTGACGACGTGTCCGTCGACGACCGCGTCAAAGAGATCGATAATACCGGCTGCCACTAGGGCCGTCTTAGTGTTTTCGCTGGCCGAGACGACAGCCACCTTGGCGCCCTTAAGGCGAAGTTCCTTCACGAGCGCCACCGCGCCATCGAAGACCTTCACCCCCTCTTTCTTCAGGGCCTCCAGGAAGAGCTCGTTCTTGCGTTTACCCACCCCCTTGATGGTGCCTGCGTCAGATTGATCATCGTCAGCGCCCTCGGACAGGGTGATGCCACGCGCGGTGAGGAAGTTGCGAACCCCGTCGTCACGAGGTTCACCGTCGACGTACTTTTCGTAGTCGCCCTCGGCGTCGAATGGTGCATACGTCTTTCCCGTGTTAGTCGCCTCTGTCTTGAGAAACTCGTCGAATGCTTGCTTCCATGCACCTGCGTGTACTGACGCGGTGTTCGTCAATACGCCGTCCATGTCGAACAACCACGCGTGGTAGGCGGCAAAGTCTACGTCCTTGACTTGATCATCCTTCTTTGGCGCGCTCATGGTGCCTCCTGTTGCTCGTGAGAACTGGTAGTGACGCGATGCCGGGGCGTCCGCCCGAAGGGTTGGCTCGGCATCGAGGGTGTCGATTGGCGCGAGTGGTCGTGAGTCAACGTAAAGACAGTGGGACCACTCATGGACACGGTCATCGCCCTATCAAAGTGAAAGAGTTCCAGATCGTCCCCATGGGTCAAGACGTAACTCACCATCGATGGTGTTACCTCGACGCGTAGGCGTCGGCCGCGAAACTCCATGTTGAAGGCTAGTCGAGTAATCCCTTCGGGGAGACGGGGAGCGAATGTCAGCGTATCGTTGCTTTCGCGCATCCCTCCGAATCCGGCCACCAGCGCAATCCACGTTCCCGCTAACGACGCTACGTGCAGACCGTCGCGGGTGTCGTGCTCAAGATCTTCTAAGTCCATTAGGGCGGCTTCGGCGAGGTAGTCGTACGCTAACGCCAGGTAGCCGACTTCGGCCGCGATGATGGCTTGGCAGCAAGCTGAGAGGGAAGAGTCGCGCACGGTGAGCTTCTCGTAGTACTCGAAGTTTCGTCTCTTCTGTTCGAGGGTAAATGCGTCACCGCGTAAGTACATGGCCAGCACCAGGTCGGCCTGCTTGATGACCTGCTTGCGGTAGAGGTCAAAGTAAGGAAAATTGAGAAAGAGTGGGTACTGCTCTTTCGACGTGGTCGCGAAGTCCCATACCTGGTGGTCAGTGAAACGCTCGGACTGCGAATGAACGCCAAGAACTGCGTCGAAGGGAATCACCACCGCGTCAGCGGCACGACGCCACTCGAGGATCTCCGCCTCTTCGATCTCGAGTGCGCGCGATGATTCACAGTAACGCTCGGCCACGTCGGCAGCGGCCCGTAGATATCTCTGCGCCATGAGGTTGGTGTAGATGTTGTTATCACTGATCGCGCTGTACTCATCGGGACCGGTTACTCCATCGATACGGAATCCTCCGTCGCGAACAAAGTGACCGAGGGAATACCATAGCCTCGCCGTTTCACTCAATAACTCCAGACCAACGCCTCGCTCGAACTTCTCGTCAGCGCTCGCTTTTACGTATCGAATGACGGCATCGGCGATGTCGGCGTTGACGTGAAATGCCGCCACGCCCGCTGGCCAGTACGCCGAGCACGCGGCTCCCGTAATAGTTCGCCAAGGAAATAGTGCTCCCTTGAGACCGAGATTTGATGCTCGAGCTTTCGCTGATGCGAGTGTGTCATGGCGCCACGACAAGGCGTGTGCCACAGCGTCAGGCATTGTGTAAGTAAGTACCGATAACACGAACGTCTCACTATCCCAGAACGCGTGTCCATCGTAACCCGGGCCGGTCAGTCCCTTGCCGGGAATCGCGCGACGTTCACCTCGAGCTCCCGACTGCAACACGTGAAAGAGCGAGAAGCGTGCGGCCTGTTGGATCTCATCGTCGCCGTCTACCTCGACGTCAGCGCGATCCCAAAAATCTTCTAGGAACTTGCGCTGTTCCGCCAGGAGTCCTTCCCAGCCGGTCCTCGAGGCGACCAAGAGAGCCGCATCTATTTGATCGCGCAGTGCCTTCTCCGAACGAGTAGCCGACCATCCGTAAGTGACGTACTTAACGATCGTCAGACGCTCTCCTGGTTCGAGCGTGACCGCAACCGTCAAGCGTCCGAGATCGTCGGAGCATTCAGCAACCACTTCCGTCGAATCCGGGCCTTCCACCTCATGGTCCATAGCTGCCGCGACGGTGATCTCACTATGTTTGGTGTGGTGCACTAATTCGCAGCGAGTCCCCTCGTTGGCGTGGCCTACCGCTTGCAACGGACTATCTAGTACCGCCGAAACTCGGGGGTCACCGCTCGGCGGCGGTGGCGGTTCGTTCGTAACCAACTCGGATTGAACCACTACACGTACTTCATGGTCGACGGCTTCGATCTCGTAACGAATCGCCGCAACAGACCTTTGGACGAGGGACACTAGACGCGTAGAAGCTATCCGCACCCTTCGATCAGACGGTGACGACCATTCGACCCGTCGGTCGAGGACCCCCGCGCGAAAATCTAGGACGCGTTCGTGGCTGTCCAACTCGCCGTAACGAACATCGAACGGTTCGTCGTCGACCAATAGTCGAATCAGTTTTCCGTCGGTGACGTTTACCACGACCTGGTCGCGCTCAGAATAACCGTAACCGGCTTCGGCGTAGGAAAGTGGTCGGAGTTCGTGCACGCCGTTCAAATAGCTTCCCGAAAGACCGTATGGGTCACCTTCGTCCAGATTGCCCCGCCAGCCGATGTGTCCGTTGGACAATGCGAACAGCGACTCGGTCTGCGCCAAGATATTGAGGTTCAATTCGGTTTCGCGCAGGCACCATGGCTCAATTGTAAAGGCCGGATGTTGAATCACCGGAGGGCTCGTATATCGAAGACCATGCGTGCAGGCTCTAGGTCGGCAGCCCATAGGTTGGCGTCACCGATCATCCCGTCCCCCATCATCTGTCGGTCGATGCGTGCGTTCTGGGTAGACGGAATCGTGAGGTCCGCCGCGGGCGAATCCTGGTCGTACTGCAGTCGTGATCGTCCCGCCACTATTGGTTCCCACGGCTGAGAGCGGCATTGCGATATCTTCGAGTGACTGTTGCTCGGCTGCGACGCCGAACACCAACTCCGCGACGCCGCCGATGATCATGACCCCGGCCCCAACCAGGTAAGCAAAAAAGAGTCCACGATGGTTGTTGACCAGGCCGCCATAGATGTTAGGCCCCAGTGCGCCAAAGGCCTGAGCAATGGCGAAGAAGACGGCGATCGCCTTCGCTCGAACCTCTAACGGGAAGATTTCGCTCACGGTGAGATACGCTGCACTAGCTCCCGCGGAGGCGAAGAAGAAGACCAGCGACCAAGCGATGGTCTGGGTCAGCGCGTCGAGCAGGTTGGCGTCGAATGCCCACGCGCTTAACGCCAGTAGTACGCCAGCCAGCAGGTAGGTAGAGCTGATCATGAACCGTCGACCGATTGTGTCGAAAAGCCGACCGAGGATGAGGGGGCCGGCAAGGTTACCGACAGCGAAGGCGATGAAGTACAGCGGTATTGAGCCGCTTGACACGTGGTAGACCGTCGCGAGGACCAGTGCGTAGGTGAAGAAGATCGCGTTGTAAAGGAAGGACTGGGTTATCATCAATGTCGCACCCAAGATGCTTCGTTTCGGCATCTGGGTGAACAGCACACGCGCCAGCCTATAGTATCCGAGGTCGGAGATCGGATTGATGACGAGTGCTTTCGATTCGTCGAACGGTGGCAGATCTCCGCCACCCGCAGACTCTTTTTCCATTCGCTTGATCGCTACTTCGGCTTCCTTCTCTCGCCCATGCATGATTAGCCACCGGGGGCTTTCGGGGAGATTACGTCGAACGAAGATGATTGCCACGGCAAGTACCGGCCCGAGGAGGAAGCCGAGTCGCCAGCTCACGGTGGCGGAGAAAGAATTGAGGATATAGAGCTCGGCCAAGGTGCCGATTAGGGCGCCACCCCAATATGTACCATTGATTGCAATGTCCACTCGACCTCGGTATCGCGCGGGGATCATCTCGTCGATGGCGGAGTTGATGGCGGCGTACTCACCGCCGATACCCATGCCGGCGATAAATCGAGTGGCGTAGAGCCAAATCACCCATCCACTACCGTGACCAAGCGTGGCGGCGGTGAGACCTGAGCCCAGAAGATACACGCCTAGCGTTACGAGAAAGAGCTTCCGCCGCCCGAGCTTATCCGAAAGTCGACCGAAGACAAGAGCTCCGACCACCTCGCCAATGAGATAGACCGACGCTATGTCGCCCACCGCTCGTGGGGACATGCTAAGTGTACTCTTCCTCTGAAGGAGGTCAGCCACGTCGCTCGCAATTGTAATCTCGAGCCCGTCGAGCACCCAGGCAACGCCCAAGGCGATCACCATGCGCGTATGGAAGGGCGACCAGCGAAGGCGGTCTATACGCGCCGGTATGAGCGTGCTGATCGGTTCGGACTCCGTTTTCGCCATCGCGTATACCGTCCCATCGAGAAAGAAATTTCTGTTGATAAGGGATGCGGGGTCTGGGCTTCCTTTTTCAAATACTAACTCTCTTGATGTGATTTGTCAATCTATCTCGTCGTAATTGTGGTGACCACCATCACTGGAATTGACTATTTTTCAATCTTTCGACCACTGAATATCAAGACTTGCGACCACTGAATATCAAATCTCTCGACCACGCAATATCAAATCTTGCGACCAGGTGAATTTCTTAGGTAAGACTCGGTTTTTGAGCCATCAATAACGATGGCTTAGAAACCAGGAGAAACCAGGAAATGATAAGGAAAAAATGGGAGATTGATTTGAAAGTAATCAGAGATATTCTTCGTTTAGCTAACGAAGATCGTTATACCTTTCGTGAAATCGGGACATCGCTGTCGATTTCACACCAGAGAAGTATCTAAACATCTAAACGCAATTGTCAAATGCGGTCTAAGTATCGCTCAAGGCCTTGAACTTAGCGATCAAGAGCTGAAGGAGATCTAATACCCAAAGGCATCAGGACCAGTTTCTAAGGAAAAGGTGACCCCTGACTTCGATGGACTGATCAAAGAGATGGCCAAACACCCATCTCTCACACGCAAAGTGCTTTGGGATGAATACACAGAGCAATTTGGCGATCAAAGTTACAGTTACTCACAGTTTTGTGTTCTGATGCGTTCGCTCAAGGTGGTCAACTCTCTAACTATGCATCTTGAACATCTACCTGGTTACAAGTTGTTCGTTGACTTTGGCGGAGATAGGGTTCCAATCTATAGCTCCATGACATCTGAGAAGGTAACTTTTGAAGCCTCAATCTTCGTAGGTGTATTGGCCTATTCTGGCGTGTGTTACGCCTATGTTGCTGGCAACACTTTGGTGAGGTTCAGGCTGATACCGTCATTGACTCAAGTCACGGCGCCGATCGGGATGGTGACCTATTTACTGGAGACTCTTTGGATGCAAGACCCATTTTGGACCACTAAATGGAGACCCGCCATTTGCTTCAAATAATGTTTAAAACCTATAGCTTGATCTCTGTCGACTCACCATGGAGCGATGATGACCGTTTTGTAAACCAACCATTGCCCCTCGACGCGAGAGATGCAAAACCGACCATACCTGTGTGGAAAGGTTGTGAATCAAACTATCGAGGACCAAAGTTCAGCTTGAGTCGTTACCGATCGACATAACACTGTAGTTTAGTTATCTTTCTCCCCCCACCTTAGAACTCTCACCTCCAAAGAGATCTCGTTCTATCTCCTGTAGGCTGCGATTCTTGGTCTCTGGCACTTTTCGTTGGAAATACACAAGTGCGACAATGGTCAAAAAGCCAAAGAGGAAGAACGTTCCCGATCCGTGAATGGCATTTAGCAGTGTTAGGAAGGAAATCGTAACAACAAAGTTCGCACCCCAGTTGGCAATCGTGGCAACGCTCATGGCTCGACCTCTGATACCAACCGGATAGATTTCGCTAATTAGTAGCCAGAAGGTAGGCCCAAGGCCAACTGCAAAGGATCCAGTGTAGAGGAGTAAAGCGATAATAGCTATAATTGCCGTCGCACCTGTGAGGTGATTCCCACCTACGACAAATGCTAATGCAAGCACAACCAAGGAGATAGCCATACCACTTGTTCCTACCAACAGTAGGGGTCGACGACCAACTCGATCGATCAATCGAATAGCAACGATAGTCATTGCGACGTTTATCACCCCGTTTGCTACGTTAGCAAGCAGTGATGCAGAATTACCCAGTCCCGCACCGTGAAGGAGAGTAGGGGCATAGTAGATGATGGTATTGATACCAGTCACCTGTTGAAAGATCGCTAGAAGAATCCCAACGGTTAGTGCTCCGCGGATTTTAGGATTCAAAAGATCTCTGGCATGACTCTTCTTTTGGCTGAGCTCTCGTACCTCGGTAATCTCGGCTTCAATCTCACTGCTGGCTCGTACTCGCTTTAGTACAGCTCGAGCTTCATCTTCTCGACCTTGGGCGATCAACCAGTGAGGGCTCTCCTCTTGAAAGAGCATGCCGACAAATAGGGCAGCAGCGGGAATGGTGGCTAGGCCAAACATGAGCCGCCAGTTCTGAGTGTAGGAGAGTCCAATAGTCAACTAGATAGGCGCTGAGAATACCAGAGGTGATTGCCAACTGGTTGAAGCTGACAAGGGCGCCACGAAGGTTAGGCGGAGCCGCCTCACCAATGTAGAGCGGAACGACCATTGAAGCTGAACCTACAGCAACACCAATCACAAAGCGCATAATGATCAGAACTAGCAAACTGGGTGAGAACCCAGCGCCAAGGACTCCAACCATAAAGAGTACCGCTGTTATAAGAACAGTTCGCCGCCGCCCGATAGTATCGGCAAGCTTGCCCGCAAAAAATGCCCCAACCATCGCTCCAACAAGGAGGAGGCTTGTTACTAGTTCCTTGTCGAGAGATGATATTCTCCCAAAATCGACGTGCAAAAAGAGCAATGCACCTGATACAACTCCGGTGTCATATCCAAAAAGGAGTCCACCAAGTGCAGTAATGGCAGCAGCCCCAAAGACATGGCGGCGTATCGTTTGGGTAGTTATCTCAGAAGTGACTCTTGCAGATGGGTTAGTTTTCATGACGGCTTCCTCTCAAGTTCTGACAGAGGATAAAAGGCGCTAAAGATTCGTCCAAGGCGCCAAGAGTTGGAGTGTTATTGCGCTCTGGAATCAGAGTGCGACTGGTGGCGGTGGAGGCAAAATCCACTGAGGAAGACCGCCTTTGTCTAAAGCTACTGAATCGGGTCGGATCAATAGTTACGGATACGACGGTATCCATAGTCTAGGCCACCGTGATTGAGGGGTCGAGAAAGACGTCTTGGACTGCATTGAGGAGCTCAATGCCATCAGACAAAGGTCTCTCAAATGACTTACGACCGACAATGAGCCCGACTCCTCCAGCACGCTTATTGATGATCGCTGTGCGCACGGCTCCGGCTAGGTCGTTGGGTCCGTCCGATCCGCCTCCGGAGTTGATGAGTCCGATCCTACCCAAATAGCAGTTGGCCACTTGCCATCGAGTGAGGTCGATGGGATGATCTGTGGTGAGCTCTGAGTAGACGATAGGGTCGGTTTTTCCGAAGTCCACCGCGTAATAGCCTCCATTGCATGTGGCCTGTTTTTGTTTGATAATGTCGGCTTGGATGGTCACGCCCAGGTAGTTGGCCTGTCCGGTTAGGTCCGCTGAGGTCTCGTAGTTTATTCCGTCATGTTCGAAGGCATCATTTCGTAGGTAGCACCACAGTACGGTAAACAATCCCAGTCGATGAGCTTCGGCGAAGGCCGCACTCACCTCGACCAACTGACGGTCGGCGTCTTCGGAGCCGAAGTAGATGGTCGCCCCTACGCCTACCGCTCCGAGATCGAAGGCCTGTTGCACAGAGGCGAAGAAGATTTGGCGAGTGTGGTTTGGATAGGTAAGTAGCTCGTTATGGTTGAGCTTGACGATGAAAGGTATTCGATGGGCATAATGTCGAGCGACCATGCCAAGCACACCCAAGGTGGAGGCTATGGCATTACACCCGCCTTCGACCGCTAATTCACAAATATTTGAGGGGTCTAAATAAGCTGGGTTTCGAGCGAAGCTAGCGGCGCCAGAATGTTCAACCCCCTGATCAACTGGCAGTATCGATAGATAACCTGTGCCACCAAGCCGACCATGATTGTACATGTGCGCCAAGTTGCGCAAGACAACTATAGAGCGGTCGCTCTGTGCCATGATTCGGTCAATGTAGTTCGGACCTGGCAGCGTGAGGGATTTTTTGGAAATCCCCTTGCATGTGTGACCGAGCAGGGAATTAGCTTCATCCCCTAGTAGCTGTTGAATATCCATTCATACTTATCAAGTTTCGTAAGTTTCGCCTCCACCGAGACCAGATTGGAGCTAATCTTTAGTAGAACAGATGTTCGATAAAGGAGGCATGGTGGATATCTCAGGCTTTATGGTACGCTTCGCTTCAGAGGAAGCATGTGAAGATCATTTGATCAAATTGCGGTGGAAAGAGGGATTTAGATGCCCAAAGTGTGACTCTGACCAGTTTACCTTAATCAGGCCAAACCATCGAAGAAATGCAGCATCTCGAGCTCCACTTTTTCAATGTAAATCTTGTCACCGTCAAACTAGCGTTACCTCCGGAACCATCTTCCATCGAAGCCATATCTCTTTATCCAAGTGGTTCTCCGCTATCTATCTATTGTCCAACGACAAGCGTGGTCTTTCGGCTACTACCATTGCTAAATTCGTTCAAGTATCTTATTCGACTGGCTGGTTGATGCTAAATAAGCTACGAAAAGCAATGGCTGACCGAAATGGTTTATATAAACTTGGAGGAAACGTCCAGGTAGATGAGTTCTTTTTAGGTGGTGAGAGCCATGGCGAAGGCAGAAGAGGAAAGGGAACAAAAGCAAACCAATGTCCTAATTGGAGTGTCGATTAGCAATGGTGCTCCTACTCATTGCTTCATGGAAGTAATCAAAGATACCACTGCTAAATCATTCAAAGATGTTTTTGTGAGACGTTTAGATTCCGATAC
>NZ_JXYS01000131.1 GCF_000949295.1 Acidithrix ferrooxidans
GGTCAACTTCGCTTCGTGCCTTTTCTGTTATTGCTGTGAGTTCTGCATTTTGTGTCTTGAACTTCACCAAAGATGTCCGCTTCGACTCCTCGAGTGCGATACCTATCGCTGCTTCTGCCTGAGATAGGGCGAGACGTGCTTTGCGTAAATCAGCCTGGGCTGTCTTTTTCGCAGGATTTGGGACCATGCGAAAAGGGTCGTCTCCTAAAAAACTGTAGGAATCGAGTGCATCGAGTGCGAAGTGTTCTCTTGACGCCAGCGAGCAAACATACGATGAGCTATCTCTGACGCACTGGCATCGGTGCGGGAGGTTACTATCTGGGTTTGGCGACCACCTTCCCTACGTCTGGTGATCTGACGACAGCTAAGGGTCTTTTGGCCGTCAACTTCCTTTGTGAGATTCAGACAGATACCTCTATCAGCCAGCTCATAGAGGTATGAAACGCCATCCTCGATAAAGGACTCTTCGAAAAAGGCATCATCTGGCTCTTTCGTGCGCTTGTTTTTGACGTAGGTGACAAAGTCGATCTTGTTTCGGACCATTTCTGCGAACAGATTTGGTGACCATCCGCCACGGTCGAACACCACGGTCATCGTGTGGCCCTTAGCCAAGGCTTTGAGTGATGGGAGTAGGCGCCTGATCTCCGAGACCAATGAGGCGCTAAGTTCAGAGGTCACGACAAAAACAGGGTCACCCCTCTGATCGGTCGCCCAGGTCTCAACGGTTGCTGGTGCTGCAATCCTGGTTCTGGTCACGTGTGCTTTTTGTAGGTCTCGTTTCCCTGAATAGACTCGGACGTGGCCATCGAGATAGAGGTAACCCATTACGTCGGGATCTTGTTCTGCGTGATACTCACTAAGGGCATTTACGAATTCAGATCCTTTGTTAGGTCCTGCGATCTCGCTCAACTTTCGTCGGATGGTCTTTACCTCATGGGCACGGTCGAGTCCGAGGAGTCGACCGAGGTCTGAGGGTGGGATACGGGTTGCACCTTCTGCGAGTGGCTCTCTAAAGACCGCTAGAAAGACCATGGTGAGAATCGTTGCACTCAGGCTGTAGAAACCGTCAGACAGGCTGTGATAAGTCTTCTTTGCCGAGCTAAAGAGTCCAGTCTGTGCCAATGTCGGAAGGATCAACAGTGATCCCAGCCTCGCTAGTCCAGCACCTTGGGTGAATACAGACGTTGCACTTTCAAGAAGACCAAAGCGGGCAAGGACTCGTTCTTTGGTGCGTGGTTCAGGCAATGGAACCGGAAGAAGTCCAGTACCAGAAGATAGCTCAGTTTCAGAAGATAGTTCAGTACCAGAAGATAGCTCTGTTTCAGAAGATAGTTCGGCTTCTGCAAAAGAGTCATTCTCTATGTCATCTGTCGACGGATGGATTGCACGGGCAAGCTCTATCTCGTCACCTTCGGTGTCTCTTTCATCCAGATCACCTGTATCCGACGGATCGATTGCCGCTGATACCTTCGGTTTCGGACCAAGGCGGCCAAGTGCTTGGCGGACCGGACAGGTAGAAATACCTAGCTCATCAGCTATCGACTGAATCGTTCTTCCGTCGAGCCGCAGTTCCTTGATGTAGGAAGAGACTTCTTCGGGTTACTAGGCGCTGTGACTTCGGACCTCTCTTCGCATCGACGAGGCCGGCTAGACCGAATTCCGCGAAGTCTCTGCGCCAACGCCACAAGGCATTGGGTTTGATCTCAAACGCACGAGAAACATCAATCGGTCGTGCAGCGCCAGTCTCTACAAGTTGCACTGCAGCAAGTCGCCGAAGGGGTTCGTCACCCGGTCCCTAGGTGTAGACGACATTGCCCCAGATAAAGACCGCACCTCCACGCTCGTCTTCGTAGATGCCAGCAGAATCACCGATTGGGAGGGTTTCTTTGGGAACCAGTGGCAATGGTGGCTGACCGATCATCAGCCCGGAATTCTGGTTGCCTGAGGTGGTTTCCATCTCATCAATTATATCATATTCAAGCTCCGAAACAGGTCACCTGCAGAATTATTTATCCAGCTCAGAGGCTAATTTACAGAAACTTGCTGGGTACCATGTCAGGAGGCCTGAATTCATAGAACCTCATAGACTAGGAAGGCAAATGAACATGGCTAACGCCACGTGTGGCCCTACTGACGAAACGGATTGGGATAAGATCGATTGGTCGAAGTGAGGTTACCCAGATTTAGTGGACACCTGTTAAGCCAACATAGATTGTTGGTAGAAAGGATGTCATCATGGGAGCTACAAGGCGTAAATTCACCCTTGAGTTCAAGATACGAAGCTCACTCATCGAGTTATAGATTCCGCCACGTTCATTCCAGAAGTTGCGAGTGAGCTATCTATTTCTCAAGAAGCACTGTATCGATGGGTAAAAGATGAACGAATACGTCTAGAGGCAGCATCTAGTGTCAGTGAAGGACCACTAAGTGCTGATGAAAGAAGAGAACTCATAAAGCTTCGTCGTGAGATGGCAGAGCTCAAAAAAGATAATGAGTTCCTGGGAAAAGCAGCCGCGTACTTCGCAGCCAAGCAAGCAAACGAGGGCGATTTGCCTTGATGGAAGCGGAGTGCGCCAACTTTGAAATATCACGGATGGCGCGACTACTTGAAGTGTCTCGATCTGGCTACTATGCCTGGCTACATCGGTTAGAGAACCCAGCCGATGCCAAGGTAGCCAGAGATGACCTTGAGGTGAAGATTATCTCCATTCACAGGGAATCTAATGGAACTTATGGTTCCCCAAGAATCACCGCCGAGCTACACGACCGGGGGGAGGTAATAAGCAAAAATAGTGTTGCAACTCGGATGAGAAATCTTGGCATAGAGGGTATCTCCCCGAGGTCATTCAAGGTCAAGACCACTACCGCTGACCCTAAGGCTTGTTATCCCAGCGACCTCGTCGAACGTGACTTCGACAAGGGATATCTAAATACCGTTCTTACCTCAGATATCACTTACTTGCGAGTTGGAGAGGGCTTTGCCTACCTTTGTGCCATTCGTGATGAGCACTCCGGCAGGGTGCTTGGATATTCTGTCGATCGCCACATGAGGACAAGCCTTGTCATTGAAGCGCTCCAGCAGTCAATATCCCTCAGGGGAGACGATATCCAAGGCGCAATTTTTCATACCGATTAAGCCGAGGTTTTCATTAAGCCGAGAAATTATAGTTCTACCAGCGTAGTCATGGCTTACTGAACAATTTCTCGGCTTAATGTTTCGGTTGATTATCGTTATTATCAGTCGTATCTATATGTCTTTAGAAAGGAGACGGTTATGGATACGACGGTCACAAAGATTGGCGCAGTGGTGGTTGCAGAGCTGCGCTCGGCCGGTTACATGAATTCGACGATTGGTAACTACGAAAAGACAATCAAGCGTCTGGCTGACTTCGTCGAGGAACGAGGCGGTTTCTACACCCTCTCATTAGGAGCCGAGTTTGCTTCGATGACAACTAGTCCGCGCACTGGCCACTTTAGTGCTCAACGCCGGTTCGACTTCGGTCGGATCGTAGGCGTATTTGACTCGTATGTACAGAGTGGGCATGTAGACGTATCAATGCGTACACGTGGCGGTGGTGGGCGCCAACCGGCAACTAGCGAGTTCTCGAGGCTGATCGCAGCGTGGGATGCAGATATGGCAGATCGCGCTCTGGCATTGGCGACGCGCTCTGCCTATGGTCGGATATCTCGCAGCTATCTCGTGTTCCTAGAAGACCGTGGAGTGGTCAGTCTCGAGCGAGCTGATGCCGCTAGTATTCTTGAATTCCTCGAATCTTTGCTAGATAGATGGGCGAAGTCCTCTCTGTTCTGAGTTGTATCGAACTTCCGTCCATTTTTGACTTTCATAAACCGCGGCGACTTAATCGACGCGGTGAATCTAACCGGAGTTAAGCGTTCTCATAGGATCCTTCCCGTTCTCAGCGACCACGACCAAGAACTTCTCGTGCAGGCATGCATGTCGAAGATAGTGAGTGCACGCGATAGCGCCATCACGCTACTTGCACTTACGACGGGACTAAGAGCATGTGACATCGTGGCTCTGCGACTGATAGATATCAATTGGCGGGAACGGACCATCGGCATTATTCAACAAAAGACGCATAACCCTCTGACGCTACCGTTGACAGTAATGGTGACCTCCAAACTCGGTGCTTACATCCTTGATGAAAGGCCCGACTCAAACGATGATCACGTATTCTTGCGCTGTGTGGCGCCGCACACCAAACTGTCCGATCATTCCTCGATCTACCGTGTGACGAAGGAAACGTTTCGCAAGGCCGGAGTCACCGACATAAAGGCCGGGACCAGCTTTCTGCGCCATAACGCCGCTTCCAGGCTACTGCGCGCTTATGTCCCTCTCGCCACGATATCGGCCGTACTCGGCCATGCGAACCCGGAGTCGACCAACCTCTATATGAGTGTCGATGATGACCATCTCAGAGAGTGCGTACTTCCAGTTCCGACAGGTGCGCGATCATGACCGGGCACGGTTTCACTAGTGCGTTCGCTACAGAACTGGAGGAGTACCTTGTATTCAAGGAAAATATGGGCTGCTATGGGAACTCTCGGATATTTTACCTAAAGAAGTTTGATGCTTATTGTGTTGAACATGATTTGAGGGTCTTCGAGCGTGCCACTGTCGAAGGGTGGGTGACCGCCCAACTGGAACGATCGAGCTGTTATCGATCATGGATGTCCTACATCAGGGACTTTAGCCGATGGCTGGTGGCGCATGGAAACAAAGATGCCTACGTGCTCTCTGATAAATGGAAAGCCTCGTTCATTCCAGCTCACCCCTATCTGATGGCCAGCCACGAGATCGAAGGTTTCTTCAGCTCTGCGGCTCAGCTTGAGGTGCAGTCCCCATGGCGATGGCAAGCGGTTGCGTTCTTCGCGCTTATGCACTCGTGTGGAATCAGAACCGGTGAAGCCCCGCGCTCTTCTGAGTGAGCATGTCAACCTCCATGACGGCCACATCGACATCTTGTGGTCTAAGGGCAACCGCAGTCGGAGGCTCCCCTTGACCGGCGAAGTCATTGAGATTCTCGCCGCGTGCGAAGGGATATCGAAACAACACTTTGGCCCGTCCCGCCAGACATTCTTTGTCTCTAGTAATGGCATCAAGGTGACAGCTGCAACGGTCGGAACAATATTCAACCGCATCTGGGATCAGGCCGCACTGAAGAGACCGACATGTAGCCAGCAGCCTCGACCATATTACTTCCGGCATCATTTCGCCTACGCCAACATCGAAAAATGGATGGCTCAAGGAAAGGACGTCACCGCTATGTTGCCATATCTGTCGCGCTATATGGGGCATGCGACTTTCGATAGCACCTACTACTACATTCACACTTCTCCTGACTTCATGGGATCATACGCCCAGATCACTCAGAAGAGCCGGTCGCTACTGCCGGAGGTGGGATTCGAATGAAACGCTATCCAAACACCGACGCCCCGAACTTCTGGAGCTTTGCTAGGGATTACCTCCATATCTACATGTCCACGGTGAGAAAGTGCTCGCCAAAGACGATTGAAGCCTACCGGATCAGCCTGGAATGTTTTCTGAGCTATTTAGCAACCAATGACCATGTCGAACGTGAAGTGGTCAGCTTCGACCATTTCGATCGAGCTCACCTTAAAGCGTGGCTGGCCTGGATGGCGAAAGACAAAAACTACGCATCCAATACCATTGCACTGAGGCTCAGCGCGGTCAAAGCATTCCTGGCCTACTCATCCCAAGAAGAACTGACCCTCGTAGCGCTTAGCCAGGCAGCCAAGACACTTCGAACACCTGCCAGCCCCAAAAAACCAATCGAGTATCTAACCGAACCTGAGACACGGGCGATACTTTGTGCCTTCACTGGCAAGACCGCGAAAGCACGTAGAAACCGGATGCTCCTTATCCTTCTCTACGATACCGCAGCTCGTGTGAGTGAGATCACGGCCCTGACACTAGGAAACCTGTCTCTTGGGCCGCCTGGGCATGTTACTCTTACCGGAAAGGGGAACAAAACCCGAATCGTACCGCTAACAGAAAAGACATTCGATCATTTGGGGGTCTATCTCGCAGAGTTCCACACGAACTCGGCTCGACAACCTACGACACGACCGCTGTTTTATAGCCTCCACCAGGGGCTATCGATGGGGCTATCGGTCGACACCGCCGCGGCAATTTTGAAAGAATCCGCCCGAAGTGGCCGCTTGAACTGTCCCAGCATCCCCAAAACGATACATTGCCACATGCTGCGCAAGACCAAAGCTATGGACCTCTACCGCCAAGGTGTTCCGCTGCCAATTATCATGCGTCTGCTCGGTCACGAGAATACCTCCACCACCGCAGCGTTCTACGCTTTTGCAACTATGGATATGATGCGACAAGCCGTCGACGCTGCCACCCCTGTATTCGACGTTGTCGACGAGAACGTCCTCACTGAAGAAAGGCTTCAGGTCTTATATAGCCTGCGATAGCACCGAAACATTAAGCCGAGAAATTGTTCAGTAAGCCACGACTACGCTGGTATAACTATAATTTCTCGGCTAAATGAAAACCTCGGCATAATCGCTATTAAGCCGAATTCGGCATAATACCGATCGCGGGAGCCAATTCACCGATCGTCGCGTCGTGGAACTCTGTGAACAGAATGGCATTATCCGGTCAATGGATAAAACTGGATCTTGCTACGACCATGCAACCGCTGAATCGTTCTGGTCGATCTTCAAACACGAGTACTTCTACCGCCATGTATTTGAAAATATGTCCGAGTTGAAGGCTGGGATTAGGGGTTACATGGACTTTTATAACCATAAAAGGCGCTATTCGAAGATCGGTAACGTCTCACCGGTTGGTTATGAACTAACGTTATTGGAGTCCGCCAAGGCGGCCTAGTCAATGTGTCCATTATTTATGGGTAACCTCAAAGCTCAACAGTAACGTCAAGAGGCTGCAAGCCCGCATCGTAAAGGCTAGACATCCAAGGCAAATAGAACAAGGCGAAAGCCCTTCAACATCTGCTTACTCACTCATTTAGCGGCAAGGCACTTGCCATAAAGAGGGTGACAACCAATAAAGGCAATAAAACCCCGGGTGTAGACAAGATAATCTGGTCAACACCCAAATCAAAGACAGATGCCATAACACAGGTGACGCAGCGGGGCTATCAGCCTTTGGCCCTTCGACGCATCTACATAGCCAAGAAAAACCCCAAAGAAGAGACCCTTGGGAATTCCCCTAATGGGTGATCGAGCATTCCAAGCTTTATATAAGCTGGCACTCGATCCCATCGCAGAGACATTGGAGGATCCGAACTGCTGCGGATTTCGTACCGCCCGCTCAAGGCAAGATGCGGCCGGACAGTGCTTTATCGTGCTGGCGAACTGCAACCGGGCACAGTGGATACTTGAGGGCGACATCAAAGGCTTCTTTGACAATATCAGCCACGACTGGCTAATCGCCAATATCCCTATGGACAAAGCGATTCTGATTAAGTGGCCAAAGGTTGGATACTCAAGAAAGAGGAAGGCTCTTTCTGAGTGACCTCGGGACACCGAAAGAGAGCCCAGTTTCAGCAGTATTGGCAAATTTGACACTAGATGGTCTTAAAACACTGCTCAAGCAGCAACTTCGAGGTCGCAAGGTCAACATGGTAAGATTCGCGGATGATTTTATCGTCACCGGCATCTCTAAAGAGCTGTTGGAATACCAGGTGAAACCTGTGATAGAAGCTTTTATGGCGGAGCGTGGTCTCATGGCTTCACCGGAAAAGACCAATATCACCAATATTGCTGATGGCTTTGACTTCCTGGGTTGGAACTTCCGAAAGTACAAGGGAAAGCTTCTGCAAAGGCCCTCTAAGGACAACATGGCTGCGGTTAAATCTAAAATATGCCAGATCATCTCCTCTAACAAGACGGCTAAGCAGGAAAGTCTCATACGGCAACTGAACCCGGTGATCTAGGGCTGGGCGAACTATCATCGCCATGCCCTTGCCAAGGAAGCCTTTTCCTCTCTAGATCACGAGATATGGATAATGCTATGGCAATGGGCAAAAAGACGCCACCCCAACAAGGGAACCAAATGGACCAGAAGAAGTACTTCATGACCATCGGCAACCGGAATTGGGTATTTAGCGTAAAGGACAAAGACGACAAGGTAATAACACTGGTAAAAGCCAGCGATAGGGCTATTGTTCGACACGTCAAGATCAAAGGCGACGCCAATCCCTTCGATCCCCAGTGGGATGCATACTTTGAGGACCGCATCGGTCGTCAAATGACCACAAACCCTGCGGAGAAAAAGAAGCTAGCCCGCCATTGGCGTGAACGAGATGGAAACTGTCAAAACAACAACGAAGCGATCACATCTCAAACGAGATGGACGCTTCGATACATAGTTCCCCGTTCACTCGGGGGACCTGACACGTTTTCTAACCGGGTCCTAGTCCACCAAAGCTGTCACGGGTATATTAACGCCAAAGAATTGGTAGCTATATGACCGGGTTCCAAAAGGGCCTTCATAAGGCTTGAGCCTAGTGCGATGAAAGTTGCCCGCTAGGTTCT
>NZ_JXYS01000132.1 GCF_000949295.1 Acidithrix ferrooxidans
ATGGGCGTGTAATGGACGGTCTTGGCGAGGTATCGAGTTGAGAAACCCTTGGATGTCGTACTTATTAGGAGAGCGCTTGGCTTTCCATTCGCCATGGACCCAATTGACCGCTTGGTTCCATAACAGTGCTGCCCTATGGCACGAGTCATGGGCTAGACGATAAGAGGCCCCTGTCAGAGTAACGGGCACGATAGCTGTTGTATACTCTGTGCTTCTACTAGCCATTTGATAACTAATATAGCATTATCTACTAAGGACTATATTTCACTACATGACGATGATTGGCGCAATGGAAGGCATGTGGTATATCAATTACATGCACACATCGTCTTGATACCTAGATATCGACGTAATGTCATGACCGAGAGAGTTAGTGACGAGATCAGATCTGCCCTCATTGAGGTGTGTACTCGTTTCGATTCCACCCTCGATGCTTTCGAAACAGACGGCGATCATGCCCACCTACTGATCACCAACGCAGCTAAAGTTGCCCTGTCGAGACTGGTGATGTCTATGAAGACACTTATCGCCATGAGAGTAAGGGCAAAGAACTGGCCGGAAGTCCGAGAGGCTTTGTGGGGGCAGCACTTTTGGTCGCCCTCCTAGTCGATAGTGTCTTGTGGTGGAGCCCCATTAGAGGAAGTGAAACAGTACATAGAAAACCAGAAACTCCCAAGAGGTAAATCAGGTAGACCGAGAAAGAATTATAGAGCTCACACTCTGACTTGCTCCTTGAAATCAAGCAAAGAGTATGGGAATGTCGTCGTGTTGAGATAGTCGACTAATTCCTTTGTGACTGGTTCAATCTTGGGAATGAAGCGATTGTGGGTTACAGCAGAGCGCCCTTGCTTCCAAACGTGTTCCTGGGGATTGAGTTGCGGAGAATACGGAGGGAAATGGACTGCTTCGATGTGATGCTCCCTAATTGCCTCTTGAGCGACGCTCCCTCTGTGCCATCCTGCCCCATCCCATATAAGCAGAATCTTCTCTCTTGGGTAGATCTTGCGGATCGCCAGCAGTATGGCCGCTGTTTCATGCATAGTCTGGCGCTCTGTTGCAAATGCATGCTCCTTGCCTGTCTTGAGGTTCAAAAACCCATAGATGCTCCGGTTCATTCTGGTTCCATTGGTCTCAATTACAGCTGGTGTGGTTCCTTTCGGTATCCACACTTTCTGAGTAGTTGTCGCCTGAGTGAGAACCATCTCGTCTTCACAGAGAATCACCGTATCTGGATCAGAGAATGCCTCTTTCAGAAGTTCTTGCTGCTCGTCTTTCCATTCAGCTACTGCTTGTGGATCAGCCTTCTCGTACTGTTTGCCCGGCAGATGGAAGCTGAACTTACTTTCCCGAAACAGAACGTAATAGCTAGTCCTAGAGGCATAGAGAACACCGTATCTGCGCTTGAGTACTGTAGCCAGGATCCGTGTTGACCAAAACGGGGAACTGCTATAGCCGTGGTCATTGGGAGTTGTAGTCGTGAGCATGATTGCCACTTCATCTCTTTGAGACTTTGAGAGAAGTACCGGAGCGTTGTTATGGCGCTTGTCCTTGAATGCCTCAGTGCCAACGCTGCGGAATGACCGTCGAATTCGCTGTACATGCTTGACAGAGAGGCCTGTCCTGTTGAGGGGACTCCCATCTTCAAGGGTGAGAACTGCCAGCGCCCGCTTATATTCGTCGATGTTTTCAGTCTTCGCCATGAATGCTTCAATAGTGGCGAGTTCCTCGGGTGTAAGCATGTCATGAGAAGATTAACACACCTTACAAGAAATTAAAAGGGCTCATTGGAGCATTTCAGAGTGTTATGCGAATAGGTCGCTTGACCCCTCCCATACGGAAACCGATTGCGCTCCCGTTGGTTCAAACCGGCATCACCTCCGCCAAAGATTCCTCTTGCGAAATAGCGTCCAACCATCACAGATGCCCCTCCTAAACCAAGCGACCTCAATACGTCAGCACCGGAATCCACCCCGCCATCGACTATCAAGTTACCCTGGAACTTTGTTCCTCCCTTAGAGATACGGTACAGGGCTTGAATAGCCGTTATTGAGCCATCCAACTGGCGACCGCCATGGTTAGAAAGTATTACGTCATCACAATGGGTAAGCGCCCTAGCCACATCCCTAGGATCCAAAACACCCTTCATCGCAAATGGAAGACCACCGGCCATGGATGAAAATTCGCCTAAATCGTCCCAACTAAAAGTGGGATCCTGCACTAGCGCCTCATAGTTCGTTCCAGAGACGCCTCGTCCAAAGTCGCTAGGAGTGAACACTTTGGCAGAAGTCGAAAGTTCTTGGATGAAGTTAGCATTTTGCCACTTGAGAGGTACCTCGAAATGATTGCTTCTATCACCTCGGCGTAGACCAATTACGGGAGAATCTACCGTGAGGACAAAGCCATCAAAACCATTTTCAACCGCGCGATTCATCAATGAATAGGTAATAGCGCGATCCTTCATAACATATACTTGCAATAAAAGAAGCGGCCGAGGTGCACTTGCCTGTGTGGTTGGGAGATTCGCATGAAAGATCGAAGCTACTTCTTCAAGGGGCAATGCACTGCGGGTGGACAAGACAAACGATACGCCAGACTTAGCAGCCCTACGAGCAAAGATCGCCTCGCCTTCCAATTCTAAGAGCGAGAGATATGCCATGGGCGCTATAAAGATCGGCAGTGGTGCCCTCTTTCCAAAGACCTCTACGCTCAAGTCTGGTGCCTCTAGGTGGTTGAGTACACGCGGAACCATTGTGATCTTTTCAAAAGCTCTAATATTCTTGCGCAGCGTCTCCTGGCTTCCTGCACCGCCAAAGTAATAATCCTTGACGCCAGATATCGTCCTTTGGCTTGAAGATAGTTTGGACAAATATACCTCCGGCTCAAATGGGGCCATCTACCCCAAATCGATCGCTTGCAGTGCAAATATATCAGTTCCAGCGAGACGACGCTAATATCTCCAGAGCCCTCTTCGATCAAAGCAACCAAACACTACCTCTACTCTTTACGAGGTCGCCACAGTGATCACGATATAGATCTCTTCCCAAATTGGCAAAATTAACCCACCTGGCCCAGGGCGAATCAAAAAAGCAACGTCCTGGTCTTAGGTCACCTGTGGTGAACGCGTTTGTCACCACAATTAGGGTCATTGGATCGACAGCGGATTTAGTGAATCTTAGTGAAAAATAGCAGATCGAACTGAAATAAAAGTACTAAATATCCAGATAGCGTCGAACAGCGAGCAACGAACCGAGGGCTCCAACCACCGTTCCAATTGCCAATACGAATAATTCGGTGAATAGCACATCATGATTGGAAAGTACAAACGAAGACAACAACTGGGCTTTAAAGTGGTGAATGATATAGCCAAAGAGCCTTCTAACTCCCAAAACAGCCAATCCCGCGACTATCGCACCTGCTAAGCCCTGAATCAGGCCTTCGAGCATAAATGGAATTCGAATAAACATATTCGTAGCCCCTACCAATTTCATGACCGTGACTTCACGTCTACGTGAAAAGATAGCAACGCGTATGACATTTAAGATAAGTACTGATGCCGAAAGCAACAAGATGGTAGCCAAGCCCAGAATTACAACTTGTGCAATCGATGAGATCTTCAACATAGTGTTGATCGCCGCTCGATTGTACTGAACTTTCATTACACCTGCTTGGGCATTGAAGATACCACCAACGGCAGCAGCCTCCGCTGGATCCTTTAGTGCCACTCTAAAAGACGGCGGAATATCCTTTTGCGTCACTGAGGATAAAAAGTCAGGCTGATTCGCCTCAAGTCGCTTGAACTCCACATACGAAGCCGCTTGATTGACATAAAAATAACTCTTCACGGCGGAACTAGCTTTTAGTTGGTCATTGATCGCCGAAGTTTGTGCCTTGGTGGCATTTGGCTCAAGAAAGATTAGCAACTGTGTACCACCTTGCCACTGGCTCGTGGCTACACTTACCCCCTGCTTTATCAATAGCGCCGACCCTACGAGAGCCAACGAAACCGCAATGGTGAGCACGGCGGCAAGACTCATAAGTCTGTTTCGCCATAGATTTGATGCGGTCTCTCTGACCACATAGTCCACTGAATATGCCAACTCAACTACCTCTTCATCTCTAGCTAAAGCAGCTAGGAACCAATTCCATAGACACCACGAACCTGATCGCGGGTGATAACTCCGTGGTCTAACTCAATAACCCGACGTCTCATCGAATCAACGATTCCGACGTCGTGAGTCGCCATTAAGACAGTTGTGCCTGTTCGGTTAATCCGTTCTAGTAGCCGCATTACGCCCCATGAGGTGTCAGGATCGAGATTACCTGTTGGCTCGTCAGCTAACAATATTAGAGGCTTATTGATAAACGCGCGGGCAATGGCAACTCGCTGCTGCTCCCCGCCTGAAAGTTCATTAGGAAGGCGCGTTCCCTTGTCGTCAAGGCCGACCAACTCAAGCATTTGAGGTACCTGCGTCGCGATCGCCTTCTTTGGCTTTCCTGTTACTTCGAGAGCAAACGCGACATTTTCAAAGACCGTCTTATTTGGGAGAAGGCGAAAGTCCTGAAAGATAGCACCTATGTTGCGCCTAAAAAATGGCACCTTCCAATCGGGCATCAAAGCAAGGTCCTTACCTGCCACAAAAATATGGCCGGAATCTGGACGCTCTTCACGCAGCATCAGACGCAACAAAGAAGATTTTCCCGACCCTGATGGTCCGACTAAAAAGACAAACTCCCCACGCTGCACCTCTAAAGAGCAGTCACGCAGAGCAAATTGCCCAGTCTGATAAGACTTCATAACTTTGTCAACTTTGATCATTTGAACCGCTCACTTACGTCTTTGGTATTCAATTGTTAAAAACATAGAGGATACGTTGAATCAAGATCTAGCCTTGCTCCAACGAAGATAAGATTCCATAAAGAAAGATATCTCTCCATTCATAACGGAATCCACATTTCCGGTCTCGGTAAGAGTCCGAAGATCCTTTACCAGTTGATATGGGGCCATAAAATAAGATCGAATTTGATTGCCCCAGCCCATCTCACTCGTTGAGCCAGCCAACACCTCGCGGGCAACCCGTTGCTCTTCCTTTTCACGATCGATAAGCTTTGCGGCTAGAACCTGAAGGGCTTTCGCCTTGTTTTGCAACTGCGACCGTTCATTTTGACATGAGACGACGATATTCGTTGGTAAGTGGGTAATTCTCACTGCAGAATCCGTAACGTTGACGTGCTGACCACCGGCACCCGATGATCTAAATGTATCGATTCGCAGGTCTTTGTCGTCGATTTTGACGTCAATGGCCGCATCTGTAAGCGGAAAGACTTGAACTAATGCAAACGAAGTCTCCCTCGAATGCTTGGAATTGAAGGGCGACATTCTTACCAATCTGTGCACGCCCCGCTCGCTCTGGAGCATTCCATGTGCATAACGCCCTTTGACCAATAGAGTAGCCGATTGAATTCCTGCCTCTTGTCCTGGGGATATATCTTCGACTTCAACTTCGAATCCACTTTGGTCGGCCCAGCGTTGATACATCCTAAGTAGCATCTCTGCCCAGTCTTGGGCGTCAGTTCCTCCAGCCCTTGGCTTTATCTCTAATATCGCATCGCTCTCGTCGTCCTCACCTGAGAACAGAGCCCGTAGCTCTAATTCACTAAGCAAACTTATGAGTGAATCCAAGGTGGATCGTCGCTCTTGCGCAAGATTTTGATCATCCTCGTCGCCCAAAAGTTCCTCTATGGCTCGAACTTCTAAGACCATATCCCACAATCTATCGACCTGAGCTATGTCCTCTCGAAGTGCGTTATATTCTCCGGTAAGTTTTCTAGCCATAGCTAGATCATCCCAAAGATCTGGCGCAGAAATCTGAGGCTCAATCTCTGCAGTTCGGGCAATTGCCGAATCGAGCTTCAGGTAGCCTTTGGCATCCTCCACCCTTTTAGTTACAGCTTCAAGTTCGTCTGAATAAGATCGCAACTCTCAAAACCACCCAGGTAGACGATAGAACTTTCCTTCCTCCATAAATATTTAGGAGAAGGTCCAATACAACAACTTAGTCGCTATTTTGACCATGGCAGTGCTTGAACTTGCGGCCACTACCGCACCAACACTTGTCATTTCGACCTATTGCTGTCGGTTCGTCTTGAGCAATCTCAGAATTTCCCGGTACCGCAAAGGCGTCCATAGCAGATCTTTGACCGTTAGAACCCAGGTCAGCAACGTCGCCTTGTGGGCTCTGGTAAAATGCTGCGGCCAGATCGGTACCAACTGGCAATCCAATCGAAGGAGCCATCACCTCTACATGCATCACAAAGGTCAAATAGTCGGAATCCATCTGTGACATCAGCTTTCCAAAGAGTTCAAAGCCCTCTCGTTGCCAAGCCACCAGTGGGTCTTGTTGTCCCATGGCACGGAGATTGATTCCCTCGCGAAGGTAGTCCATCTCCGCCAAGTGCTCTCGCCACTTGGTGTCGATGACGCTGAGCATTACCTCTCGTTCAACTGCCCGCATGGTCTCCGAGCCGCCGGGGATCCTTTGTTCGCGATCTTCATAATATTCTTCAGCTTCAGTCAAAAGACTCTCTATGATCTGATCCTTTGAAATCGCCTCTTTCAAATCCTCTGAGTGAAAACCAGTTGGGTAGATCGCGGTCGCATCCAATATCAGATGGTCTAAGTCCCAATTCTCTATGAAGTCGCTAACACAGTTTGCATTTACGATTCGATCCAGATTGTCTTCTAGAATCTCCATTGTGCTCTCTTTGAGGTCGCGGCCGTTTAAGACATCATAGCGCCTCTCGTATACGACCTTACGTTGCTCGTTTAGGACCTCGTCGTACTTGAGGACTTCTTTCCTAATCTCAGCATTGCGACCTTCAACGGTTGTCTGAGCCTTCTCGATCGCACGTGAGACCATGCGGTTCTCAATTGGAAGATCATCAGGGAAAGTTCTCTCTAAAATCGCCGAAACCGCACCTGTCGCGAAAAGACGCATCAAGTCATCTTCTAAAGAGAGAAAGAATCGACTCTCGCCAGGATCGCCCTGCCGTCCAGATCGACCTCGAAGCTGATTATCTATGCGTCTAGACTCGTGTCGCTCAGAGCCAAGTACGTATAATCCGCCTAACTCGCGAACGCGTTCACCTTCACTACGACATAGGTCTTTATACTTCTCCAACAACTCGACTCGAACGCTAGAGTAGTCAGGATCTTGGACGCTGAGACCTCGCGAAGTCAACTCAGAATTCGTCAAAAGCTCCGGGTTCCCGCCCAAAAGAATATCTACGCCTCGACCAGCCATATTTGTCGCAACTGTAACTGCGCCCAAGCGGCCCGCTTGAGCTACAATCTCAGCTTCTTGCTCATGAGCCTTAGCGTTTAGAACTTTGTGAGGGATACCTTTTCGCTCTAGATACTTGGACAAAATCTCTGATTTTGCAACCGACGCCGTACCGACCAATATGGGCTGTCCAAGTTCGAAGCGCACAGCAATATCTTCGACCACCGCCTGAAACTTGGCATCTTCACTCTTGTAGACCAAGTCGGCGTTATCCATCCTCACAAGGGGCTGATTTGTCGGAATCGGAACTACTGGAAGGCCATAGGTGGAGGCGAATTCGGCAGCCTCAGTCTCTGCCGTACCTGTCATTCCAGAGAGTTTCTCATACATCCTGAAATAGTTCTGCAAGGTAACTGTCGCCCAGGTGTGGTTCTCTTCTTTGATCTTCACCCGCTCTTTTGCCTCTACTGCTTGATGAAGTCCCTCAGACCAACGTCGACCTTCTAGAATTCGCCCAGTGAATTCATCGACAATCTTGACTTCACCCGTGTCAACGATGTAATCGCGATCACGTTTAAATAGTTCTTTAGCCCTTAGAGCTTGATTGAGCTGATGTAGAAAGGCAGTTGCAGTGGGATCATAGAGATTTTCAATCGCCAAGGCTCTTTCAACCTTGTCAATACCGGCCTCGGTAGGAAAGACGATCTTTTTCTCCTCGTCAACTTCATAGTCGATAGAAGATCTCAAGGTACGAACTATTGACGCAAATTCATAGTAAATCTTTGCGGGCTGCCCGGTTGGGCCAGCGATAATGAGTGGTGTTCTGGCCTCATCTATCAAAATCGAGTCAACCTCGTCGATGATCGCATAGGAATGGCCTCGCTGAACCATTTCATCGACCGACTTGGCCATATTATCTCTCAGATAATCGAAGCCAAATTCGGTATTGGTACCGTAGGTAATATCGCGCTGATATGCATTTTTGCGAACACTTGGATTGTCCATGGTCGGCAGAATGAGCCCGACACTGAGCCCAAGAAAGTTATAGACCCTCGACATCCACTCGGAGTCGCGCTGGGCCAAATAATCGTTAACTGTAACGACATGGACCCCTTCGCCAGCAAGTGCATTCAAATAAACTGGCAAAGTCGAGACTAAAGTCTTGCCCTCTCCAGTTCGCATCTCGGCGATCCAACCAAAGTGCAGTGCCATGCCACCCATCAATTGCACGTCGTAATGACGTTGACCAATTGTTCGCATTGCAGCTTCGCGCACTACAGCAAAGGCTTCAACCATCATGTCGTCTAGGCCTTCGCCTTCGGCAAAGCGGGCCTTGAATTGGTCCGTCTTACCCATCAGCTCACTATCACTGAGTTTCGATATCTCAGCTTCAAAGTCGTTTACGTAGGGAACGATCTCGGCTAGTCTCTTGACCTTTTTGCCTTCACCCGCGCGCAATACTTTAGAAAATACACTCATCTCTATCAATCGTAGTAACGATTGACCAATTGTTTCACCTTTGTACCTCGCAAAACAGCATTACTATGCAAAATCACTGTTTACCGGAATGGGGTGTGGGGCAGAATACCCCTGGCTTTGGCTCTGGGTATGTAGAGCCCTACTAGGGCGAAGCCCTGAGACCCCCACTCAAACGTTACGCTGATTAGCCAAATACTGCTTGATGATTTCTAGCGGAGCACCGCCGACTGTAGCGACGAAGTATGAGTTTGTCCACAGTGTCGGGAGTCTGTGGTCAAGACGTGGAAACTCATCACGCGACATCCGAGACGACCGACCCTTAATCTTCTTTGACGAGACGAGAGATGCCATATTGGGGATCGATACCTACGATAAGGTGGACGTGATCGGAAATGATCTCAACTTCAATCAACTCGGCCCCTCGCGGGAGGCACACCTGGGTAATGATTTCCTTGAGCCGAGTGTCGATGGAGCCGTACTTTGGATCGTCGGTGATAACCGATCTTTAAGTACTTGGGACACCATGCAACTTGACAGGTACAGCGCTAGACAATTTTGTGATTGGATTGTTATTGGGTGTTATTGGATTTGATCTCCATGTGAGAAAAGGATACAGCCATGTGCTATCTCACAAACATGAGTTTGTTCACGCTTGGTTACAACTACCGCTTACCCGTGCTGTTGAGGCTGAGTAGAGATTGCGAGCGACATGGGACTCATGTCCGATTGCGTCTGGAATCGTAGTGTTGAAGAGTCCAAAGCATCCTTTAGGCAATCTACTCCCGAAAACAACACTGCCTGCGGGCCAGCTAAATTAGCTAACGATCTCACCCCGTGGCGTAACGATAATGAGTGGCTGGCAAATACTTCCTCGGTTACACAACAACAGACCATCTGAGACTTAGCAAGTGCTAGGTCAAAGGCACTCAAGAACATCAAGGATCGTCTCGTGATCAAACAACGCCGGGGAATGCCCAAGTTCAAGTCTCGTCACCACTTCCTCACATCGCTCAACTATATAAAAAGTGGATTCTTCCTCCTTGAGCAGAACAAATTGAGTAGAACAAACCCGACCACCAGATAAACAACAAAGATGTGTCACAAGAAAAGATTTTCTTGGCGACTCTAGCTAGCTAGCGGTATCAATGTCCACCCAGTTTGATCGTATCCCTTGTCATCTGAGCCGTCTTCGGTACGGATCTTTTCAAGACGCAATCGGTGATTGGTGGACGAGCTTCGTGGTCTCGGTGAAACGCGAGCCACTCCCCAAGAACGGAGCGGTCATCGGGATTGACTAGGGAGTGAAGGAGATGGCCACCACAACCGACGACACCTACGACTTTTCCCGCCCTGAAAGAGGCAAATCAGCCTAAGTCCGTCTCACTCGCTATCAACGCCAGATGACTCAACGCAAACCCGGCCGAGGACAACAAGCATTTAACGACTACCGACAGGCCAAGAGGGATGCCGCCAAGACTTATCGCAGCGCTACTCGACAACGACAAGATGACTCACGCAACTGCGCCAAGTCGGTTGTGATGGATCAAGACCGACTTGGCTTGGAAGACATCAAAGCGAAATTCCTCGCTAAGACAACCATGGCTGAGAAGGCAGCGGATGCTGCCATAGGCTCGGCTAAGAGTGTACTTGTGTTTATGACTAAGAAAGACTGTCGAGATCTTCAACCCGTCGAACCAAGATGGACGATGATGGATTGCTCCAGGTACGGTTCGAGAACCATGCACTTACTTACCTGCCAATGTCCCAAAGAACCTATTCCTACGACGTCTGCGGGTTGGTCACTTCAAGGGACAAGAATCCTGCGGCTGTGATGGTCGTCCGGGCTGGTTTCAACCCGGCTGGTGTTGATGACATAAGACCTTGGGTGTCCGCTGGGTACTCAGGCTGCCTGAGCCAGGAATCCCGCGATTTATCCGTGGGGCTCGCTACTGCTACTCTCCAGCTGAGCACTCTTAAACGAAGTTTACTATAATGCCTATATGACGAGGTTAGTGCCTATTGGGGTGCCAGCACAGGAGCTTGGGGTACACCCCATGACGCTACGGAGATGACAAGCAGAAGGACGTATCGATCCTCCTATACGCACACAAGGAGGCAGAAGGCGTTATGACCTGTCTAAGCTTCGTGCTATTACTCCTCATAAAGCTCCATCCACCAGAGCTACCATCGCCTATGCCCGCGTGTCAACCAACGCTCAAAAAGACGACTTGGTTCGCCAGGTGGCTCTCCTAGAGAGCTATTGCGCCGCAAACGGGTGGAGCTATGAGATCATCTCCGATGTAGGGTCAGGACTCAACTACCATAAGCGTGGACTAAAAGTGCTTATCTCTTGGATTTGCTCCGGCGAGGTTGGGCGGCTGGTGCTCAGTCACAAGGACAGACTGCTTCGTTTTGGGTCAGAGCTTGTTTTGTCTCTTTGTGAGCATTTTGGAGTCGAAGTAATCATTATCAACGCTAGCGAGGATTCAACCTTTGAAGAAGATCTGACAAACGATGTCATCGAAATCGTAACCGTCTTCTCGGGCTGGCTATATGGATCGCATAACCATAAAAACAAAAAGGTTATGGAACGGCTTCAAGAGGTGGCCAAAGAGGTAACTCCATGATCCGATCTCCGAGCCTCACTCTATGGTTAGCATTATGAAGCGCACGGTACGTCTAGCCACGTTGCCACTGAACAAGAACAAGTATGACGAGACGCGCTCTGTGATCGGGCACTATAGCGACGCAAAGCGCGTC
>NZ_JXYS01000133.1 GCF_000949295.1 Acidithrix ferrooxidans
AGCGAGAACACCAACGGCAGAGCTGTTCGCTACCAGAGTCCTAATGCCCAACTGCGCCTCCCCGACATGTCTCCGAGCACACTGTCTCAGATCGGAGATCTCCGCATACACCTGGTTCAGACCAAGAAAGCCTCTGCGATCTGGAACCAAACCATCGCGAGCTACCACTACCTCGGATACGTGCCTCTCGCTGGGGCACAACTGCGATATCTGGTAGAAGCCGACTGTGGCTTTGTGTCTGCACTCTCCTTTGGTGCGTCGGCCTGGAAGTGCGCTCCTCGTGACACCCATATCGGCTGGGACGACAAGACTCGTCGTTCCCGGCTGCACCTCGTGGTGGGCAACGCGCGCTTTCTCATCCTGCCTTATATCCAGGTTCCCAACCTCGCCTCCAAGATCCTCGCCAAAGTTACCCGACGCCTGCGTGATGACTGGCAGGTCGCCTATGGCTATGCCCCGGTGCTCGTCGAGACCTTTGTCGAGACTGGTCGCTTTGCTGGTACCAGCTACCGAGCAGCCAATTGGATCCAAGTCGGCAAGACCCAAGGTCGCGGCAAGCTAGACCGCACCCATGCCAAAGCACTACCGGTGAAGGACGTCTATCTTTACCCGCTGCACCGAGCTTACAAAACCATTCTCAGCACTCAGACCAGCATGTGAGATCGCCCCGTCAACGTTACGAATCAAACCCTCTTCGGACGGGATCTCCGAATGTGTACGTTGGGTCAATTAAATGTTGCTGGCAATATTGGCGACCTGAACAGTTACTCTCACTTTTCTATAGGAAGTGAACTGATTGATATCGTGATCGTTGATCCTTGATCGTATCTTCATCGCAGTGCGGCGATTTTACACGTTAACGACGCAGCCAGGAACCGATGGCATAGAGTGGTACGTTTACTAAATCCTCTTGTACGCGATAATTCGACAATGAAAAGCGAGCAGCTTCTGGTGGCTGAAAGCGATCAATATAACTGCGAAGGCTCTTAGATTTCAGGTTCTCAGATGCTTTTACCTCAATCGGAACTAGTCCTGAAGGTCTTTCGATGGCAAAGTCAACTTCAGCAGTTGGCTTCTCGGGGGTCCAATACATTGGAACTTCATTTCTCGTAGCGACTATCTGTTGTAGAACATATTGTTCCGTGAGAGCACCATGGGATTCGACAAACGTCCTCGATCGGTTGACCAAGACAGTGGGGTCCAATTTAGTGAGTGCGCCAAGTATTCCAACGTCATGAAGGAAGAGCTTGAATATCTTGGGATCCTCATAGCTCCGTGCTGGGTGAGCAGGTTTTGTAAACCGGGTTACCTTGTGGACTAGCCCCGCTCCTTGTAGCCAGCTAATCGCATCCTCGAAATCTCGAGATCTAGCTCCTTCTCGTACGTGGCCAAAGACAAAGCGTCTATTTTCGCGGGCAAGTTGGGCGGGCATCGATTCCCAAACTTGGGCGATTTGGCGACTTATTGAGGGGGTCGCATATTTGGCAAAGTCATTCTCATATCCTCGGACAATCTCTAGTTGAACTTTTCGAGCAGCCGCAACCGACCTCTCTTCTCGATAAATTGATACCGCCTCCGGCATCCCGCCCACGAAGATGTATTCATTTAGTAGTTCAACCAAATGATTATGGAACGTAGACATTAGACCGTAATCTTTCTCCAGCAAGAGGTCGGCTAGATGCTCTTCTCCAAGTCCTCTAAGGAACTCATCAAAGTCCAGGGGGTGAAGGTTAAGAATGTTTACCTTGCCTACTGGAAAAGAGTTATCTTTATGAAGCGCAACCCCAAGGAGTGAGCCGGCGGTTGCTAAATGGATATCAGGGCGTAGCTCTTGAAAGTACTTGAGAGAGGTAAGCGCTCTTGGAACATCCTGGATCTCATCGATCACGAGAAGAGTTCTAGCGGGATCGATAGTAGCCTTGGCAATAATTTGAAGGCCTTGTAATAACCTGTTTGGATCGAGGTCGCCCTCGAACAGTTGATTCACGTCTGGGTTACGCTGACAGTTGACGTACACTACCTTTTCGTAATTGCGCTTACCAAATTCTTGTATAAGCCAAGTCTTTCCGACTTGTCGTGGTCCGAGGATGACAAGGGGTTTGCGAAACTTATTGTTTTTCCAGTTCTCCAGCGATTTTAAACAATGCCGTTCCATATAACCATTATACTTCGTCGCACAAAATTCCATGGAAACAATGTCAATTCATACACATAATTCCATGGAATCAAGGTGAGAGGGCGCTGCATATCACAGGCGTATCAGTTCCATCTTGATCGTCTAGAAGTTGTAATCGATCTTCTCATTCCCCGAACTAATCCCAATCAGAGTAGATTTTTGGGATAGACATTCCCGATAGGCTCCGGAGGATGACGCATCCACTTTATGTGCTAAATTAGCTCTTCGTCCCGTTTGAACGGATTTGGATCTGGTCGTTTTACCGTATTGAAGTCGTTATAACGGGAAATGTCGTTGACGACATAAAGCTTTGGGCATCGGTGCGGATAGCAACTCAAAAGCCGATATCGCGAACATTATGATACACAACTTCAAATAGATCGCCCCGACGACTCCAAAGGCAAGTTGTCTATCGTTTATCCTTCTGAGGTGATTTAGTTTTAGGGTTACGAATTCCTCGATGCCTCGAGCCTCGCCTTTGCAACCAAATAATCGAAGATTGCAAATGAAATCGCGATCAATACATCATAAGGTGCCATGGCATGGCGGTTATACCAAGAAGCATTATCTAAGTGCAGATGATTTAGCACGACCAATTGATATCCGCCTGATAAAGTGCGCAGTCACTGTGCAATTAAGCCACCGATCGGACAATTAGCAGTTAGCGCAATTCCCATCACGAACGGTGGGATCGATAAGATCGGAGAGTTACCTTCAGAATGACTCCGCTTTCATTAGTTCAAATCTCTCTTGCATGGTGGATTCTCATGCGTTGTACGCGGCTGCTTTGCTCAGGAAGGCATTGTCCTTCTGTAATCCTGCCATCTCACGGCGAAGTCGTACGAGATCTTGGCGTTCAGCAGCGCTCAGAGGCTCTTTGCTTGTGATTTCGCTAGCTTGGATGCATCGACGTTCGTCGCGGATCCACCTTCTAAGTGAATCCTCTTTAAGGATGAGCTCTATAGCTACTCTTTTACGCTACGGCCGTAATCAATTGCTCTATGGGCTGCTTTTGAACTCCGAGGCGAAGTTCCTCCTATTGATTGCCATAGTGGCACCTAACATTGCAACATCGTATGGGTAATTGTTAGGTGTCTACTGATTCTGGGTAACCTCAGTGATTTCGGATTTAACCTTAAAGGTTGATAGGCCACTTATGTCTATGGGCGGCATGCGCAAGGTGACAGTCTCAAGGCGATAGTTGCTATTGCAAGCAAGGTATTCGGACAGGTAATGGGAGCTGATTCAGGGTATCTAAATCTCAAAGTTTTTTCGTCGCGGCAGTTTTAGATTCTGATTGGATGTGTTGCATATAGAGTCTGGCGATCTGGATAATGGTGTTTTTGCCCAAATATCTTTAAGTCCAAATATCTTTCACTAAAGATTGAGATATCGGCTCGGAAAAGGGGCATCCCATCACATCAATCCTGAAATCGCGAGCTCTAATTATTGGACAACACTGGAGTGGATCTCCAAAGTCTTCGCTTCCGATCGGAGATTTTCATTTAGCTACAGTTTGACAATTTGCTTTGCAGTAGATGCTAGTTAGCAGCCAAGGGGTGAATGAGGACAGATATTTAACGCTGACCAAAGATAGATTCGTTGGGAAGATCAATTTCACTTAGCTCTAGGGTGTTTCGAATTGTCATATGGAGCTTTACTGGGAGATTTTCAGCGTCGTTGGTGAGAGTTGCAATTTCGTTTCGGCGATAGGGCAATTTTCTCCGATTGTCGAGAGTTCATAATCCAACCTGCGCCCTCGATGGAACTCGTTTTCAAGTTCCGAATTTGAGGCAATCTGATTTTCGTGTTGATGTGAATCATTCTTAGAGATTCTTTTTTGTTAAATTAGATATTTGGATTGATTTATAGGAGTACATTTTGGTTATGTCTAGTCCAGAATTAATCGTAGAAGTCAAAGATTCGACACTTTTTCTAATTATTAATCGTCCTTCAAAGATGAACTCCATCACTATGGAGGTCTTAGATGCGATTCATCAAGAGTTGAAGCGTTTTGAAAATGAACACTACGTGCGCTCGGTGGTTATTCGCGGGAGTGGTAATAAGGCCTTTTCGACTGGCGTTGATCTTTCGACTATGGCCGAAGGCGCAACCTTTTACGAATTGCATCGTGCCAGAGCGGCACTTGGTGGCCTCTTTCAATATATGTGGAGCTATCCAAAGGTTATAGTGGCTGCCGTAGATGGCTACGCGCTGGCCGGAGGTTTTGGCCTTATGGCTGCTTGTGATATGGTCTTAGCAACCTCACGGTCAAAGTTTGGAGCACCTGAGATCAACGTTGGAGTTTGGCCATTCGTGATTACGGTGCCATTGCTTCGATATATTGCGCCTAGGGCACTGTTTGAATTGATGATAACAGGTGAGCGTATTGACGCCAATCGCGCTTTGGAGCTTGGCGTGATCAACAAGGTAGTTTCAGAGGAAGAGTTCGATGGAGAACTCTTTAAAGTTCTTGCAACTCTTAATTCAAAGTCTGGATCTATTACGGCACTCGGTAAGAGTTCGTTTTACAAGGCTATGGATATGACTTCCGAGCAAGCCCTTTCCTACCTTCAGTCCATGCTTTCAATTGTGACCCAAACACAGGATTCCAAAGAGGGGATTATGGCCTTTGTTGAAAAGCGAGCAGCCTCTTGGAATGATAACTAGATAGACGGACTCTGGTTCTGAGAGTGGTGCTAGCGATATTACGATTAGATTCGTATCTGTTGCAATTGGAGGTCACTAAATTTCGACCTCTGTTTTCATTCATCGATGTCATAGACTTGGAGCAGTAGTTGGGCAAAGTAGCACTAGTGACTGGTATCACCGGTCAAGACGGTTCCTATTTGGCAGAGTTTCTTTTGTCGATGGGGTATCGAGTGATAGGTATGACGCGAAGATCTTCGACTCTAAACTTTGAGCGAATCGCCCATATCCAAGATTCAATAGAACTCGTATCTGGAGACTTACTGGACCAAACTTCGCTGCAGACCGTATTGAGTGAGTCCAAGCCGGATGAGATTTACAACCTGGCAGCTCAGTCTTTCGTTCAGACCTCTTTTAGTCAGGCCGTTCTAACGGGAGAAACTACCGCTCTTGGTGTTACAAGACTGCTAGATGCGGTCAGAACCGTGGTTCCATCCGCTCGGTTTTACCAAGCATCTTCTTCGGAGATGTTTGGTAAGGTTCAAGAGGTTCCACAGCGTGAATCGACACCTTTCTATCCTCGGTCACCTTACGGAGTGGCCAAATTGTATGGCCATTGGCTCACGGTGAACTACAGAGAGAGCTATGGAATGCATACTAACTCTGGTATTTTATTCAACCATGAATCTCCACGACGTGGTCTTGAATTTGTGACCCGTAAGATTACAAATTCTGTTGCATCGATCAAGTTAGGTCTCACTAACGAACTTCGCCTCGGTAATTTGGATGCACAGAGAGATTGGGGATACGCCAAAGACTACGTTCGAGCGATGTGGCTCATGCTTCAACAGGATGAGCCCGGTGACTTTGTCGTTTCGACTGGGGAGACTCATGAAGTAAGGGAGTTCGCAAAGCTCGCCTTCGAGGTAGTGGACCTTGACTATCGAGATTATGTGGTCCTGGACGAGCGTTTTGTGAGGCCCGCAGAGGTTGATCTGTTGGTCGGCGACAGTTCCCATGGAGAGACAAAGCTTGGATGGAAGCGCGAAGTCGATTTTCCTGAGCTTATCCGAATGATGGTCGAAAGCGATTTAGATATTCTCAAACGCCAGATCGGATAAGTAGCAAGATTTTCGACAAAGGTCGCACTTGTACCGGATGAGATTCTCTTAGTGACCGCTTGCTAGTTGCTTTGTACTTGTTTTTGTCTTGGCTTGAGTGCGGCTAGTGGGAGAAGTCGAAGATTTTAAAGTGACTAATCCGAGGCGATCGCGAACCAATCCCGGTCGTAAATACCTTGAATGCACCATGGTCTTTGGTTTTGATGGCCTGGTCGCTTTTTTGTTGACTGTGTAATTTTCAAAGGTGTAGTTGGGTCTTTATAAAGCTTAAGTGCTCGGCGTCATTGGTTAGATATTTTATTTTCGTAGCGGATGAGCGCCCTGTCGCCTTGATTATTTCGTTTGACGATCTCCATAAGGATGATTGCAATAAAAGAGTTCGCTGCATCGTTGAAACCCTTCGACATCAGTTTTTGAATATATCTTTCCTCAAAGGAGGCGAAGCGTCACGTTTGCTAAGAAGAAGTCCAATGAAATGTCGCTCGCCTCAGAGACAGAGGCTGCATATCTAATAGAACTGGATCACATTGGTATCCAAGTCGGCGGTTTTCCTGCTGTGTACGGTCTAACTTTGAGGGTTGAACCGGGAGATTTGCTTTTGATTTCTGGTCCTAATGGTGCTGGAAAGACTACTCTTTTTCGTGCTATAGCTGGTCTAGCTAGGATCAACTCGGGTCGAGGCTCAGTTCTTGGTTTCGACTTGTATTACCCAGATAGAGGTCTGAGGTCTCGAATAGGACTTATTAGCCACACCAGCTACCTCTATGAGGATTTGAGCGTGGATCAGAACTTGAAGATTACGACTAAGAGTCTTGGTTTGTCGCCTCAAAGAGTAGAGAGTGCAAAAGAGCTACTTGGTCTCGATCGACGCCTCTGTCAAACATCGGTTTCTCAACTTTCAGCAGGTCAGAAAAAAAGAGTTACCTTGGCTAACTTGGTGATAAAAAACCCCCCTATTTGGTTGCTGGATGAGCCTCATGCCTCGTTGGATTCAAATGGTCGCAGTGTTGTCGATATGTTAATTCTCGAAGCCAAAAAGCGAGGTACTGCTGTTTTGGTATCAAGTCATGAAGGCCATGGTCCGCTTCTAGGTAGTGGTCGATCTTTGACTTTGGTGGGTGGAAGGTTTCTCCCTAGTCCAAGGGACGATAAAGCTGCTTTTGACAAAGAGGGCTCATCGATCGATTCGACTTGGGATCCCTCGGCATGAGAGCGATGACGATCTTTAAAAAAGATCTTTTGATTGAAAGTCGTTCCAAGAGCGGCCTTGGTCAGGTGTTGCCCTTTGCCTTGATTGTGCTTTTACTATTTGGCTTCGCCTTCGATACCCAAGGGCCGCTTATGGTCAGTATCTCGCCGGGTCTATTTTGGGTTTTGATTACATTCTCTTCGATCTTATTGGTATCACGTTCAATGCGAGTGGAGTCCGAAAATGATGCTGTGGACGGTCTACTGCTGCTTGGGTTCGATGGTATCTCAATTTTTGTAGGTAAGTTTCTAGCTCTCTTTTTGATTCTGCTGATCCTGGATATCTTGGTTGGAATTGGGGTTGTAGTCCTATTTTCGGTCCCAATTCATAGCTTTTTGCTACTGTCCCTGTCGACACTATTGGCTACTGCTGGTATAGGATCTGTAGGTCTGGTTTTTGGCGCCCTAGTTCGTGGAGCTAATTCTTCGGAGAGCTTGGTTCCCATGCTTGTCTTGCCGATATTAGCACCAGTTGTAATTTCGGCGACAAAGGCGTGGAGCGATGCATTGAATGGCCATGGTTCGATTTTTGATCCATGGTTGAAACTTTTATTGGTCTTTGCTGTTGTATTTATAGTTGGCGGCGCGGTCTCCTTTGGCGCCATTTTGGAGGACTGAACTCTTGAAATTGAAGATTGCACAGAGATATTTGGCCGCGAGTGCCCTTGTTGCCATCGCGGCAACTGTGGTGTTAGGCCTCTTTATAACTCCGCCAGATGCGGTTCAGGGAAATTTAGCCAGGTTGGTTTACGTCCATCCGGCGGTGGCTTGGGTTGCATATTTAGCTTACGGAGTCACCACTTTGGCCTCGTCTCTATACCTTTGGAGGCCAACGCGCTCGCTTAGGTGGGATCGCCTCGCATCTTCCTCGGCGGAGGTGGGAGTTGTCTTTACAGCACTGACGCTCATTACGGGATCGATTTGGGGTCGTCCCGCATGGGGTGTCTGGTGGACCTGGGATGCACGGCTCACCACCACTGCGATATTGTTAGTTCTCTACCTAGGATATCTCGCGCTACGTGCTGTTCCAATGCCGGCAGATAAACGCGCTAAGCGATCCGCAATAGCGGCTTTATTTGCCTTCATTGACGTTCCAATCGTTCATGAGTCCGTTGTTTGGTGGCGAACCCTTCACCAAGGCGCAACTGTTGCATCGTTGGGGATGAATGCCAAGATTCACGGGATTATGGCCTGGACTATGTTGCTAGGGTTTGTTGCTTTTACTCTTGCGTATTGTGCATTGGTTGTCTTTAGATACAGGATTGCTCAAGGCGAAGATTCTCTGCGAGAGAGACAAATTTCTCAATGGCAAAGCGAAAGATTGGCTCAATCACAAAGTGATGCAGATCGCGTTAGCGAACTGCTAGATAACGCTAATTCTAAAAGCAACGTTAAAATGGTTTGAGCAGGATCGGATAGATTTAAAGATGAATGGTTACGTAGAAGCAGGTTATGGATTTGTCCTAGGTGGACTTGGGGCGTATTGGGCTTGGTTAGCTAGTCGAAATTCTAGAGTAAAAAAGGCTTTGATTCCAATTCCAGTTGAAAATGAAAGAAGGCGACCGAACTCCTCTAACCCAAGACAGGGAGAGAGATAGATTGTCGGAGCAACAAGAGGTATCGGACCTCCTCAATGATCGGGCAATCTTTGAACCGCCACTCCCAAAAAGGGCTAAACGGCGCCGAGCCTTAAAGATATGGTCTCCATTTGTAGTTTTAGCCCTAGCACTGGGATTTCTTTTAGTTCGGGGCCTCGGCAACGCCTTAGTTTATTTCAGGACGGTAGATGAGACACTCTCCATGGAGGCAACCTTGGGGACTTCTACTTTTCGCCTGGAAGGAGTTGTTGTGCCTCAAAGTGTTACCACTAACAATCAGGGGGGCGTTGATTTTCAAGTTTCAGGTGTGGATGGGCGAAGGATTTCTGTAATTGACAGCGCTAATCCTCCTCAGCTTTTTCAAGCGAATCTTCCAGTTGTGCTGGTGGGTTACCTTTCTCATGGAACTTTTTACTCTAATCAGATCATGGTCAAGCACTCATCGAGTTACATAGCGGCGCACCCCTCTCGAGTTGCGTCACTTGGCGGAAAGAAACTATGAACGCGATAATTGGCACCGCAGGTCTTGTCGTGTCGATCGTTGGTTCAATCTCGGGGATTATCTCGTACCTGTTTGGCATTCGTGCTAAGGATGCTAAATCTATTCGGCGCAGTGGGGGATTTGTGGTACTGGTCTTTGCTGGTGCGCTAATTAGCACCGGTGCCATGCAGCATGGCCTTTTGACTCATGACTTTTCCCTTAGCAACGTTGCCTCGAACTCTTCACGGGAGACACCGCTTCTCTATCAAATTACCGGTATGTGGTCATCTCTTGCTGGATCCATCTTGCTATGGGCGACAATCTTGGCTCTCTATCTGGTTTTAGTCCTTTTTAAATATCGAAAGCGCGAGTTAGATGTTGCCTTTGGATGGGCGATGGTAGTGGGGTTGGTTGTAGCTGGCTTCTTCTTTATAATGATGGCCACCTCTGCTAACCCGTTTCTGACTCTTGCCCATCCGCCGATTGACGGAAGCGGGCCTAATCCGCTTCTTCAGAACTATCCCTTGGTGGCCTTTCATCCACCAATGCTCTATATGGGCTATGTTGGTTTTACTGTTCCATTTGCATTCGGAATAGCGTCGCTCATCTCCAATCGTTCCGATACAACATTTGCTCGAGAGACTAGGTACTGGGCGTTGGTTGCCTGGATATTTTTGACACTTGGTATCTTCCTTGGGGCTTGGTGGTCATATCAAGTTCTTGGTTGGGGTGGCTATTGGGCTTGGGATCCAGTTGAAAATTCCGCCTTTTTACCTTGGCTTTTTGGAACCGCTTATCTTCATTCTTCCATGTCCGGCTCTCGGGGCGGAAATATGAAGATCTGGAATATTGGCCTTTTGGTGGCTACATTTTCAATGACAATTTTGGGCACCTTCTTTACCCGCAGTGGCGTACTGCAGTCGGTGCATGCCTTTTCGGGATCGACGCTAGGTCCTATCCTTATAATCTTTTTTGCCTTTGTAACTGTAGTTTCGTTCGGCCTTATCGCCTGGCGCGCCTCGTCGATGCGTGCGTCGTCGTTCTCTGCGACTGGTATAAATAGAGATGGCACCTATCTTGTGAACAACCTCTTATTTAGCGCCTTTGCCGGCATCGTCCTTTTAGGAACGACGTTTCCACTTTTGGCTCAAGCTATCAACAACTCGATCGTATCGGTGGGACCACCGTTCTTCAATGCCTTTACAGCACCACTAGGGTTGGCCCTTTTGTTTTTTATGACGGTTTCACCCTTTGTCCCTTATACCCATATTTCGATCAAGTCTCTCTTCAATGAGCTCTTTGTGCCATTGATGATGGGTCTTTTAGCGATGGCGATAGCGGTATTTTTGGGTTCTAGGGATAAGGGCTTGATAGCAGCCTATGGTTTTGGTACCTTCGCCTTGACTGGTTCGCTCAAGAAGATGATTGGGGTACTTCTCTCCCGACGAGGCCAAAAGCAGTCGTTTTCGGTTCGAGCGCACCTTATGGGCGGTTTGATTGCCCATATTGGTGTTGCTGTCGTGGCTATAGCTCTAGCAACATCTACCGCTTTTGGTGTCCGGGGAGAGGTGAAGATCTCTCCATTTCAAAGCGCATATTTTCAAGGCCACAAACTCACATATGAGGGCGTGTCGACCCTGGTGACGCCAGCTAAAACCTCACTTCGAGCTGCAATTATGATCGATGGTCGGGGGCCCTTTTATCCTGCTATCTCTCAGTTTGGAACGAATTCCCAAGTTGTGGGTACCCCAAGTGTGAGTGCCGGTATTTTAAGAGATGTCTCCGTCACACTTGATTCACCACCACAGAGCGCTAAGTCGCAGGTAATTATCGGTGTAGTCGTCGAGCCACTGGTGTCTTGGCTTTGGATCGGTGGGGTAATTATGGGACTTGGTGGTGGCCTTGCTCTTTTAGGCTCGCTTCGGTTCAAATCTAAGGTTCCCCAAATAAACCAGCTAAAGGGTGAAGCAGTAGGTGTCTAACGATTTGACACATGATGACGCTGAACCTCTTGTTACGGGTCAGCCTTCTGAGCAAAGGAGAGGGGGAAGAAGACTTAGATGGGTTTTGGCTTTGGTCGCCATTCTTGTGGTGGCTTTTTCGGTCTCAGTGGCATTTCTCACGCCGACTTCAACCTCGACCGTAGCTGCCTCTAATCTGATCGGTCAGAACGCACCAGAATTGGCGGGTACTACGCTCTCTCATTTGGCTATCGCGCCACATCCGTATCGTGGCGATTACTTGATCGTGAACTTCTTTGCTAGCTGGTGTATACCATGTCGTAGCGAAACTGGAGCGATCGAGTCATTTGTGAGATCTGCTAAGAGTCGACCTTATGGCTCTAGGTTGGCGATTTTGAGCGTAACCGTAAACGATCGACGGTCTTCGGCAACAGCGTTTGTTCGACAGACGGGAATGTTTTGGCCGGTCATTTTCGACGGTAATGGCGTGATCTCTTTGAATTGGGGAGTGGTGAACCCTCCCCAGACCTTTATAGTTGCACCCAATGGGAAGGTGGTCACTCGGATTGTAGGACAGGTCACAACCGCTACACTCTCTTCAGTACTTAGCCTTGCCTACTCGACCTACGGTTAGGGGAATTAATGCGAAAGAGATACTTTTAGCGGTTGGAAGCTATCAAATTGGATCCCGAAATTAGTGAAAATGGGCAACCTCGACCAAAGAGGTTCGCCTACTCTAAGACAACATGGCGCCTAAGTATTCTTATGGTGATCTTTGTCGTTACCATCTTTGGCTATCTCTTTTTGTCTCCTCACAAAGTGACGATGGCAAGTCGTATTAGCCATCTTGAAGCAGTTATAAAGTGTCCTACCTGTATTTCAGTCTCGACCAAGGATGCAAATACTTCGTCAGCTTATGCACTACGTGCCTTTATCTCTCAAATGGTTCATTCTGGCGCTAGCGACTCAGAGATTATCAATCAATTGGTTGCGACATATGGCCCGTCGATTCTTCTGACCCCTCCTAATTCAAATGGCGGTCTTTATTTGGCAGTCTTTGGTGGTTTGGTCGCCATCGCAGGTCCCATAGGTGGTTTTTTGTACTATCGACGACGCCGAAGTACCAAAATGGAGAGCTCCCTAGAGAGCCATGACGGCCAAGAGGTGGACTCAGCCGTTAGGGTCGATTCTCTAGGCGTCTCTGATCTGAATTTAGTAGATGATTCGACTGCGCCAATAAGTCGTCCGGTTGCTAGTCGCCGATCATTTGAGATAATCCGTCGGGCTACATGGCCCCAGAGGATTGTAGCTGTTGTAGGGGTGGTGCTGGTTCTGAGCGGAGCGGGGCTTTTGCTTTTTAGTCTTACCACTTCTAGCGCTACCGCGGGAGGCCTTTCAGTCTCGCAAGTTGCCCTAGATATTCAAAATGGACAAGATCTGGCTAGTGTTGGCTCTGATACTGCCGCACTTTCGCTCTTTAGCGCGGTTTTGCATAGTGAACCAAGTCAGCCTGTGGCGCTTGCTTGGAACGGTTGGCTCCTACTGCAGGCAGGAAACAAGGATAAGTCGAATGCTCTTCGAGTCCAAGGCTTAGCACAACTTAGTCGATCCGTTCAGGTTGATCCTTCCTATATATACGGAAGGTTATTTTATGGAATAGCTCTCTTTACAGATCAGGGAAACCCTAATGCGGCGGTGAGGCAGTTTGACGCATTCTTCAAACTCTCTCCGTCTGCGGCGTTGTTAAAGCATGTTCATTCTGATATTGCGAGCGCTTATAAGGCAGCCCATCTTCTCGTACCTTCGTAGGTTGTAAAAATTTATTGAATTTTTACGGTATTTGTGCCCTCATTTATATTGATTTATTTTTTTGATGATGGAAGGCTCTCTTAACAAGATTGATTTTGTGAAGAAATTAGAAACTATTTTGTATCTCCAATGGTTATGAACTGTGAAAGCTTTTAGCTCGGGTACTTTTTGTGGCTAGCTTTATTTGATAGAAAAGGGTTAGAAGACCAAATGGGTTTTTTTGAGCGCAATCGAAAAGATTTGGCTGCTAAGGGTGTCGATCCTTCGCGGTTGCCTCCCGGACAGTATTCTACTGATCGGTTTCCGGTATTGCATGCGGGAAGCGTACCGGTATATAAGGATCTTTCCTCCTGGGACTTAAGGGTTGTTGGGGCTGTAGTCAATCCGTTGGTGATCTCTTGGGCGGAGTTCATGGCTCTTGATGCCGTTGATGTCGTTACTGATATCCATTGTGTTACCAAGTGGTCAAAGTTCGATACATCTTGGCGGGGAGTGCCACTGACGACCATCATCGAGATGGCCCAAGTAAAAGATGAGGCTACGCATGTGATGCTTCACTCGGAATTTGGATTTAGTGCCAACGTCCCGTTGACTGATATTTTGAGTGATGGGGCGATTGCTCTTTTAGCGTTCCAATTTGATGGGAAGGAACTCGAACCTGAACATGGCTACCCGCTGAGATTTTTATTTCCGAAGTTATATTTTTGGAAGTCAGCTAAATGGTTACGTGGAATTGAATTCATGTCGGCAGATAAAGCTGGATTTTGGGAAGCTAATGGCTATCACATGTATGGAGATCCATTCCAGGAGCAGCGCTATTGGGGTGATTGAGCTAGAGAAAAGTTGAGTCGTTTCCTCGCTCGACTTTGCTTGGCACAATCTTTTTTGCTCCCACATTTACTGTCACACAGATCGAGCTGATTTGTACGCCTGTGACTAAATGGATTTGAGAGCATCATGAAGCTTCCATAAGGGATCTTTTGTGAGATTGGCATTGTGTTTTGCTCAAAGGGCTCCCAGAAGGTTTAACATATCGGATTATCGGATTGCTCTATGGTTGCAAATCTTAGGATTTACAAGCCGTATGGTCAATTGCTGATAGTTCAAACTTAATTTTGCACGAAGTGGCAATCTAGATCTTTTCTTCTAAAAGGGTGCGTTAGCGTTGTCTATTGGTCGGAGAGGGGGTCTAAGATAGCTAGCCTTTTCAGGGAAGACATTTCGCACTCCTCCTTGTGGATGTTCACTGTCACCGATGTAGCGCGGGATTAGGTGAAGATGTAGATGGAAGATAGTCTGACCGGCGGCTGATCCAGCGTTTGTACCGATGTTGTATCCGGCTGGAGAATATTGCTTGTCGAGTAGTTCTTTTACTTCGGAAACCAAAGCAAAAATATCGGCTTGTTCGCTTGGAAGTGTCTCCCACCAGTCTCGTATGAAGCGACGACTGATAATAAGGCAGTGACCCTTAGCGACCGGGAAAGAGTCGAAGATTGCAAACGCAGACCGGTTAGATGCAATCCACTCCGAACTTGGTATGTCTAGGAAGGGAGATTCTTCAGTCATCGATCCCTTTCGATCCGTTTCCTTGATGACCAGTTAGATGAATGAATTGGTGTAAAGGAAGTATCTTAGGATGGTCTTCATGGACTGATGGCACTTGGTCTACCTCTTTTGAAGTGGAGCCTTTGGTTTACTCGCGGCGTTGTATCTTTTGGCTATTTAGCATGATATCAGTAGAGTCGTTTCCATTGATTCATTAGAGGTTGGCACGACAGAAATAAGATCGACAAGTGCGAGTGATTTCTTCCGGTGGATCTTTTTTTGGTTCAGCCGGAATTGACCAACGTCAACCTGGATCGATGTGGCTGCCTTGCTATCCAGCTTTTTCAAGCAAGTTGGTGAAGGTGAAATTATCGTTGCATTGTTTGTCGAATTGGCCATTGAACACTCGTTTTTCAATAGGTGGATATAAGATCGCATTCATATCGAGTTACGTTGTTAAATAGGGCTAGCGCTCTGGTTTGTCGAGACCTATCATGGATGCCGCTCTGACCACTGTAGGGTTTAAGAGGGAGTGGTCAAATGCCAAGTCTATGAGTATGTGGTGCTTTGGTTCTTTGGACCTTTTCGGATATTTGTAGGTGCAACACGTGCAACACTTAGGTGGCTTTACTCGGTCGTACTGAATGTTAATTTCCGACCTGCCCATCACGCCGACAGTTCGGACGCCTGACGCCATTTCGACCCATAATAGCTGCGAATCTCTAAGGGTGGCGATCTGTTTTCTTGCTAATTTGCCTTTGATCTACTTGGCGGCGCCTGCCTTTCTTGGAGTCTATGCAGACATGTAATAGGCGCTTTGTAGAAGTGGCTAATTGTAGAAGTGGCTAATTAATGATCTTCGCCTCGCCGTAATTCCCTTTTTCAAATCTCCACCCCAAACGCTGTTGGTTGCGTGGAACCCCAAGAGCTGGAGGCTCGTTGATGGCCATTGGTAGGCGCTTGGTTCGGAGTAGGTTCGTCGAGTGCAGTCTGGTCTATTTGTATATTTTGAGGAGTGTTCTTGTTTTGGTAAAATAGACTCCTGATAGAAAAAATATTCGCCTCTGACCGACTGGGTGCTCCCGTGCTTCCTAATTGAAGTTGTGAGTGTGAGCGAATCAAATACCTCATTACGATAAAGAACTTCAGCGCCCTCCAAATGGGTGCATCTCATAGTCATCCGTGGATCTTTGCCGCCAACACGATGGTTAGACAACTTATCTACGGTGCAATCGTAACCGTCTTGTGAATCGAAACTTCTATATCGAAATTGGATGGCGTTTCGTTGTTTTAAGCATCGTTGAGGCAAATTCAATTCATCAAGTTAGGTGAGACAAAAGTGGGTATCGGTTTTTTCTTGCTTTGGCCCAAGTTGGATCTTCGAAATTCACGAAGGTAACTTTTTATAGACTTACTGAGCAGGAGGAGTCGCCTTTGGCTCTAGAAGTTAGAGTTATGGGTACCTTTTCTTTGATTAGCGCACCTAACATTCCTCGGACTAGACCACGATCAAGAGCACAGATTACGGGATTGGTAAGCGAAGCATCGCCGAATGGACAGTTTTCATTTACAACAGATAGCGAGCCTCGAATTTGGTTGGGTTTTGCCGCAAAGCCATGGGCACTAAGTGCATCTGCGATCGTCCTGATAGCGTATTTTATAGAACGATTTTCAAGGTGAGGGTGCATCGTCTGGGCCAATTGTGAACCATAGCGTTCACCGACACTTTCAGCCATGAGTTCAGCAGTGGTCGGATCGAGTAGTTCTAAGGCTGCGCTGAGCAGCATTGAGAGAAGTTCATCACGTTTGGATGCGACCGTGTTTGATGAGGTAACACCCGGTGCGCCCTTATAACGCTTTGATGGTCGTCCTGCGCCACCGCAGATCGGACGTTCGAGAGTTACGTCGAGGTAGCCTCCTGATACCAATTTATCTAGGTGGTGGCGGGCAACGTTTGGGTGAAGTGAAAACTTATCAGCGACTTGGTTAGCTGTAACACCTTCGTTGTCGCGCGCGAAGAGGTAGATCTCGCGACGAGTTGGGTCACCAAAAGCTGCCACTACGGCGCTGACCGTTGCTTGAAACTCTGGGTCATCTACAGAATGTGGCGCTCCAAGATCAGCGACTTTTTCTATCGTGCTCATTGAACCTACTTAGCAATCTAATAATGACTATAAATTATTCTATCTAGATAGGAGAAATCTATCCTCGATATCGGACCTTGATTCAAATAAGAAAGAAAAAGTGCCAGGATGAACACACAGGAACTCTATTCACACCTTGGCAAGGTGGTGGAACCAGATATTTTGGAGTCGCTAGCCGATTTGGAGATGATCTCACAGGTGACTAAGAAGTTGGGCGGTTATAGCGTCGAACTTCTAACATATCCGGCAAATGGTGGATACTTTGACCCAATTGCCGACCAAATGGAGCAAATCGCACAAGAATATGGTGTGCCGCTTGAAATAAAAGCTCGAGCGATGACTGACGCTGAGATAAAAAAGCTCGAGTCACATCTTCTTGATAAGACTTTGATTAAAGATGGCGAGAATCGAGTGAATCGCTTGATGGCGCCAGGATCGCGCACCCGAGTCCTGGGATTTTCTTCAGGAAAGGGTGGCGTTGGGAAATCTTCCGTCACAGTGGGTGTGGCAAGTGCGCTTGCACGCCGTGGCCACAGTGTTGGCATCTTGGACGCTGATGTCTATGGCTTTTCGATACCTAGGATGCTTGGAGCAGTTCGCCCACCATCTTTGATTGGAAAGGTAATGATACCGCCTGTGCGCTTTGGGATAAAAACTATGAGCGTCGGTTACTTCGTGGCAGATGATACTCCGGTTATTTGGCGTGGACCAATGTTGCATAAGGCCCTTGAGCAGTTTCTTCTGGATGTCTTTTGGGGGGAGATCGATTACCTCTGCGTGGACCTACCACCGGGGACGGGCGACGTGACGCTTTCGTTGGCTGAATATCTGCCAAAGATCGAGACCTTTGTGGTCACTACCCCTCAAGACGCCGCTGAGAGGGTTGCACAGCGATCAGCTCTAGCTGCTCGAAAGTTGAAGTTGCCTCTTCGTGGGGTCATCGAGAATATGAGCTACTTCCGCGGCGACGATAAGAAGCGATATGACATCTTTGGCAAGGGCGGCGGAGAGAGTTTGGCGCAGTCACTTGAGTTACCTTTGATTGGAACTATACCTATCGAGATCGCTCTTAGAGAAGGTGGCGATGTGGGTAATCCAATTGTCTTTGCGTCGCCGGAGTCTGAGGTTTCGGTTGAGTTTATGCGAATAGCCCAAGTGATTGAAGCGATGGGACCTGCCAGGATCTATAAAAGTGAGCTGAAGGTCCGTTAGTGCGACGACTTTGCAACGAGGATCACATTCTCTAATCTTCTAGCTAATAGATAGCGATTTAGTGAACCTGAGATTTGTATGAGAAGTTTGAAATTATGGAACATTGAATGGACGATTTGGTTTTCATAGTTTATGGATATGAAAACCAAAACTCCTAGCTCCAATGGTGCTTCGGTGCCGCGCAGGGTCTTTGTTGGATTAAGTGTCGGTGGGGTGGGATTAGTCGTTGCTGGCTCTGGGCTAAAGAATCTTCTCGGAGGTTCTGCTTTGGCTGGTATTGCCGGTATATCTGGATATCAGATCTATACGGTTACCAATGGATTCCCGACGACGAACAATTCCTCCTTTAGATTGGAAGTAAGGGGCCAGGTCGCAAATAACTTGACTCTGTCTTTGGAGAACTTAGCGATTATGCATACTCCGGACCTAGTCGCCACCTTTCACTGTGTTACCGGTTGGAGCGTCCCGAATCAACGCTTTGGCGGCGTGACACTCTCTAAGGTTATAGAGATGGCTCAGCCCGCTAGTAGTGCGAAGTACGTTAACTTTCGCTCTTTCGATGGTGTCTATACGGAGAGTCTTCCTTTGAATCAGGCGATGAGCAATGGAACGATGCTAGTCACTCATTTAGATGGTGTGCCCTTGCCGCTAGAACATGGGGGGCCGCTGAGGTTGTTTGTCAATAAAAGCTATGGATACAAATCGATCAAGTGGCTAAAGGACGTCGAGCTATCCAATTCACCAATTACGGGATACTGGGAGAACTACGGTTACCCCGCAGATGCAAGGATTCCCCAGAGTTGAAGGCGCATCTCGGAGAAACTAAGGGGGATTTGAGATGGTATCGTGATCTTGGGCGTAAACCTGCCTTTTTGCACAACTTGGCGTCGGTGCTCTTTTTTATATCCTTGCTCTCGGCGCTTACCTTTTACGTAGGTGGCTTGCAAGCCATCTTTGGAAATAGAGAATTTTTTAGGGAAGTCCACGTAATCACAGGCATAGCATGTATAGCCGTAATGGCAGTTGGCTACTTTCCTCTGCGCGATCGACCCATTGCTAAGGCATGGAATGTCTTGACTTCTTGGACGATAGCAGACTCCAGATTTGTTCGAGGGTGGATTTCAAGCGGTCGCAGGCCAACCTATAGTAGAAGAACTCCTAATGGCGGACAGAAGATTGCGACTGCCATAATTGCTGCTTCGATGGTCGTGCTGATCATTTCAGGGTTGATTCTGAGGTTCTTTAGGTATTTCCCCTACTCCTTTCGGGTGGGTTCCACTATAGCCCATACGGTTTTTTTCTATCTAATAATGGCGGTTGTCGTTGGTCACCTCTATTTTGTGGTGGTCGACAAGTTCAATAGAGGACCCAACAAGGAATGACTTTCGGGGTCCTTGGCTCTGGCGGTTCCACTTATATCTGTCAACGTCCGCTCAGACTAAGGTCTCGATTTCGTAGCTTTTCTGGAGGCGATAGCGTCTTTGACTGAGCTTTAGCTTTCAAACCCAGACGAAATATAACAGAAGTGATTGGCTATCCTCTAGTGTTGTTATAGGCAATCACTCTAGTCAAGCGTAATAGTTTGCAATTGTTTGGTGCTATTTCGGTGAAGTCTTTGCCGGCAAGGTCTTTTGCGAAGTCGAATTAAGGAGTTACAAGTGGACATAAAAATTGGATTTTTGGATTCGAGTCGTGAGCTTGCGTTTGAGGTAGGTGACGATAAGGATCAGAATGAATTCGTTGAGACGCTGAATGCGCTCACGAAGAGTCAAGACGCTCTTCATTGGATTGAGGACAAAAAAGGGCGCAAGATCGGCGTTGCTCCAGGGAAAATCGCTTATATCGTTGTCGGTTCTCAGCAAGAAGAGCGTCGGGTAGGCTTTGGCGCCTAAGTGGTGATTTGAGGGTCCAAAATTGATGAACAACCTCGAAGGACATAGCGACTTAGGCGATGCAATTCTGTCCAAGCGCTTGGTGATTGTCACCGGAAAAGGTGGAGTTGGAAAGTCCACCATAACTGCCGGACTAGCCCGCCTGTCCAGCAAAGCAGGATTGCGAACTTTAGTCTGTGAGGTTGACGCTCGGGGTGACGTGAGCGCCGCTTTTGGCATAGAGAACGTTGAGTTCAAGCCCAAGGCGGTAGCTCCGAACCTCTATGTAATGGCCATGAATACGGAGGATGCGCTAGCTGAATATTTGCGCCTAAACCTTAGAATTCCGATTATCACCAAGCTAGGTCCTCTGGCCAAGGCATTTGACTTTGTGGCCAATGCTGCTCCGGGGGTAAAAGAGATTTTAGTTATGGGTAAGATCTGCTACGAAGTAAGAGAGCGCAATTACGATATCGTCTTTGTGGATGCATCAGCAAGTGGTCACATCGTCTCACAATTAGCATCTCCAGCGGGGATATCAGAGCTCTTCCAAATTGGTTTAGTGAAAGAGCAGACCGCCTGGATGCAGGAGATTCTGAGCAATCCATCAACTACCGCGTTGATCTTGGTGGTAACTCCAGAAGAGACACCGGTAGTCGAGTCGTTGGAGCTAATAGATCGTTTGGCTAATGAGACTTCAATGAATGTAATTGGAGCCGTGATCAACAAAGTTATGGCCGAACCATTTTCAAATAGCCAGGGAGAGATCTTTCGCTCGATTATGACTGGCGATCTTCACGACGATTTCTTAGCGATCGCGGGTGACTCCAGCGATGCATTTTTGGCAACCTCGTCGTTAGCTACTGGCCTAAGGGAGTCACGAAGCAGCCATTCCAGAGAGTTCATCTCAAAACTACCCGTAGGTATTGCCACTATCTTTATCCCATATTTCATGGGTGCAGAGGATGGCATACGTCTTTCCAGAGAGATTGCCGAAGCGCTCGATGGCGAATTGAGCGGATCGTGAACCAGCTAGTAAATTCACTTGTTACACAGAAGTCGATTCTGATTACAGGCGGCGCTGGAGGCGTTGGCAAGACAACCGCGGCTGCGGCTTTGGGTACAATCGCAGCTCTTGAAACCGATCGTAAAGTATTGGTTCTGACAGTGGATCCCGCCAAACGTCTAGCTGATGCTATGGGGTTGGCTAAGTTCGGAAACGTCGTAACCAAGGTAGACCTCTCAGGCTTTGGAGAAAGATCCCCCAAGGGTGAATTGTACGCCGCGATGCTTGACACTAAAGCTTCCTGGGATGACCTTGTGATTCGATACGCTCCAAATATGAGGGTTCGGGGTGAGATCTTGGCGAATCCGATCTATAGAAATATCTCATCGCGCTTTGTCCAAAGCCACGACTATATCGCCATGGAGTCACTTTATGACCTATACAATAAGGGTGACTTTGACCTTCTGATAGTTGATACTCCTCCGAGCAGAAATGCAATGGACTTCTTAGATGCCCCCGAGAGGATGGCTGACTTTTTCTCCTCTAAACTCCTGCGGTGGATCACTGCGCCATATCGTTCTCGCCTGGTGGCCACTGCATTCAAACCATTTTATCAAGTAGCTGATCGCATTATAGGTTCAGACTTTCTAGAGCAGGTGGCGGAGTTTTTCATACTTTTTCAATCGATGTACGATGGCTTTATCGAAAGAGGTAAGTCGGTAAGTGCATTGTTGAGGAGCGATGTGACGTCATTTTTGGTAGTAACGTCGCCGGAATACCTTCCGATGCGAGAGGCTGAATTTTTTCTGGGAGCTCTTCGGGAGCGCCACCTCAATCTTGGTGCTTTGATCGTGAATAGAAGTCTTCCTTATTACCTTGGTGATCAGAATGCGATCCAGATCGCCCAAAGGCTAATCGCTGATTCAGAAATCTTGGTTAAGGACAGATTTTTAGGGGTGGACCCACGTATCATGCGTGGCGTCTTGTCTGAGATAGGTTCAACTTATTTGGATTTTTCCAATCTCTATGGACAACAACACAATCTTTTGGCAACTTTGCTTGTGGATAAGGCCAAGGTCCTTGCGACGCCGTATCTTGAGACGGATGTCGCAGACTTAACTTCTCTCGAGCGAATAGGATCTAATCTCGACTTCGTAAAATTTTAAAGCAGATTTAGGAATTGTCGTGATAGATTACCATCTCCATCTATGGCCGCACGGACAGCGCGATATTGACCCCACTGTTGAGTATCTAGCCCAATATTTAGAAAAAGCTCAAGCTAATGGCGTCGTTGAGATCGCTGTAACTGAACATCTCTTTCGTTTTTCTCAGACGGATAAGGTTCTAGGGGATTTCTTCAAGCGCTACCCTGATACTCCGATGCGAACTTTGATGCAGGACTACTGGAAAGACCATGCACGAGCCGATCTTGATCGTTACGTCGAGGTCTGTCTAGCTGCTAAAGCTGCAGGTCTTCCTATCGTAATGGGTCTTGAGGTGGATTATTACGAAGGATCGATGGATAAGGTTACCCAATTGTTGGCGGACTATCCATTCGACGTCTTGCTTGGTTCTATACATTGGGTTGGGGATTGGCCATTTGACCACACCACCGACCCATTTGTCCAGGGGTACTGGGCAGAACTAGGGGTCGAAAATGCTTGGGAGGGATATACCCGTGCCCTTGAGGAACTGGCAGCCACCTCGGTCGTGGATGTTTTGGCTCACCCTGATTTGATAAAGGTAACAGGAATGTTTCCAAATACGCCTAATGAATTCTACGATCGAATAGCCGAAGCTGCTCGTGATTGCAAGATGGTGGCAGAGGTGTCGAGCGCTGGATGGCGTAAACCCGTGGGCGAAGCCTATCCTTCACCCTATCTTTTGTCGAAATTCGCAAGTAATGGCGTTGAGATAACCACAGCTTCTGATGCTCACTCTCTGGGAGATGTCTCATTTAGATTCAACGATGTGGCATCAATGGTCAAAGGTGCCGGTTACGACAGCGTAACAGCCTTTTCTGCAAGGCAAAAAAGGCAGATATCCATCAACGTTAATTGATTGATCGCTATGGCATTTGACTGACGGGTATAACGATGGAATGTAGGAAATCTATGGATAAGTCAATGACCTGCGTTACTAGCGGGGAAAATAAGTAGTGACAACTCTCGCAGGCTTAGCGCACCGAGCAGGAATTGCGCCGGAAGTTGTTGCTCATCTTCAAAAGTTGACCTCAGCTTGGGGCCTTTTGGCTGACTTGTGTTTTTCGGACTTAATTCTCTATGTTCCGACCTACTTTGATCTGAGTAACCCAGCCCAGCCTTCGAGCGAGCTCAACTATATGGTGGTCGCTCAAGTTCGACCTGCCACCTCGCGAACGCTTTACCCAAAGGACCTGGTCTCAAGTGTAATTACAGCCTCATCTGCTCCGGGAATTACTCAGTGTCTTTCTTCTGGCCATATTGCTTTTAAAGAGAGCCGGGTCCCTCATAGCGATGAGCACCGGGTCTCCTTTTGTATTCCAGTAAGACATGACGGCGTCGTTGTGGCAGCAATGGTTCGTGAATACGAACTCAATGCAAAACTTGTTCGTGGTGAGCTTGAACGGATCTATGTCTCTCTGTTTGAGCGCTTTGCAAATATGATTACCCGAGGTGAGTTTCCTTTTAGCTCGGATGATCTAGCTGAGGCGCCGAGAGTTGGCGATGGTGCCATGGTTGTAGATGAGGATGATGTAATTACCTTCATGTCGCCCAATGGAGCCTCGGCCCTGCATCGACTTGGCAGTCATGTGGCGCGAGTAGGAGATACCTTTGCCTCTCTGGGGTTGGACCTTGGGGTTATCGCTAGAGCGAGGCTAAATCTTGAGCCGGTCGTTGAAGAGATTGAGAAAAAGCCAGTCACGACTGTAATGTTTCAGGCGCTTCCTCTTTTGAATCTAGGTGAATATTCTGGCTCCTTAGTTCTTCTGCGGGATGTTAGTGAACTGCGAAGACGTGATAGGTTGCTCTTATCTAAGGATGCCACGATTCGAGAGGTTCACCATCGTGTAAAGAACAACCTCCAGACTATTTCCTCCCTGCTTAGGTTGCAGATTCGCCGACTTACCTCTGAAGATGGCAAAGAGGCCCTTCGAGAGGCTGAGAGGAGAATTCGCTCCATAGCTGTCGTCCATGAGATCTTGTCCCGTGACGTCGGGGATGTTGTCGATTTCGGGGAGGTGATCTCGGCAATCGTTGATTTAGCCCATGAGTCAGTTCCACCAGATCTTCATTTGGAGATAACTATTTCAGGTAGCCCAGGCGAATTGGATGCTACGGTTGCAACGCCGCTAGCTCTTATTTTGACCGAGTTGATCCAAAATTCCATCGAACATGCCTTTTCGTCAAGGGATGAAAGCGCCGGCGAGCGTTCAGGCCATATAAAGTTGACTTTTTCAAGGCGGCTAGCATCTTTAGTTATTGAGATAAGCGATAGTGGTGTCGGTTTTAAAGAGGGTTTTAACCCCAAGGAGATAACGTCGCTTGGCCTTTCGATAGTGGATAGCTTGGTGACGTCGCAGCTTTGTGGAGAGATATCTTACGGTTCCCAACAGGGTGCCCATATTCGGGTCAGGGTTCCGGTTCCTGATCGGATTAGCCTTTGAAGTACGTCGTTTAGGAAGGAAAAAGTGACTAACCAGAAAAGACCAATGATTCTTGGTCACAGGGGAGCTTCTTTTGGAAGAGTTGACAACTCCAGGGAAGCTTTCGAGTCAATAGCTCCAGAGGGTGGAGATGGGGCAGAACTAGATGTGCGTGCCACTTCGGATGGCGTATTGGCCGTTATACATGACCCCGTTATTCGAGGCTATGGAGCGGTTGCCGAGCATAGTTTTGAAGAGATCTCCAAAGCGATGGGTGGCGGGTTGCTTCGTCTAAGCGATGCACTCGAGATTCTAAATGGACAGTTTGTGGATATTGAAATCAAAAGCGACCCCAAGGAAGTAGGTTGGGTCCCATCGGAGCTAACTTCTCGTCTTTTGGCCAAGGAGTTATCGAATTACGGCGGTTCGTCGCGTTTGATGGTCTCTAGCTTTTCGATTCGAGCCCTTGAGGTATTTTCCAATTTAGCGCCTGATTTTGCAATTGGGCTGCTGACATCCATTGGTTCAGATACCGTCGCACTCTGTCACGCGGCTACTGAGATGGGGGCGAACTATATTTTGCCACATCATTCTTCCTTGGATGGGCAGGTTTTGAAAGACGCCCACGAACTCGGTTTGGGTGTGATAGCTTGGACTGTTGACCTAAATGAGCGTATCTCTACGCTCGCTAAGTTAGGGATCGACGGGATTATTACAAATAAGGTTGAGGCAGCTGTCGCTGTGCTATCAGGCGCTGCCTAGCACATTTGCAATTACTAGAGGATTAAAGGGATTATAGAGATATGAAAATTGCTGTCTGTGTAAAACAGATTCCAGATCCAGCTGCGCCCGCAAAGATGGACGCTAATTACAACCTGGCACGTGATACCAAGTTGATAATGGATGAATCAGACTCCTATGGAGTGGAGATGGCCCTTCAGCTTGTCGACAAAGCCGGCGCTGGAGAGGTCGTATTATTTTCGATGGCCCCTGGAGAAGAGGTATCGGGTCTTAGAAATGCCCTAGCCATGGGGGCTCATCGTGCGGTCCTTATCAGTGACCCGCGTCTGGCCGGTTCCGATGCTCTTTCTACAGCCAAAGTACTGGCTAAGGCGATTGGTCGAGAGTCTTTCGACCTCGTTTTAGCGGCGACTGAATCGAGTGACGGCTATACCGGAACTACTCCTGTTCAAATTGCTGAGCTTCTGGATCTACCTAGCGTAACCTTTGCCAAGGGGATCGAGGTTAAAGGCGAATCCTTGATAGTAGCTCGACAGACCGAGGCTGGCTTCGATGAGATTGAGGTTCCAACACCAGCTTTAGTTACTGTAACTGCTGGGGTGGTTGAGCCACGGTATCCGAACTTTAAAGGCATAATGGCCGCCAAATCTAAGCCAGTTGAGAAGCTGTCGATCGATGATCTAGCATTTTCTCCCGATAGCGTGGGAGCAAGCGGTGCCCGTGAGACTATAACTTCGATTCGCCCGGCTGAATCTAGAGGCGCCGGTACGGTGGTAGTGGACGAGGGCGATGGCTTTGCCAAGATTATCGAGTACCTCGAGAGCCTTAAAGTCATCTAGGTTCGTGCGCCAATCGGCATTGAATTAATAAATAAACCGCCTCAAGTCGCATCTTTGTGCGCACGGAATTATATCAGTTAGCTAACTTAATTGCCTTTGGGGAGTTGCTCGAAGGTTGAATTGATACGAAAGAGTTTGAAAATGACACTAGCAAAGATCTGGGTTTTGGCTGAGCCAGCTGGATCAACCATATCGGCGGCATCGCTAGAACTAATAAGCACAGCAGCAAAGCTAGCTGGTGAAGTTGTAGCCTATACATGGTCTGTTCCTAGCAGCGAATTCGTAGACATGGCGTCAAAATATGGTGCTGATTCGGTGGTGGGAATCTCTGATACCGGAAATCGTCTTGCCGGAACTACAGTCGGTGCGGTTATGGCCTCGGAGATTCAAGGTGGAGCAGCTCCATCGGCGATCTTTTTTGCTGCTTCATATGAGGGAAGAGATGCAGCAGGTCGACTTTCTGCCAAGATCGATGCGCCAGTTCTGACTAATGTTGTGAACCTTCTTCTCGAGGGCAGTGACTTGCTCTCAGAGCATGCAATCTTTGGTGGATCAGAGATCGTTTCCGCTCGTTTCACCTCTGAGGTGCCAGGTATTTTTGTGATCAGAGCAAAGTCCTTTGTGGCTGAGCAGAATCCAAAGACTCCGACTTTGATCACTCGAGAGGCTGGTGATATCGGTGCCGCGGGTCGCGCCAAATTACTGGAAAGCTACGTTGAAGAGAGAACTGGTCCCAAGTTGGACGAGGCGGCGATCGTTGTCTCAGGCGGCAGAGGACTTGGCAAAGCAGAGAGCTATACGATGGTTGAAGAGCTCGCCTCTTTGCTCAACGGTGCCCCTGGTGCATCTAGGGCGATTGTAGATGCCGGATGGGTGCCATATTCCTATCAGGTTGGTCAGACCGGAAAGACGGTTAAGCCAACTGTCTACATAGCCTGTGGTATCTCTGGTGCAACACAGCACATGGTTGGAATGAAGGGTGCGAAGAATATAATCGCGGTCAATAAGGACCAAGAGGCTCCAATCTTTTCTATCTCCGATCTGGGAATCGTTGGCGACGTTCATAAGGTTCTTCCTGCATTGATCGAGGCCCTCCGAGCCAGATAGTCGACCAGAGAGTCTTCTTTCATCGGATGATTGCTATCAGGTCGAATTAACTCCTCATTTTTTGTATAGGAGTTTATTGCGCTTTTTTTATGCGGTTGTGCCAAGTTCTAAGCAACTGGACCTTGATCTAGAGTGCCTCTAGGTTTGCAACCCTATGAAATGTAGGCACCGCGCGAACTGCGCAACGATAGCAGTGGCCTCGGCCTTTGGGTAATTGGTGTGTTAGATCTATTTTTTTGGCTCAGGGGTTGACTCCTGAGCCAAAGTTGTTAACGTGGCTTTGCGAATTTGATTCATCATCTCAATCGCGCCGAAAGAAGATATTCACGGAGGCTCTTTCGCGTGCGCTCAATCTCCAATAATTATGCTATCTTCCACTAGCCAGCTCAAGAGATGGGGGAGTGGATACGTCTTTTGAATATGGCATCGATTTTCAATTTGAATAGCATTTATCACTTTCTACCAGGATTTTTGCTTCTGAAGGTTTGCTTTTTATTTCATACTTATCAAGTTTCGTAAGTTTCGCCTTCACCGAGACCAGATTGGAGCTAATCCTTAGTAGAACAGATGTTCGATAAAGCTGTCTTGGTGGATATCTCAGGCTTTATGGTACGCTTCGCTTCAGAGGGAGCATGTGAAGATCATTTGATCAAATTGCTTATGCTATGAGGGATTTAGATGTCCAAAGTGTGACTTCGATCACTTTACTTTAGTAAGGCCAAATCATTTCAAGAAATGCAGCATCTCGAGCTCCACTTTTTCAATGTAAATCTTTTCACCGTCAAACTAGCGTTACCTCCGGGACTATCTTTCATCGAAGCCTGTCAACGGCCATTTGAAAATGCATGAATATGGCCATTTGGCATGAATGAATATAGCCACTAAAATTGCATACAGGATGACCGCCTAGCGTGACGGCCCACTCTCGGGTCCCCTGGACCCGAGAGTGGGCACGCAAAGGCGGTCTGGCTATCACTTTTTGAGAAAAAAGAAGAATGAAGGCCCTTATCTTGGGGCATTATGGATTTATACCACTCCTAATGCCAAGAAAGGGCCCAAAGTGAAGGATAGCAAAGAATCCATGGAAATTATTGAGGCTTACGATCTTTTTGGATCGTATAACGGAGCAGCGCAGTTCGTTGGCTGTTCTCCTAATACCGTAAAGAAGTATGTTCAAGCAAGAAATGCCGGACAACTGATACGACAGGGTCAATATGAGAGGCGTCCTAAGGCCACCGATAAGTACGCTGGCGTAATTGAGGAAGCCGTTGACAAGTCTAAGGCTAAGGTCCGGGCTAAGGCGATCCATGTCAGGCTGGTGGCGCTAGGTTATAACGGTTCAATTCGAAGCACTAGAAGAGCTGTAGCTACAGCCAAGGTCGCCTGGAGGAAATCTACGCAAAGAATCTTTTGGCCTTGGATTGCCGAGATGGGGAAATGGGCACAGTATGACTTTTCTTCATGGTCCTGTGATCGATGGGAAAAAGACCACACTCTTTCACTTCTATCTCCCTTTCTCTAAGGTGAGGATCGTTAAATGGATCCCGGATCAGTCACTGCCCAATGTGATTATGGCCTTAGATTACTGCTTTAGGTACATAGGGGGTATTCCGGCTTATGTACTCACCGACAACGCTAAGACTGCTGCGGTGAAGCATATCGCAGGGGTGGCTGTCATTAACCCCAAGATGGTCTCCTTCGCTAGTGCGTATGGCTTTAGTATCCAAACTTGCGTTGTCTATGATCCAGCATCAAAAGGTGGAGTAGAAGCTGCAGTTAGGGTGGCAAAAGAAGATATCTGCCCAAAAGACACCAACCTCGTTCAAAACTACAGGAACATCGCTGAACTTGAAGCTGCATGTGCCGCCTATACCACTTCTATCAACTCCGTTGTCCACTCAACCTCAGGCAAGATCCCATCAGTGGTACTTCAATCTGAGGCTATGACATTTCATAGCCTTCCTAAAGTGCCTTATCTCGGTGCTTATGGAGTGATGCGCAAGGTAGAG
>NZ_JXYS01000134.1 GCF_000949295.1 Acidithrix ferrooxidans
CGGCCAAGGTGGCGTTCCTGCGCATGCATAGAGACGGCCTCATCACTCTTCCTCCACCACGGAGCGAGAACACCAACGGCAGAGCTGTTCGCTACCAGAGTCCTAATGCCCAACTGCGCCTCCCCGACATGTCTCCGAGCACACTGTCTCAGATCGGAGATCTCCGCATACACCTGGTTCAGACCAAGAAAGCCTCTGCGATCTGGAACCAAACCATCGCGAGCTACCACTACCTCGGATACGTGCCTCTCGCTGGGGCACAACTGCGATATCTGGTAGAAGCCGACTGTGGCTTTGTGTCTGCACTCTCCTTTGGTGCGTCGGCCTGGAAGTGCGCTCCTCGTGACACCCATATCGGCTGGGACGACAAGACTCGTCGTTCCCGGCTGCACCTCGTGGTGGGCAACGCGCGCTTTCTCATCCTGCCTTATATCCAGGTTCCCAACCTCGCCTCCAAGATCCTCGCCAAAGTTACCCGACGCCTGCGTGATGACTGGCAGGTCGCCTATGGCTATGCCCCGGTGCTCGTCGAGACCTTTGTCGAGACTGGTCGCTTTGCTGGTACCAGCTACCGAGCAGCCAATTGGATCCAAGTCGGCAAGACCCAAGGTCGCGGCAAGCTAGACCGCACCCATGCCAAAGCACTACCGGTGAAGGACGTCTATCTTTACCCGCTGCACCGAGCTTACAAAACCATTCTCAGCACTCAGACCAGCATGTGAGATCGCCCCGTCAACGTTACGAATCAAACCCTCTTCGGACGGGATCTCCGAATGTGTACAATGGGACAATACTGTGGCAATCTTTTCCCGTCGTGCATTTCCTACAATCTCTAAAACTGTTGCACCTTCGGCGCTCAGTGCTATGAGATGTGCTCGAGCGTCACTTGGGTCGATTCGTCGTTCGATCAAACCTTGAGCCTCAAGTTTTTGGAGCGCCCGAGAGACAGTTGAGCTATCTAGGCCGATTGCGTTAGCGATTTCGCTTGGTCTAAGTGGAACCCCAGATCGCAGGGGTGAAAGCTGCCAGAATGTATTCATGTCGATGTCACGATTGAGGAAGCTGGAAGGTATCTTAATTTTTCGTAGGCTTCGCCCGAGGCGTGAGAGTGCGAAATCAAGATCTGAGATTCCAAAATCGCTAGTGGCTGGCTCGTTGTTTTCGTTTTCCATCGGTAGCGTCTTCTGTTTAGAATTCAATTTCTGGTTTCATCTCAAGTGAGATCTTTTTGTCAAAGTTGGTCATTGATTGTAGCTACCAAATTGACATAAATGAGTGTAACAGGATGTAGTTTCTAATCGCCATACTCGGGCTTTTACTTGGTAATTTCGAGGCTATCTGATCTGGGATTGCTCAGGCGCATTGACTCAATGTTAATCAATTCCTCGAGCTGCCCAACTTATTTTGACGCAAGAGAGTTATGCTCGAGGCAGGTCCCCTACGGGCTCTTGACCCTTTTGGATTAGGAGAAATTCTCTTTGAGCAAGGGGTATCTCCAAATAAGCAATTCGTGGAGATTCTTTCAGTCAACGAGCGCTAAAAATCGGCTGGTGCGAATTGACCAAAATGCTCCTCTAGAAATCGCATGACCCGCAGAACTTCGACTTCGCAAAATCGTTTTCCAATTATTTGTATTCCGATGGGTACTCCTGAGGTCCCTATTCCGACACATACCGTTCCGGCCGGCGTCTTTGCCATATTGGCGATAGCGCAATAGCTGACCCAGTCGAGTGTCTCCTCGCCATTGATTTTGCCTTTTTCCCCGATCTTTGGTGGTAGGCCGGCCAATGCTGGTGTGATTAGGAGATCAATGTCTGCGAGCTTGCTAAAGAGGTCGTGGGAGATCTTCCATGCCATCGTTTGGGCCTTGACTAAATCCGACGCACTCATCTTCAATCCCTCGATTACCATGTTTGCCACGTCCTGGTTCAAGAGACTAAATTCAGGAGTGTCGACCAAATCTCCAAATCGAGCGCTAAAGTACCCTTGAACTATCGCTAGCCAAGTCAATATGGGCGGTGTCTCAAATAGATTGGGTGCCTCTCGGACCTCAAAACCTCCTCCTTCGAGAGCCTTGAGTGCCTGATTGAAGCCGGCTAGGAGTTCATTATCTGTCTTCCAATAGCCCATATCGGCACTGAACGCGATACGAGGACGGCGAGCCCTATCATGTAGCTCTATCGCCCAATCGTGGCTTTTTTCGGGCAACGATCTTGGATCGTCGATATGTGGTCCCACCACAAAGTCATAGAGCCACGCTCCATCTAGTATCGATCGAGCTATGGGTCCATTCGTAGAGAAGTCCCACCAGTTGGGGGGCTGATCGCCACTTATTGGAACCCGTCCGGTGGAAGTTTTTAGGACGTTGATTCCACATGATGCACCAGGAATTCGGATAGAGCCACCACCATCTGAAGCGCTTGCAAATGGCAATAGCCCTAGTGCTACTGCGGCTGCGCTCCCGCCAGAGGAGCCGCCTGATGACCGAGTGAGGTCGTAGGGGTTTTTGGTGGTTCCAAAGATGCGATTATCGGTCTCTGCGCTTGAACCATATTCTGGAGTGTTTGTTTTAGCTATCGCAATTGCACCGGCAGCCTTTAATCGGTCCACGATTAGCGAATCTGACTTTGCTAATTTGGCGTCTTTGTGAAGAAGAGATCCGTAGGTGGTGGGAAAACCGATAGCATCTTCGAGGTCTTTGACCCCAAATGGTATGCCGGCTAGGGGTTTTAGATATCCGCCTTGACTTCGTATCACATCTACTTTTTTTGCCGCGTCGATTGATTGCTCATCGTTTCTTGCGACAATCGCATTGATTTTGGGATTGAGCGAGTCGATGCGAGAAAGAAAATAGCTAACCACTTCCAGCGAAGAGATCGTTTTTTCCTCTAAGAGTTGGCAGAGTTGACGGACGGATAACTTGTGTAGTTCCATTCAAAATAATTACCACACTTTGATGGGCGAAAAGGTCGATTTGAAAGATAGACGATCAATTTAGAGATGACTATGGTTTGGGAAGGTAGCTCTTAGGGTCTGAATGCATAAATTACCGGGTATGTCTGCATAAACGAGATAATTTTATGCATTTTTTTGGAAGATAATATAAATTCTTGCTATTTTTAGTCTCGCTATCACAAGGTGATACCTTTGATTGGCGAACTATGATCATGACTTAGAGTGCAAATGTTCGAAGCCTCATGAACTAGTGGTACTTCGAACTGTTTTTATTACGTGGCCTTTGAGCACCAGGCCTTTCTTTTTCGGTGAACGTGGGGATACATTGGAATTAATGCATCGTTTTAATGAGGAAACTAAGGAGTTGGCTAATGCAATAGTCGACTATTCATTGGGTCGAGTCGCGGTAGAGTCAATCCCGCTTGATGGCCCCAAATCGAATGAGGAGTTAGCCGGCCTCTATGGAGCCAACATAACTAAAGAAGGAATCGGTGGCAAAGAGGCACTTAGGCGCTTTGTTGAAGGTTATTCTTTGGCAACGCTCAGCTCGGATAATCCGCGATTTTTGGCTTTTGTTCCTGTCGCGCCAACCAAGGCAGCGACCCTCTTTGATTTGGTGGTCTCTGCTTCGAGTATCTGTGGGAGCACTTGGATTGAGGGTGCCGGCGCGATCTACTTGGAGAATGAGGCGCTTTCATTTTTGGCATCAATGGCGAGAATGGGACCGAACGCCGGAGGTACTTTCGTTTCAGGAGGTTCGGCAGGTAACCTAGGTGGACTAGTGGCAGGGCGCGAGCGAGCGCGACGCCTTGGCAAGCTAAAAGGGCGCGGTGCCATATTGGCCTCTAGCGATGCGCACTCGTCCATTTCGATGGCCGCTCGAATTATGGATGTAGATGTCATACTGGCTAAAGGCGACGCCAATGGAAAACTTCGTGGAGATGCGCTTGTCGAAACCTTTGACTCTCTTTCGCCGATGGATGCGGAACGAGTATTTTGCGTGGCAGCTACAGCCGGAGTTACTAATACTGGAATCGTAGACGACCTCGCAACCTCAGGCGCCTTCGCCAAAGAGAAAGGACTGTGGTTCCATGTCGATGGAGCCTATGGTGGAGCCGGGATGTTGGCTCCTCGTTTAGCAGAGCTATACAATGGTATCGAGTTGGCAGATTCCTTTGTGGTCGATCCGCACAAGTGGCTCTTTGCACCGTTTGACTGTGCTGCAATAATTTATGGCGATCCCAGGGACGCTGCATACGCTATGACACAGGAAGCCTCCTACTTGGACGACGTCAACAAAGAGCGTGAGTGGAACCCGGCTAGCTACGCGTATCATCTGACCCGTCGTTCGCGCGGGTTGCCATTTTGGTTTTCATTGGCCACCTATGGTACCAACGCCTATAAAGAGGCGATCGAGGCGACCTTAGATGTGACCACATATTGTCGAAATCAGATCATAGAGCGTGAATATTTAGATCTCGCAATTGAACCTGAGCTCACGGTTGTGGTGTTTAGGCGTTTGGGTTGGAGCGATCAAGACTACATCTCCTGGAGCGAGGGATTGCTCCAAAATGAGGTGGCCTTTGTTCAGCCTACGACATTTAGAGGCGAGCGAATGATGCGTCTTTGTTTTGTCAATCCGCTAACATCAAATGACGATGTGGATTTGATCCTGAACTCGATGAAGTAACCACTTTGGAAGTGAGCTTGAAAGGCCTGCACTGGGGCTCGTGTCTTTGAAAATTTAATTTAGACGATCAGCTTTTAGTAGCGGCTGATTTGGAGATGAAGAGGATCCATAGCCCCAATGAGGCGCTATGGATCCTCGTTTATGTTAAATCCGAATCGTTTATATTCAATTTGAGCTATCCTTTTGGACCTGTTCATTGGGGTTATGCGAGAGTTGTCCCATCGATGAGATGGGTAATTAAATTATTTTAACGTTGAGATGATTGCTTAGCGTTTCTCAAGTAGATCTTTTTTTGACGTCAACTCTTCATGGGTCACCATCGGTGAGTGTCAAGATAGTTGGCACATTTGCTTAGTTTCAGATTAATGGTTTTCTGGCACCTTCGTGCCGCCAAAATCTAGTTAGTTTAGGTTCCTCATGGATCGACTTATCCGTGGCGAAATTTTGATCTAGTTGCCGACGACAAGTCGGCAACTAGATCAAATGACCACACTTGGGTCTGCCAATTTGGCTAACTAATTGACAATCCTAAACATACTTATCAAGTTTCGTAAGTTTCGCCTCCACCGAGACCAGATTGGAGCTAATCTTTAGTAGAACAGATGTTCGATAAAGGAGGCATGGTGGATATCTCAGGCTTTATGGTACGCTTCGCTTCAGAGGAAGCATGTGAAGATCATTTGATCAAATTGCGGTGGAAAGAGGGATTTAGATGCCCAAAGTGTGACTCTGACCAGTTTACCTTAATCAGGCCAAACCATCGAAGAAATGCAGCATCTCGAGCTCCACTTTTTCAATGTAAATCTTGTCACCGTCAAACTAGCGTTACCTCCGGAACCATCTTCCATCGAAGCCATATCTCTTTATCCAAGTGGTTCTCCGCTATCTATCTATTGTCCAACGACAAGCGCGGTCTTTCGGCTACTACCATTGCTAAATTCGTTCAAGTATCTTATTCGACTGGCTGGTTGATGCTAAATAAGCTACGAAAAGCAATGGCTGACCGAAATGGTTTATATAAACTTGGAGGAAACGTCCAGGTAGATGAGTTCTTTTTAGGTGGTGAGAGCCATGGCGAAGGCTAAAGAGGAAAGGGAACAAAACAAACCAATGTCCTAATTGGAGTGTCGATTAGCAATGGTGCTCCTACTCATTGCTTCATGGAAGTAATCAAAGATACCACTGCTAAATCATTCAAAGATGTTTTTGTGAGACGTTTAGATTCTAATACCAAGCTGATAAGTGATGGTAACCCAAGTTACGGGGTATGTGCTCGAGACCTTGGACTAGCGCATTCGATCACTCTATCCAAAGACGAACAAGCACATGTAACATTCAAATGGCTCAACATCCTGATAGGGAACTGCAAGAAATTTATCGACGGAACATACCACGGACGTGAGGAACATAAGCAACTTTACCTCGAGGAATTCGCATACCGATTCAACCGAAGGCACTTTGAAATGTCCTTGGTAGAGCGACTTCTCAATACATGTGTGTTTGCGTCTCCACATCCGCTACTCCGCGAATCTGATTCCAAAATGGCTCTTGCTTACGAAACTTGATAAGTATGATCCTAAATATCTTTGGACTCATGAGATCGAAGCTGGATAACAAAATCGTCGCACTATCGTCACGCAACGGACCATTGGAGCTCGCAAATAGGAAACCTCCTGGCTGTGTTGATCGATGACGGACTTGTGGCGTGATTTATACCCACCTTCCCTCTGAGATCTCAGGCCTCTAGCTCTTTAGGAAGCTAACTGGGGTTATTGAGTTGTGGACGATCGCTAGTGGTAATGAGCAATGTTCCGTTCGTGTCGAACAGGTTTTTAATCATACTTTGAAAATTGCTATTCCGCATGGTTTGTGATTAATTTTCTTGGTGGCGTGTCCCCATTTAATGGTCCAAAATTAATGTGATTTTTGGATAGGGTTGTTTTTAGGGGTTAGCGGCTCTAAGGGAAATTCATAGAGCCTTTTTTGTTAATTAGTAGTAGCTGGTTGTTGAGCCTGAGGGAGTTCTTTTGCCACTTCAGATACGCATCTTCCTCCACCAACCTGCTTTGTTGCCCACTTGGCAGCCCTAGTTGTGAGCAAACTATGTGAAGCTGCAATACGGTGATCACCAAGTGTCCAGCTTCTCTTCGCGCACGAAAGATTGATACATACCATCCGATGTTTCTTCCACTTGATCCTCGTAGGAGTACCTCCAAATGGAAGATCGATGTAGGTGACCAAGGGTCGCTCCTTTGCATGCGCTATAAAACCACACATAGGACAGCGGACTTCTGAGACGATCTTTTCAATAGCGATCTCGGCTACAGGACCAATTCTCTGGTAATGGAGGACTCTCACCCCCTTTAAGCCAACGAAGGCACTACAAATATCGCTAGGATCGAAAAGGATGGGGGAGCCTATATTGGCTTTGTTTTGTTTCAGAGCTTGTAAAGCTACAGGCTCCCCCGTCCCTCTTGTTTTCAAAATGAACTTGGTTACCTAGGTTGTTACTTCATTCATAGCGCAACAGGAGAGATATACACCTAGACCCCGCTAAAAGCTGAAGGGCCGTCAATATAGCTCTCCTGTTTGCCTCCAGATTGCTAAGAACTCCTAGGTGAAATTGCCCTAATTAACTGCAATGGTGACACGTCTTCACTCAATACCTTACGGTGATTTCTCTGGTAGTTACTGGGTCTTGTTATCCTTATCGGAAGTACGTACGAAGATTTTAGGAATTCACAAGGTGATGCTTTTCATGCAAGTTCAATTTATATCGCTAGCTTAATCTGCCAATTTAGCTCGATTTATCAGACGGCTCGCTGAACATTTCAGATCTACACAGTGACTACTGTAACTGAATTCGGAGGTAAATCCAGGTGATTCGAAATATGTATTGACTGCACATTGAGTGCCTGTATCGAAAGTGAACCACTCAACTGCTCTGCAGAAGCACCCGCAGGGACTAGATTTCCGCCAGCAAGAGTTACGGAACTCGAACCAAGATTGGCGAAGATAAGTTTTTCGAGCCCAGAAGCAGTAGTCACTTTTATACCACTCACTGATTTCACAGAACCGTCCAATGGCGGGTCATTCGTGATGTTAAGTACTGTGATTCCATTCGCTCCCTTTATCGCTTGATTGATTAGCTGACTTGCACTGCCAGTAGGTGTTGTTGTGATTGGTAGCGTTTCGGCGAATTGTGCATCTTCGGTATTGCCAAAAAGATCCCAGTAATCAGTGATCGTAACCCTTGTTGATGCCAACATCTGCATTTCAAGCCCGGCCATGTACAAAGCATGTTCCCAAGTCGTTCCTAGTGCAGGCGAACCCTTAGAGCGGGCGCCGGGGCCAAGGTTGTACTCAGTTAACCACACTGACAAACGTGGCGGAAACGAATTGATTATAGTTCTAACGGGTTGCCACTCGATGCTTGCTCCTGCCAGCAGAGTTTCCGGCGAGTGCGGAGTGTTCTCTGAGGTGGAAACTCCAGGATAGTCGTGCAAAGTTACTGCGTTGATGTCATTACCGGCAATCCTGAGTAGCGTCGAATTCCAACTTTGTTCACGTGGCGTCGCAACCGCTATGCTTGCCACCGCGGCTATTTGTACGTTTGGGAACTCAGCGCGTATCGCAGGTGCCCATGACGCGACCAGATCCGCATAGGAAGTTGCTGTTGGGAAGGCATTGAGATAGTTGGAATTGGATAGGTAGAACTCGTTACCGAGCTCGACGTAGCGAACAGGCAGCCCTAGCTTCACCGCGGACTGCAACATCTGGATTTGATCTTGCAACGTAGAGGTCATCACATTGAGGTCAAAGATAGGAACAGCTCCCGTCGCGCTAGTTAGTTGTTTAAGTGTGGATAATGTGAAACCGTACGTTTGGTGTCGACTAGGTTGGGTCTTGGTAGTGCCGAATCTGGTTTTGGTCGTCGATGATGGTTGATTGACGGTTCCGGTCTGCCAACTCCAGTAGTTTGCGATGGTCCCGCCGGGGTACCGGATCGTACCAAGAGCTAACGAGTTGACTGCGTTCATCACTGATGTATCGCCGTATGGTTCTGCCAACCCGGAATAGTCGAGATTGGTTCCTTCGACCGGTGTCGTTACCGAGCGTGATGCACCATCACTCACACGTAGCAGGAGTCCGTGTGAGCTATTAGACGGAGATATTCCAGGACTAGAAGTAGATTTAGCGCCGTGGTTCGCGTACTCTACGTTTCTCACAACAATCAAAAGTAATGCAATCAAGACAAGGATTGCAACTGTTGTCTTGCCCGACCATCTTCTTCGCGAAACCCTATTTTCTTTCATTTACGTAAAGATACGGATTTTTATTATGTTTATGTAAAGTCGTGGTAAACGTTCGGTGAACCCGTACCACCCCTGACGAAAACAGGGACTGAACACGAAGCGCTAGATAGTGTTAACTGGTAGTCATGGACAGTTTGCATACAACCGAGTCAGCGTACTGGAAGGCGGAGGCAGAACGCCTCGCTGGCGATAATGTCCGTCTTCAGGCGGAGAACGCCGAGCTTCGAGCACGGGTTAGTGAACTCGAAGGCCAGATTGGTGCACTCACCGAGAAGGTGACGACTCTCGCAAAGCTCGTCTTTGGCACCTCGTCGGAGAAGAGTAAGCCAGTCGAGCCTAGAAGAGGCAAAGACTATATCACAGGTGAGAAACGCCCCCGTGGTCAACAACCAGGGAGTCCAGGGCATGGCCGACGGGACTACTCGGCCCTTGAAACCGTCGAAGTGATCCACGACGTACCAGACAACGAGCGAATCTGTTCGGGTTGCGGGGCACCTTATGCCGCCTTCGGCGAAGAGACCTCCGACCAGATCGACTGGCAAGTACACATCGTGCGACACCGACATCGCCGCCCTACCTACCGGCGCACCTGCAAGTGTCAGACTCTGGGCATGCTCGTCGCACCGGTCCCGGCCAAGCCAATCCCCAAGGGAATGTTCACCTCAGGGTTCCTGGGCCGCTTGGTAGTGGAGAAGTACGTGCTCGGGCGTCCCTTGGAACGCATCGTCGCAGCTCTCTCAAATGACGGGTTCGAGGTTTCAAAAGGCACCTTGACAGGAGCGCTCAAGGCGCTTTCGGACCTACTTGAGCAACTTGACGCAGCGATTAGGGAGAGGAACGCAAAGTCGGCGCATCTGCACATCGACGAGACATCCTGGAAGGTGTTCGAGGCGGTAGCTGACAAAGCGGGCAACCGCTGGTGGCTGTGGACCTTCCTCGGTCCCGACACCGTGGTGTTCTTGATCGATCCCAAATGCTCGACGAGAGTGGTAGCCGAGCATTTGGGTATCGATATAGATGCGGGTTCGCTCGAACCTGGCCGACAGCTCCTGATAAGCTCGGACTTTTACAGTGTCTACCAGTCCCTTGGTGCACTTGAGGGAGTAGACCCGTTGTGGTGTTGGGCACACATCAGGCGCTACTTCATCCGTGCTAGCGATGCGCATCAAGAGCTGCGGAGTTGGACTACTTCATGGCTCGCTCGCATCGGGTCGCTTTATGTCGCTCACCGGGCGCTTTCGGTCTGCGAGGTACAAAGCCCAGAACATGTTCGTGCGACCGCTGACTTCGCAGCTGCGCTTCAAGCAATGGATACTGTCAGAAAGGCTGAGGCTTCGATCCGACGCTTCACCCTGGGGTCATAAAGGTGCTCGCAACACTGGATCGTGAATGGGAAGGCCTCTGTAGCCACGAAGAGTTCCCCGAGTTGCCACTCGATAACAACCCAGCAGAGGCTGTACTTCGCAACCCGGCAGTAATACGCAAGAACTGCTATGGATCCGGTTCAATATGGGCAGCCACCCTGGCCGTGAGGATCTGGACCATTACCGCAACCGCCCAGCGTGCTGGATGCAACCCCCTCGCCTATCTCATCGCCTACCTACAAGAATGTGCCGCCGCTGGGGGAAAGGCTCCGAATCCCGCCGCGCTGGAGCGCTTCTTTCCCTGGGCGGCGAGCGAGACTGATCTTGTTGAGTGGCGCATATCGCCACCTGGTCCAATGCCATGAGCGAAGCGCTTCGCTACTGCGGGCGGGACTTCTCCCAAGCAGACCTTGAGGTCATCTCCGACCTGATCGCTGTGTACCCGACAAGACAGGCAATTGCTGACGCAGTCTGCGAGGCGCTTGGCTGGTATCGTCTCGACGGGCGCAAGAAGGACATGTCGGCGCGCGTTGCATTGTTGCGTATGGACAGAGACGGACTCATCACCTTGCCCAAGCCACTGCATGGCAACGGCAACGGCCGCATCACCCGCTACGCAGAGCCAATCGTTGAGCTACCCTTTGCCTATCCTGAATCGCTCGACGATCTCTGTCCAATCAAGTTCGCCATAGCAGATACCAAAGCCCAAAAGCAGCGCTGGCGAAACCTCATTGCAAGCTACCACTACCTTTGCCGGTGCTGAGGGGCGCTATCTCATCGAGAGCTCCTCTGGAACTATCGGTGCGATCGGCTTCGCTGCCTCGCCATGGAGCTGCGCACCACGCGATAACTATATCGGCTGGGACAAAGCGACCCGCGAAGCACGGCTGCACCTTGTGGTTGGCAACGCGAGGTTTCTCATTCTTCCTCAGGTACGCGTTGTGAACCTCGCCTCATACATCCTCTCCCGTGTCGCTCGCCGCCTCCCTGGCGACTGGCAACTCGCCTACGGGTACCAACCTGTACTCTTGGAGACCTTCGTGGAGTCTGCCAGGTTCACCGGAGCGAGCTACAAGGCGGCGAACTGGATCCGTGTCGGGCAAACCAAAGGTCGGGGCAAACTTGATCGCTACAACCAATACGCTCTCTCTGTCAAGGACGTCTATCTCTACCCGCTGCACCGTAACTATCGGAGCATCCTTGCTTCACCTGAGTGCAAACGCAACAGGATATCAGATTGGCCCGGGAGGTCACTCTCTAACGGGTTGGCCGAATGCTTACAAGTGGTGAAAGGTGTTATCCGTCTGCTTCGCGTGATCGGTCGATGCGAGCAGCTCAACCTAAGGGAGTATGGTCTCTATGAACGTTGTCGGTGGTAGGCAAACATAGACAATTAGTCCGTAAAGGTTCAAGGCCGCTGGCAAGAGCGGATATCACGATGTGGAACGCCTCGTCACCTATTTGTCTGTTAAGTTTAGGGCCTTGTGAATCTCGCATTACTGCAACGACATTTTCGCCTGCCTTGCTTTCGAGGCCGGTGAATGTCAGGATAGTTGACCCATTTGCCAGCTCTCAGATTAATGGTTATTTGGCCATTTTGAGCCGTTTTAGTCTCTCTGATTTCGCGGTTTCTCGCAACGGTTATTTCATCGTGGATAATCACTTCGCAAACGGTAATTGAAATGTGGAAAACGCTTCGCGTTTACGCACAATCCAATAACCTTCGCCCACGAGGCTCTTTCAACCTGCTACTACTACTAATTAAATTAAAGTCTCTAAGATCTTGAATCTCTTCGTGTTGGGTCAATCGACTTAGAACTACGCAGATAATGTAGAACTTAGGATGGATTTATCCCTTGGTGGCGTGGTCCAGGTTCTCGCCAGGTGGACTCCAGTCTCTCACTTTAGAGTTGATCCACCTCTTTGGGTTGAGTTCCTTTGTCGTCTCGTAGAGTTTCTGTCGCATCGAGAGTACTTCGAGATGGTTTCCTTCATGAACATCATGGGGAGTAACGAACTTTAGACCACTATGTCGGTGGTGGTAGTTGTAGTAGTTGACAAACTTCTCCACCCAGGTCCGACTATCTCTAAGGTTTTCAAATCCTCCATATGGATAACCAGGCCAGTACTTGGTAGCGCGAAAGAGCGACTCTATGTGGGGGTTATCATCAGAAACCCGAGGTCGTGAGTTCGAGGTAGTGATCCCCATTTTGTAGCAAAGCTCTAATAGAGAAGATCCCTTCATAGGAGATCCATTGTCGCTATGTAAGATTTTAGGAGCTCTTCCTCCTTCTAGGAGAGTTGCTCTTACAACTACATCGGCAAGTTGCTGAGATGATTCGCATCCGTATACTTCATATCCAACTATCTTCCTCGAATAAAGGTCCATTACGAAGTACAGGTAGTAAAAAACTCCATGTACCGGTCCACGCAGCCAGGAGTAGGGTCGGACCAGAGCGCCCTGCCAGCCTTTCAACTGGTGGGTTTCTCTGGTCCGCCCTCCGAACCGGACTTGCGACTCTCACCGCATCCGGCTCTCCACAAAGTCATGCCAACGATACAGCTGTTGAACCGAACTTACTTGTCCATGGTGTGGGGATTTTAGAACCTCGATAACGATATCGAATAATCGATACCTTTTGAGGCCGGAACATCTCTACCTTTCCATCTGTTATCTCCCAAGCAGGGAGATAACGTCGATGTAAGGTTCCCCAGTTCAAACCAAGGTGTCTCTTCCTCAACCATCGCACTACCCGCCACCAACTGAAGTGGTCCAAGTAATTGAAGGTATTAGAAGAAACTCCATGGTAAAAATAGTTACACCATCCTCTAAGAACCGGATTCAGAGTTCTTAGAAGATCGGCAAGTGTCCGATGCTTTTCACGTCTGGTGATTGATCTGACCTTAGTCATTACAGAAAGTAAGGCTTTCTTTGATGGATAGGCATAGACCGCCATCTTTCCGTCTCGGCCTCTTTGTCTTCGGCGCTGAATATGCCATCCGAGGAAATCAAAACCTTCTTCGATATGACAGATTTTGGTCTTGGACTCCGATAGGTGTAGACCTACTTGCGACGTGCGTCATGAATGAAAGAGGTTGTAAATCATGTAGAAGCTGATAACAATCACACTGCAATGCTACATAGATGATGGAGGTAGGCCCTCCGGGATCGCCTTTTGGGAGGAGATTCCAAACCACCGTACGGGGCATTAGCTAAAGACTGTTGTCCAAAGCGGTACGGAAAAGTTAGAGCAATGACTCTTTCAGGTATGAGTTAAGAAGACGAGTGAAAACAAACCACTGATGAAGCGTTCGAAATTGGTATGGATGATGTCGAAACCGAGGGACGTCGAACTTTCGGGACAACTTGGAGACTAACCCAATTAGTGCTCCTTGGGCATCCGGCGTGTAGGTGGCGTGAGCTTAACATCAGGCGTTTATGTGGAACATGAGAACCCAGTCCTAGACGTTCTTGGCTAAGCCCACATGGGCTAAGCCCAAAGATGAGGAAAAACCTACAAGTTGCAGATCAACAAGAGGGAAAGTACCAAATGCCTATGGATTGGGGGCGGACCATCCCGTAGTAGCTACGAAGTCCTTGTAATGAGGATGGAGCCAAGGGGATGGAGTGAACAGGAAATGCAAATGAACAACTTCTCAAGGTAAAAGTTGAGGGGGAGGGATCAAATGTCAGTACACATTCGGTGATCCCGTCAAACAAGCGGTGCTGTAGACACTCGATGATGGCGTAAGGTTGGGGTAGCTGGCCTATCCTCTGTGGCCTAGGGTGGCTGGACACGGCGCTTTAATTGTGATAGTTATAGTTACGTGGCAAAAACAGTGCGCCAATACGACAACGAGCGGATCGCTTCGCTGGAGGCCGAGAACGTCGTCCTTAGGTCCGAGCGTGACGAGTTGTCTGCCAAAGTGGATGCACTCACAGCCAAGATCGTCGAGCTAACCAAACAGGCTTTCGGGCGTCGCTCCGAACGGGCGAAGATGGCTCAGGATGTGAACGCAGAACCAATAGGCGCCTTGGAAGAAAGTAGCGACCCTGAGCCTGATGAGGTGCCAAGGCGCAAGAGAGGTCAACAACTCGGGCACCGCGGCCATGGTCGACGCAGCTATGACCACCTACCACGCGTACAACAGATCCATGAGCCCGATTCCAAGCTGTTGGTCTGTGGGAGCTGTGGTGCGCCTTATGCGCCTTTCGGAGAGGAACGCTGCGAGGAGATCGACGTCGAGGTGATAGTCCGGGTCATCGACCATATCCGTCCGACGTACCGGAGAGGATGTAACTGCAAGGCGACCAAGGGGGTCGTAGCTGGCGCACCACCAGCGAAGGTAGTTCCAAAAGGTAGGCTGTCGG
>NZ_JXYS01000135.1 GCF_000949295.1 Acidithrix ferrooxidans
GCCTAGCTCCGCCGTTATGAGCTTCCTCAATAAGTTCTACTTACAAGTAGGCGATCTGAAGGGGAGGTCATTCGACCTCTTTGTCCCCGACAGGTCGCCTGGGCTTTTCCTTAGCAACTCCAGCAATGTGTAAGTTTCTGCGAGTGCCTTTTCTTTTCTATTTAGCTCTGACTCGAACTTCTTTGATCTGACCTTCTCACTTGCTAGTGCAGATCTGTATTTGGATACCGCTTCACCAGTCTTGTCATTCGCCTTTGAACAGGTAATACGCCAGTCATTTAGCTCTTCTTTTAAGATTCCCTTTGTGCGAAGGTATTCTCCAAGTTGCAACTCAGACATTGTTGCAGTTGCGAGCACGGCTTGGAACTTAGCCTCTGAACTCCATAAACTGGCTGGAGTTCGCTTAGTTGGATCTTGGCGATCTATCTGGTCCTTTAATTCACGATTCCAGATGTAGATAGTTGTCTTTGGTATCTGGACTTGTTTAGCCAAATCGGCGATTGCACCTCTGGGTGCATTGGGATCTGACAACAGCTCCCTCAGCCTCTTGACAACAGCTTCTTTTTGATCCTTGGGATAAGGCTTCATCGTGTTCGATCAAAGTTCTCGCCCTGCATGGTTGGTATTCTATTCGAATAGATGCCAACTCCCTTGACACCTAGGGCACTAGAGAGATCCACCATCTCAAGGTCAGCCTCAGTAGTTCTTGTTTCTTTAGCGGTTGCAACTTCGGAACGAATTGCATACTTAGTGATTGCCAGATCTGCGTATCTGGCAATAATAGGATCTGATTCAAAGAGTGAGGTTACTCCAGAGAGTCTTAGGTAATAGCATTGGCCAGAGCTGGCCACAATGACTTATCCAGGTCCAGTTCGGTCAAGGTCATTACTATACGTTGACGGGGACCTTTTTCACAGCGCTAGGACTCAACGAGTTGGTACTTACTGTAGCTAACGCCGGTCTTTTTATTAACTGTTGGAGTTTCACGGATAAACACAACAACACAATAGCACCATGTCAGAGCTAATGCAAGTCATAATCAAAACTACTCAAAAATTAGGACACTACATTCGCGACTCAAAAAGACCTAATACCCATCTACCAGGGCATCTATAAATCGCCCAAGTCGAAAATCGCCCAAAATCCCCTCAAAAGGGGCCAATTAGGGCGATTTTTCGGGAAATCTGCGAAAGATGTCTTGGGATACTTCAACATCAGTACCGATCCGGCCTTTACCGAAAAGGTCCGCGACATAACTGGGATCTATCTCAATCCCCCTGATGCTGCACTGGTACTATGTATTGACGAAAAGACACAGATCCAGGCGTTGGATAGAACCCAGCCACTGCTTCCCATGAGACCTTTTGTTCCAGAGCGGCAAACACATGACTACAAACGCAACGGCACAACAAATCTCTTTGCAGCACTTGATGTTGCCTCTGGCAAGGTGATCACCAACACCACAAAGGCTCATCGGGCGATCGAGTTCATAGCCTTTTTGGATCAGGTGAAAAAAGAAGTTCCAAAAGAACTCGAAGTCCATATCATCCTGGACAATTATGCAACGCATAAAACCGATGCTGTACGGGCCTGGCTCATAAAAAACCCGAGATTCCACTTCCATTTTACACCCACCTACTCCTCGTGGATGAACCTGGTTGAGAGATGGTTCTCGGAACTGACTACCAAAATGCTCCACACATCCACCCATAAGTCACAAAAGCAACTCGTTGCTTCGATCAACACCTGGGCAGAGCGCTGGAACCAAGACCCAACACCATTTAGGTGGGTAAAGACAGCTGACGAGATATTCGCATCGATGGCAAAGTATCTGGGGAACTAGAACTCAGGGAACTTATGAGAGGGGATACTAGGAGAGAAGTGGAACCTGAAGCTCCGAATCCCAATTGATCCCTATTCAAATATAAGTCGACCGCACCCAGTGCTCCAATAAGGATCACTGGGAATGCGCGCAGTAGATTGTGTTTCATGCTATGGTAGCTCACCTTCACTAGACTTCACAGAAGTACGGACCGATACCGGTATTGCGCGGCCGCTAATTGCGACGGATACAAGACTCTTGATAAGGTTCTAGTTGGCTGGACAGTGTCTTTGGATCGAGCGTGAAAATGTGGATTACCACTCCTTGGAGAGTTCGGGGGCGACACCAAGGCCATCAACCAAGACAACGGGCGTTTGAACAGGTGGCTCCTTTATCCGGATCGCGTGAACACTTGTGGGACGCTTGCGCCACGACAGTGGCGGAGGGGTGCCCCCACAAGTGTTCTTTGCCCTGGACTTCGACCCCAAGCTATCAGAAGGACGCCAGCACCCATCGCTGCACAAGTTGTGAGATCATAAGCCGGCGAACTAACATGTGTCCTCTGATGAGTTAAAAACTGAAGCGACTGACGCCCCAATGTCTTTAGTCGAAACTAGATCCAAGTCATCCAGGTTCTGCCACGCCGGTTGAGCCCTGTGGGTCCACTACGGCTATGCTCCAGTGTGTCCCCTTGGCTGCCTTGATCACAATCTTGGTTGGCCATGGCTGTTTTGCGGGAAGGGTTGCCATCCACCCTCCACCTCCATTGGGCCAATTACACGTTGGATCATCAGCTTCTCCGCCAGGTAGCACTCTAACGAGCAGGGACCCCTTCCCCTTGCAGTTCGCAACAATAGCAAGTAGACCGCCAGGGAGATTCTTAGGATTCTTAGGGCCAAGGTAAACCTGATTAAGGTTGATTATCTTTGGTCCGGTACCAGTTCCAATATAAAACACCACCTTGTCAGCAACAGCAGGGATCAATTTTACGCTTGACACGTCCGATGTATTTCCACAGCTCGCCAGCAAGCCAGCTGCCATAACACAAATCGCAAGATTCGTTAATTTTTTCGAAAGATGATGCTTAAACAAAAGCTGCAAATTATTAGCTCCCATCAGACTCAGTAGGCTCCTGCAAATTTATAGGTGGGCGAATCGTAACGTTGTACGTTATTTGCTTGGTTGCCGCCCCATGCGTTGCAATTTCCCTGTGCAGTGCACAAACGGAATTGGCTGACTACGTAATATTGCCAGTACTCTGACCCCGCCAAGATAGGTCCGTAGCCGCCTGCCGGTAGCGTGAGACTGAAGCCGCTTCCAAGCCCCTCCGTATATGACCAATTGATGTTAAACCCAATTAACGCCGAGATCTCCCCGACGGGGATATTGCCTATGCCTCCGCCAATGCTCGCGCTAGTCGTAATATTTTTATTACATCCATAACTAGCTGGGAACGGTTCAGGTTGGACGTAATTACAGGTCCCCCAGTCGCCAGCGTGCATTCCCTGGTAAACATTTTCAATACTTCGATATTGGTAATAATAATTCTCATTCATAGGTATGGGTTTTTTGGAAATCACACTCTTCCCAGAGACTGTCGAGATATTCGCGCTTTGCGCAGACGCAGCGGTTGCACTAGCGCCAACGGCTGCTGCGCTAACAGCCAATGCCCCCAATCCAACTGCGATCCTTCCTGTTATTCTTCTAATATCCACCGTGAACATCCCCTCTTGCTTATTAGCTATCACGCTGATAGCGTTCGTCGATACGGTGCGTTAAACGAGTTCGCCTATCGTGGATAAGGCCTTGATTTATTGGTTCTGCTATAAATAATTCCATGGCCATCACCACATTCGAAGCCAACATCCGTAGTCATAGAACACTGGTAGTAACGCTAACTATTTATTTTGCGCTCGGCATCTGCTTAAAAGATGATTTTGGGTTTTTCGGGTTTAAATTCCTGGCGGATTACCCTCAAAAGATACCTAGGCCGTGGTTTTTCTGGCTTGCAAAGCAAGTTGAAACAAACTGACATATTCTAGGGTTGGCGGATCTAAAAGCCCCTAGAGCAGCTATCTCAGGTTTCCATTCGAAGGTAAACCCGTAGGATCCGACAGTGCGACCCGGCAACAGATCAAATCCGATTCACGTCAAACATCACTTAGTTGATTCACATACATAAACTGATTGGATGTCTAGCGGTCTATCTTCCTGTAAATCGCTTTCTCTATAGAAAGCATGCGCTTACAGTAGACCATACAAAAGCGGCCATCTAATCGTAAACATTCGGCCAACCCGTTAGAGAGTGACCTCCCGGGCCAATCTGATATTCTGTTGCGCTTTCAGTCGGGCGAAGCAAGGATGCTCCGATAGTTACGGTGCAGCGGGTAGAGATAGACGTCCGTGACAGAGAGAGCGTATTGGTTGTAGCGATCAAGTTTGCCCCGACCTTTGGTTTGCCCGACCCGGATCCAGTTCGCCGCCCGGTAGCTCGCTCCGGTGAACCGGGCAGACTCCACGAAGGTCTCCAAGAGTACAGGTTGGTACCCGTAGGCGAGTTGCCAGTCGCCAGGGAGGCGGCGAGCGACACGGGAGAGGATGTATGAGGCGGGCAACACTTGCCAGTCGATCTGGTCGGAGGTCTCTTCGCCGAAGGCGGCATAAGGTGCCCCGCAACCCGAACAGATTCGCTCGTTGTCTGGTACGTCGTGGATCACTTCGACGGTTTCAAGGGCCGAGTAGTCCCGTCGGCCATGCCCTGGACTCTCTGGTTGTTGCCACGGGGGCGTTTCTCACCTGTGATATCGTCTTTGCCTCTTCTAGGCTCGACTGGCTTACTCTTCTCCTACGAGGTGCCAAAGACGAGCTTTGCGAGAGTCGTCACCTTCTCGGTGAGCGCGCCAATCTGGCCTTCGAGTTCACTAACCCGTGCTCGAAGCTCGGCGTTCTCCGCCTGAAGACGAGCATTATCGCCAGCGAGGCGTTCTGCCTCCGCCTTCCAGTACGCTGACTCGGTTGTATGCAAACTGTCCATGACTACCAGTTAACACTATCTAGCGCTTCGTGTTCAGTCCCTGTTTTCGTCAGGGGTGGTACGGGTTCACCGAACGTTTACATCTAAACAGCTTGTAATATCGAGATATTGGTTTTCATACAGATAATTTGAGATGGCCTTCTCCACAATCTCGGTTTGTGTGACGCATCTCCGCTTTTCTCGGCGCTCATCGACACAACGTTGCTCGAGGTCGCCAATAAGGGCCTCCGGCAATTCAAAGATTTTCTTGGTTCGTGTCAGGTCAGCGAAGGTGCCGTTGCAGGTCCAATATTTGGCATCCTTTTCACTTGAGCTGTTTCATATCCTCCGTCTAGAAAATCCTCCACAGACTCCGTATCGATTCAATTGACGATTTAGTGGATCAGTTATTTGCTACCTGAAAGCTCGCTGTGATTGTTTATCACATCCGAGCTATAGGAGATGGTCTAAGGCGGTTTATCAAAATCGACTGTCTCGAACTGGATTGCACTGGAGCGGAGCGATCAGCAAAAGCTCTGAAATTCGAGACGTTACGACAGACCACTCCCCTAGTCGCCCGAATCTGTTGGCTAGGAAAGTTCATCAAAACCACATTAAATTGATTTAACTTGGCTCAGCCCTGGGTTGCAATAATGATGTCCGCCATTGGCGATATAGTTCTACTTCTTGCTCTTTGTGGTGTCCACCCCGTTTTTCGGAGTGCTTCGAAGAAATAATCTCTGGTGAAGCCAAGCTCGAGCCATCCGTATTTTCGAGTACTCCAAAGCGATAGACCATCAAGACGAAGACCCCAAGGATACGATAGAGCACCTATCGGCTCACTGGCGAAAGCGACGCGGCCTCCCGGGCGAATGACATTGTGCAAACGACGCAGCATATCCAGATGGTCCGAACAGTGATGAAAGGACTCAAAGAAGATAGCGATATCATAGTCATTTCCGGGATCGCACGTCAGCATATCTCCTTGAAGAACTCGAATTGGTGACCCAGCGCGACAGGAAGCTTCTATCAACTTGACAAAGGACGGGTCTATCTCAACTACGGTCACGTCGCAACCGAGCAGAGCGAGCTGTTGCGAAAGGTTCCCCCAGCCTGCACCGAATTCCACTACGCGGTCACCAGGCTTTATTCCGAGTGTCTTGATTATGAAGCCATAGGCAATTAGTTGATCTCCTATCAATCCTGATGACCCTGTTGAGTAGGGGAAGGGGCGCCTGAGCGCAATACCTAGATCAAAGTCCGAATGTTCATTTTCGACACCGTATCTCTCCTTACCAGATACCTGTTCGTAAAGCTTCCACTGAGCATTTTTGTAGGCATTGGAGAATGGATCATCTGGCATTGGCGGCGCAGCAAGTTGGATTCCGTCAAGAAAAAGCCTAGCCTCGTCTTCGGAGCGCTCGAAGAGAGTGGCTGCACGGTCGAAGACCCAGTCGAGGTCCGCAACAGAGTTTATAGTAGTCAACTCGCGCTTAGGTGTAAGGCGGTCATAGAGTTCGTCTGGAAGAAAAAGCAGACCTTTCTCGTAGACGGAGCGTAATCGACGAAGTGAGCTGGTCAAATGCATTCCCCAATCCTAGCAGAGTCAAGAAATGGCCAGCCACAAAACTACAGTGGCTGGATCAACTTTAGACAATGAGAAGCAAGGATGTTTAAGTCCGCTTTAGAGTTAGTCTCCATGCCTTGATCGGTCGGAAGCTCGCCGGAATCTTTTGGAGTTATGGACGATCTTGTTCTAAAAGTGCTTCCAGGCGGTTTTTTTTCCGAGGTCTTCTTTGTCGTGATCGAGGAATATGGGTAAATCGATTTTTGATTATAACTTCCTACCCAGCTTCTCTATTAGTCTTGATTAGTCTTGAAGGAGGCATTGATCCACCCGTTAGAAGATGCCTTTGAATCCTGGAAAGCAATTCGCAGTCGCTCCAAAGTAGAACCGGGTGCTTGTTTCAAAAAGATTTTCGTCAAATGGGGGATAGCAGCACCCTCGAAACTCTCCTGGTCGTTTGCGGACACTTTTTATTGGCAAGTCACGCTCGATCGCCTGAATTTTCTGTCCAGCCGGGTTTAGGAGGAAGGCGTCGTGAGAGCCGAAGTGCAATCTCTTGAATCTCCTCGCCAGAAAGGATTTCACCTTCGGCAATCCTTCTCGCAAGTGTGTTTGGTTCACAAACAAAGACATCTCCGATGAAAAATGGTTTGGCGGACCAACCCCACTTGGCGTCCGTAAAACAAAGAGCGCTCAAAAATTGATACGCCCCGGGTTTAATGGAGACTCCATTATCGCAGAACCAATCGGTTCTCTTGGGTACGCATTAGCGTAGCAGAGACGGATGTCAATACCCCTAAAAGCACGATATTTGATGGAATTTGAGCTGTCTGGCGAACTGGTTGTTTAGATTAAATCTTTAAAATATGGCTGGTTCTTTACTATTTAGGACATCTCTCGCTACCACCAACTTTGTAACAAACAAATCCACAATCACAACAGAAGCATTTGTGGTGATTGTTGACTTAAAATGCTGGGTACATCAAAATACCTACGGGAACTTTGATGGAGCTCTGGATTTAACGATGGAAGGTTAGTTATCGAGATCGACGTGGGCGACTGGTTCGTCACAATGAGGACAAGGACCACCCGTTCCAATACGGGTGCGCTCTCTCTCATTGAGTAGTTGTTCCTTTAGTCTCACCGACATCTATCGAAGCCTGACGTACCCAAGTACGTAGCGTCTCGGGCGTCCTTTACAGCTTCTGAGCAACAGATTGAATAGCTGCCCACTGTGGGGAATACTCACCTCGATGGTCCGTGACCATTCGTATTGCTCGATCACGAACTTCGGGTGAGTACTTCTTTACTCTTGCCATAATGATGACTCCTTAACTGAAAGACTAGGAGCCTCTAAGATTTCCGGGGCGTATCAGTTTATTGTCTCAGTTCCCAGCCTTTGGCAACTAGGGCCGCCCTTGACTTGACCATCAGCTTCTCTCTGAGATGGGCGACGTGTGAACGGACAGTGTTTTCCGAGATATATAGCTGACTGGCTATATCCGCGTTAGTCAGCCCGTTGACTATTAGTGCCAATACATCAAGTTCTCTCGATGAGCACTTGGAGCTTAGCACCTCGGCATTCGTTTTTGGTGCCTCTTTTGTGGCAAGCCCTGTGATCAGACTTCGCAACATCTTAGGCGAAATAAGAGCATCTCCTCGGTGCGCCGTGATGATCGCGTTAAAGAGATCCTGGGGTGGGTCCGACTTGAGGATAAACCCTTGGGCCCCAGCGTTAAGGGCAGCAAGTACCATTTGGTTGAGAGCAAATGTAGTCAAGATCACAATTTCCGGAGGTCCAACAAAACGGTCCTTGATCTGTTTTGTCGTCTCCACTCCAGAGAGTCCGGGCATTGAGATGTCAATAAGGACTACGTCAGGAGTTGCGGCTTCAATGCATGAGATGGCTTCATAGCCATTTTGTGCACTACCTACAACTTCCATATCATCCCGTGAGGAAATGAGGATCGAAATCGAGTCAATAACCACACGTTCGTCATCAACAATTAGGACACGAATCATTGAGCTACCGAGTTGATCCAAGGAATAAAGGCAGTGAAGCTGCCTTTATTCGAATCTGAAACTAAAGAGAAGCCAGCATACCCACCTAGAGATTGGGCTCTTTTTTGACAATTGACGAGTCCGGCCCCTTGGTGGTTTCTCTGGTTGTGAGTATCCATAGGACCATCATCAAGAAGTTCCAGATGAATCCCTTTCGAACTTTTTGATAAAGTAAAAACCCCTTTATTTGATACTGAATGGTTTGAAAGGTTAGTGATTGCCTCTTTTGCTAAATGTATGATTGCATTGCAGATAGTATCTTCGGTGATTATGGTCTGGTCTGGGCATGCAAAACTGATTTCCAGTCCTGCAGAATTTGCCGAAATAACGATTTCTTTGACCAAGGGTACAACATCTTCGAAAGGTTTCGCGATAAGTTGGAGTTGGGATGTACTTTGGTCTTTTGATAAATCTAAGACAAGGTCACTTAAAGATCCCATAGCTGAGCGTGCTCGATGTGCTAATGACTCAAGAACATGGTCAACCGACGAAGGGTCTTTAGCGGTGGTGATCCGAGCCACTTCGATACTCAGCGCCAGCAAGGAAAGATCGTGTCCAAGCAGATCATGTATCTCTGCAGCTATATGTAGGTTGGCAGTGGCCAAACGCTCGGCCTTCTCGGCCTTAACTATCTCAGCAGAAAGTCGATTATTTCTCAAAGTTACTTTTATCAGGTATCCGATCCCAATTGTGGCTCCAACCACAAGGCAAGAGAGAAGTGCTTCAGCTGCCTTTCTTTGCGGCCCAGTGAAAGCAGTTAGTGCGGATGCAACCAGTATCAACAACGATACCGGCAGCCAAACTCTCTGGGGAGCCCTACAGATAAATAAGGCTAACAATGCAAGTGCTGCAAGAGATAGTGGAGTAGGAATATTGCCAACACGGCTAAAAGTAAGAAAGGCGATCCAACAGGTTAACGTGGATGCTAACGGAAATATCTCGAATAGGGCGATTGCCAAAGCTGCAATCACAACTAGGCATGCGCTCAGCAAATCAGGGCTTTTATAACCTAGACGAGCGTCAAGTGGCTGCCACCAAAACCAAGGTTGTCCAGCGGCAACAAGCAGTAGTCCTCCAAGTGCCTCCAGACGGTTGATTCCTCTAAAAGCTCTAGAAATTTGTGGAACCATAAACTTCAGTTTATCTCATTATGATTTGGCAAGCAGAAGAAGTGGCGCCCGTTCATTTGCCGAGAAGCATTCATCAGGAATAATAAGGTCCGACGAATCTTAAAATCATCTTTTGAGCAGATATCAACTTCATAGTAACTATTTAGTCTTATTACCAAGGTTGACTAATTGAAAAGTGGGATCCGATTTGGCGACGATGAGGATGACAGATATTCAACTACAGCCCAAGCGCAGTCAAATGGCTGAGCCCGCTCTCTTTGGCCGGAACTTCAGTTCATGCATCGTAGCGGAGCATTGATAATAAGGGTTTCAACAGTTGGCACAGATATGAGCTATATGTAATGTATTTGCGTGAGTGGGCACTGTCCCAAGGTATACATCTTCAAACGGCATTAAAGTGATATCGTGCCGGTACTTTACCTGTTCCTGCGGGTAAAGTTGGACAGCTTGTATTGGTTGGAGACTTAGAATCTCAACCATCTGCGTCTAAGTCTGTCGTTATATTAGCACGGGTGTCTTCAGCGAACCAGAAGCCAGACTTAGACCGCCAGGTTGCTAGAGTCCTCGCAAGGGGTACGGCAGCCGATACAACGCCGCAGCGGCGACTATTGGGTCGCCGAAGGTCTTCCCCCATAATACAGTGTAAAGCTACGTCGTCAAGAACATTGAGCTGCTCAGGTTTCGCTGCTGGATGAGCCGAAAGAGTGATGAAACAGTGCCGCTAACTCATTCTGCATCGTCTGGTAACTGACCTCGTCGATGGTGAGGAGGCGTGGATCGACAAAGAATCGCATGTTCACCGCCCATCTCACCTAGATTGCTGCGCGATGACACTGGCGACTCCACTCCTCCCATGGCTAAGCCATACAAACGCTGATTGTAGAAGTTCAAGGTACCGAGATACTAGATAATCCAATACCTAACATTTGACCCAACAAATCCCACGCTTTCAGTCTCACTGAGTCGCACTCTGCTTTATCTCACGGAGCTAGTTCATACCTTGACGTGCCTAGGCGTAAACTGTCTGAAACCCCGTACTGTTCAATGGAATACTATCCATCTGTCGCTGGCAACAATGTTATGCTGCGCGGACAAGTTCGTGATGTAAAGCCAGGTATTTGGATTCCACAAAGGGTGCCTTGTGCGCAAATTAGGCTGAGGATATCTCAAATGGAATTTCATCCGGCGATTCAATGAGTCAGATAGCCAGATCCTTAGGTAGATCTCCTTCTACTGTTACAAGAGAGATAAAGGCTAATGGTGGGCGTGATTCGTCTCGAATCTGGCCAGCCCCATCTCAAAGCCCATTTCGAAACATAGGGCAATACCAAGCAGTCTAAGGCGTCAAAACTCACCTACAAGGCCCGAGGTTTTAAAGTGACATTGTTTCCAGGTAACATCATGACTTGAGGAACTGTGGTCCCAGCGAGAGATCGCTAACCGGCTTCGAGTGGACTTTGTAGATAATGAGGTAATGCAAGTGAGCCACGAGACGATTTATAAGACCCTCTACATGCAGGGTCGTGGTGAACTTAGAAAATAAACTTGCTTCGTGGCAGATATCAGGAAAAACTAGGGCGTGCCACAAGGGGACAACCAAAAAAGAGCGGTCCGATTGCTGATATGGTGATGATCTCCAGCCGTCCCGCAGAAGCAGACGATCGTGTTCTTCCTGGCCACTTCGAAAGGTGATCTAATCATTGGCAAGGGCGGAAAGGGTGCTGTTGGAACTCTAGTGGATCACTGCAGGTGCTTGTCTTGTTATTGCCTGTTCAAAATGACATCAGTGCAGTTGTGCTCGAGAGAGCTCTGACCAAGGCGATCCAAACTCTTCCTTCTGGGTTGATTAAATCCATCGCTTGGGACCAAGGGTCGGAACTAGCCAGGCATAAAAACTTCTCTTTAGCTACCGGGATACCCGTATTCTTGCTTGATCCACATTCGCCTTGGCTAAGAGGGTCAATCAAGAACACCAACGGACTGTTACGTCAGTACTTGCCAAAGGGAACTGACTTGAAAAAGTACTCAGGCGATGACTTGAGAATGATACAAAGAAGTCTCAGTGCAAGGCCTAGAAAGACTCATGGCTATGGATGCCGGAGGAGAGGCTAAGCGAACTCGTTGCCCGCTCTAGTTGAATTCGCCGACACCTATTAAGGTCATGTAAAACATTTCCTTGGCTTAGTAGCGGTGAATGGTTTCTAGAGCCCATGCATCCAGTGCCGAAGCGAATCCTAGGTGATCCATCCGTCATGTGAGAATCGTAACCAGAATATAATTGGGAGGATTTTCATGAAGGATGAAAATACGCACCAGATCGAACATCCTTGTGGCGAGGGGTCAGCTGGTTCGGTTACTGATAAACCTCTCGGTGGTGGCCAATGATAATAACCACAACTAGCAGGACTCCGTCATCGATTGTATAAAGGATCCGGTAGTCTCCAGCTTTGAGCCGATAACCTTCACGACCCCGAAGCTGCCGTGAGGCAGGGGGACGCGGATCTCGAGCGAGAAGCTCGATCACTCCCTGAATTCTAGGTTGAAAGGAGTGGTCAATCTTTCGAAGTTCGCGAAGTGCCGCAGGCCTAAATTCAATTAGATACTTGCTCACAACCAGCCGAGATCTCGCTTTACTTGCTCCCAGGGGATATTGTTTTCCTCTTCAGCCAAAGCGATGTCAAACGCGGTAACATCATGAGACTCTTCGAGCGCTTCGAGCATTTCGTCGTATTGACTAGGGCTGATCACGACTGCCGCGCGCCGTCCGTAGAGTTCAAGTTCTACCGGCTCAGTTTGGGCAATCTCGACCACTTCCGAGAGTCTCTCGCGTGCTTTGCTTACAGATATTTTGACCATAAGAATATTGTACAAATTATCTATGATGGGCCGATGTCGGCTATCCAGACACTTAGGGCGAGTGGCAAATTCAGCATTGGTGATTATGACTCGGTCGCTTTTAGCTTTCAATTTCATCGAGACGGTTATCTACGATCAAGTCGGTTAATTTAGCATCCCTTATTTTGACTTTTAATTTAGCACTAGAAATGTCAACTAATCGTTGCACCTACCAGTTGAACCCAAGGTTATCGTTAGTTTCAGGGTTTTACAACCACAGAGGTGCGCTCCGGATGTGATGGCCATGGGGATGATTTATAGTAAAACCATTAAATCAAGGGCTTATTCGCAGTAGGGAAGTCGTTTGAGGTGCCGTATTGACGAACGTTCTCAGTATGGTAATAAATAACCAAGTGGAGATGTCCGCAGTGGATATCAAATGAATAGAAGGAAGGATCGGAGTCGGGTTGGGTTCGAATGGTTGCACCTAGTTTCAAGGGTATTTCCAGTGATCTGACGGATGTTTCATCTAAAACGGGAGTGCAAAGAAGAGCTTGGTTTTAGGGGAGGGAAGAATGAAAGTTAATAGAGCATTGATTGCTGAAATAGTGTTGTCCGGCAAAGCTATCGTCATAATTTTTACGGTGACTGTCCTGGCTTCACTCTACACGGGACTTGTATCCTGGAGCCTCCATTCCAAGTTTGCTGAGGAGCGTTCCCCGGTACTGATGTGACGCCGTGCAGGAGGTGAGCGAGGCTGAAGAGCAAAGAGTCGCGCTGCTCGTTACTCCTCTTCAAAGAGACGCCAGGTGGTGATCTGGGGGAACTAGTTTGGTCGCTGCATCAATCGTCGCTGAGGTATGGTTGCTAGTTAGCGTTTCACCTCATCTTTGGAGTTGGGAATTGGAGTCCGCATTTTAGCGAGGCTGAAATGAAAAAAAAGGGGGTGGATGCAAAGATAGGCTAAACGGGCCGTGTGCCGACTTTGTTCGTCGCTGCGCCTGGTCCGCTTCAGGTACCGGTTCTTGAATGATAGAAAATGGAACTCCATTTCAGGCGATAGCGTCTTCGATTGATGATACGACATCGTTGGGATTTTCAACTTCTATTACCAGCCTGGTAAAATCTTCCTCGGCAAGCTCTATGACAACGGCTTTTGCAGGATTGTGTACCTCCCAAAAGACTTTTTCGCCTTTGTGGTAGAAAGTTCCCGCATATAGAAGTCCGGGAATAGAGGTGCCTGGAGCCCGAAGTCCTCTCGGCATGCTAAAAGCGCCGGGATCGGCGGTTACCCCACGAACATGATTGAGAGGAATGACGAGCTCGTTGCGCAGCGCCAGAACTTTACCAATTCCTTTAACTTGCAAAATTAGATCGCCATCTTTGATTGACACTATGACCATTCCAACTCCTTATTGATTAATTGGCATATCAGCTCGAAGCACCAAGCGCGCGAACAGCATTTCTGCAGGGCTTTGCTGCTGGCATTTCGCCAGTACTTGTAGCGCTTGGACAATCAAACCTGCGACTTCCTTATCTGTACGAGCACGTTCCCACATCGCCACTATGAGCAGATCCTCAAGTAGTGATATGTCTGTGAGTAGGTCGCTACACAGCGAATGTACTTGCTCGGATAGACAAGCTCGAAACAGGCCAGCCTTGCTAGCAAAGGCTTGATAGATGCTTCCTCGTAGTAGACCAGTTCCTTCCACCAGCTGGTCAATTGAAGTGCCAGAATAGCCAAACTGTGCAAAGACTTGCGTGGCACCCAGTAGTACTTGTTCATTGTCAAATTCACGCTTACGGGCCATAGTTTTAATATACACCATTATTGAACGATCAGTCAAGAATTATCTATCGTATTTTAAATCATCGAGAATATGAGCATGAAATGGTTTCATCCTCGGCCCTTTGTCCATTAGCTCACAAAGGAGTAGGTCGCAGCGTTGAGTGGTAGACCGTGGTGGTTCCAATTATTTTGTACGTGAGAGTATCCCTTGTGAAGGAGATTATTTTGAGTGTTCCTTTGACCTTCGGTCAGACGAGGACCTCGGTATTGTTGTGCAGGTCAGGTACTATGACACTAGTGGCAGGACTAATCACTTGGGTTTCGGTATTTATACATAGGTCAACTCCCTCCAAGGCGATTGCAGTATCGCTGCCTGCCGTAACGCCGATCAAAGTATTTCCGACCCAACCTTGCCATTGATTCTCCTTCTAAAACGGCGGGGTAAAAGCACTCGGAGTATTCTGCAAGGAGACTGGAACGATCTTGGCGACCTTAGGTCCGAAAGTTACGACACCCGCATACGACCCATTTGCATCTTTGAGGAACCCAGGAGTATTCGGTGAAACATAGGGTTTCCTTGGTGGCTTGGACCTTGCAAGGGCCACTTCTTCCTGTGGTAGATACCACGCGCATTCAACTTCTGATTAGGCTAGCCCGCAGGTGCTGCTTTGATGGTTACACCGTCGATTCATAGTGTCCGGCTGGTTTATATAACTGACCGACTGGACAGTATTGCGGTGGTGACGTCACGTTAGGAAAGGTGACATTCTTAGGTGGGATCGCATGCAGAATTGTTGGAGTGGTACCCGAGGGGCGACCGGCAATGCGAAGAATATCCCAGTAGCAGCTAGTAACACAACAAGTCCGGCGATAATGGTGGCGTCTCGAGCTCACCTCGAAGGTTGATTCGTTCGATAAGGCGCCTTTTCTGTAGTAAATAATTTTTGACGCTCTAAATATTGTTGCTGGTAACGAATATGGGGGACCCTGACAATCTCGCTCAGGATAGCGATGCCGTCGGTTAGTCTCCAATGCGGCTCGTGTCAAATCTAAGTTAGAAAATACGCGGTATTATTGCCATTCGCTAGCGACTGCTTAGCGCGTTCTACACATCTTCGTGAGGGGTCCTGCGGTGACGAGGGCTCTTGCTACAGGGGGCGGGGATCTAAGGCGGTAAATTGAAGCTCGGAGGACGCCGTCTCGCCCCTAACTTTGACATTATAACCAAAACCCGTTCCATTATTCGCCGGATAACCGACGATGAAGACCTTGGCGGAGATGAATCATCATGTTTGGGTCATGCTGCCATGGTCTAGTTTCTTCGAGTGTTTGGGCAGAGCGATTTTTGGAATGACGACTCACCGCTCAATCCAGACGAAAGGATTCTCGTCTCAATCCACTCTGATTCTTGAGATGTTCTTCGAATCCACCGTGCGGCGGATTTCACTTAGAAGGCAATTGTGCAATTTCTAATTCGACTCTTTCAGGTGGTATTTTTTGACTCAGAATGCAAGTACTATGCCTTGTTCGGCCTTAAGTGCGGAGCTTAAAATCCAAAACGGGTAAAAATCCACTTATGTAATTGTCGCCTAGAAGGCATCAAAGAACTACCAGTTCATCGATAGATGTGGCGTTACTGTTACGATTGTGTAGATCCTATGGAGATAGGCAGGGTCATTGGTTCGGTCCACTTCCTCTAAATGTCGCATATCCAGGCGTAGAGAGTCCCATCGCCACCCCAAGGACATGCCAGAAATTGGGCGATTGTTCAACCCAGCGGATCGCTCCGATGCCTTTAACCGACGCGCACCCTGTTGAGTCAATCGTCACTTTTGGGAATTCTCGGTCGCCGGCAAAGAATGCTAAACGATAGGTGATACCGAAGTCAGCAGGACAGTTGATAGAGCCACTTGGCATTTTTGGCAACGCGCAGAGCGCTCTGGCCACATTACGCACCAATATGGCATTAGATACAGCGACGTTGGTGGGAAACGAAAAGCGCATGTGATTCTGGGGAAAAGCGTCGCTACGGCGGACAGTCAGTCGGTCTAAGGTGGCAACAGACTGGCAAAGCGCTGAGGGAGATGCCAGCGGTCCTTGAGATGGAGATTGAGGAGTTCCTGTAGTTTTCGAATTGTTGCAAGCTGCGAGAAGTAACGGCCCAAAGAGCATTGTGATCTTCGCCAATTGAATTCTCCTTCGCCGGTTGTCTCTTCGACGCTCCAAGTCCATACCCTCCATTTGCCTCCTTAGTTCGATATCCCTCATGCAGATATGCCAGCTCACATTAATAGCGGATCAATTAAATGGGAGCCTTCCAGTATTTCGTGGCGGTGTTTCTCATTTAGAATAGCAAGGAGGTTTCACTTTATCACAGATTGCGACCTTTCTGTAGGTGGCTTATCCCAATTGGAATCAGTGGAAGTACTTCAAGACATACTGCCCTAAAGTGGGTTTAGGGCGTTAACTGTGGAAAGTTAACTTCTAAATCAGATTAATCCTCTGGTTTTGGTCCATAGAGATGAGGGTTGATTCGTCTAATGGCTCCTTGGGCGACTAGTCATAACCAGTTAGAGATCTTTAAAAGTCATTAGGTGGGTGTTTGGGTTCGCCATTGGCGAACCCAAACACCCACCTAATCGCATAACACTCTGAAATGCTCCAATGAGCCCTTTTAATTTCTTGTAAGGTGTGTTAATCTTCTCATGACATGCTTACACCCGAGGAACTCGCCACTATTGAAGCATTCATGGCGAAGACTGAAAACATCGACGAATATAAGCGGGCGCTGGCAGTTCTCACCCTTGAAGATGGGAGTCCCCTCAACAGGACAGGCCTCTCTGTCAAGCATGTACAGCGAATTCGACGGTCATTCCGCAGCATTGGCACTGAGGCATTCAAGGACAAGCGCCATAACAACGCTCCGGTACTTCTCTCAAAGTCTCAAAGAGATGAAGTGGCAATCATGCTCACGACTACAACTCCCAATGACCACGGCTATAGCAGTTCCCCGTTTTGGTCAACACGGATCCTGGCTACAGTACTCAAGCGCAGATACGGTGTTCTCTATGCCTCTAGGACTAGCTATTACGTTCTGTTTCGGGAAAGTAAGTTCAGCTTCCATCTGCCGGGCAAACAGTACGAGAAGGCTGATCCACAAGCGGTAGCTGAATGGAAAGACGAGCAGCAAGAACGTCTGAAAGAGGCATTCTCTGATCCAGATACGGTGATTCTCTGTGAAGACGAGATGGTTCTCACTCAGGCGACAACTACTCAGAAAGTGTGGATACCGAAAGGAACCACACCAGCTGTAATTGAGACCAATGGAACCAGAATGAACCGGAGCATCTATGGGTTTTTAAACCTCA
>NZ_JXYS01000136.1 GCF_000949295.1 Acidithrix ferrooxidans
CGCTCTGTTGTGCAGCGTGCGATGTCGATACCTTCGCGCTTAAGCGCACACCAGAGCTTCCTAAGCCCATATACGGAGTAGTTGTCCTTGTGAATTTTTACTTATCTTCGTCTTGAGAGATTTATCACGAATAGATCTCACTGAGGCAACTCGTGATTTATTAGAGTAATAAGTCGAGGAAGCGAACTGTAAGACCCTACAGATCGGCTGGACTCCCCACTTTTGCTTATTGCAATCTATAAAAGCAATTACTTGCTTCGCTTCGCGCTTTGACCGTCCAACTCGGTCGCAAAGAAAATCGAGGCCGCACGTAAAATCTCATTAGCTCTACGAAGCTCTACGACTTCTCGCTCTAGTTGACGGGTGCGCTCTCTCTCATTGAGTAGTTGTTCCTTTAGTCTCACCGACATCTATCGAAGCCTGACGTACCCAAGTACGTAGCGTCTCGGGCGTCATTTACAGCTTCTGAGCAACAGATTGAATAGCTGCCCACTGTGGGGGATACTCACCTCGATGGTCCGTGACCATTCGTATTGCTCGATCACGAACTTCGGGTGAATACTTCTTTACTCTTGCCATAATGATGACTCCTTAACTCAAGACTAGGAGTCTCCAAGATTTCCGGGGCGTATCACTTCTCATTTTGCCTGAAGCTTTGGGAATCTTACGTTCTCTAACTCGGGTGGGTGTGAACTGGCGTTGTTTCAGACTCCTTCGAAGCTCATCTAGGAACTCATTAGGATCAGAGATGGAAATTGGTGATATTCCATCAACGCCAGGTGTTCTTGCTCCTCTGTTGCCTCTGACTCTGGCCCACGCCACCTGGAGGAAGGCTGGGTCATAGACGAGGTTATACAAATCGCTAAAGACACGCTCCTTATCATTAGTTGACCATTGGTACAGCTTCGTCTGCATTTGATGTACTCTGGCTTCGGCCTCCGAGAGGTCAAAGCCAGATGCGCCCGTATTCACAGGTGTCCTCCATTTATGTAGATTCTTCTATAACTTTGCTGGGGACCTTCACCATGTGGACGGCTTTCCCGTCCTCGGACTACTACGACCCCTCCGTCCCATTCGACTAGCATCAGTCGACAACGAACCTTCCCTTCTGCCAGCTGGATGCTGGCCGGAGAGGGAGCCACTCGAATGGTTCCCACGTTCACCTTTAGACCGTTTGACCGATTAGGTGCCCAGCTTTGCCCCTGCAGCATCGCCACGGTTACGCCGCAGGCTTTCTCCGTGGCCTCTTAGTTGGCGACATCGACCAACTAAAGAGTTCTCGATACAAAAGCATCGATGCGCGCTGCTACCCAGCCCATATCTACCAGATTTGAGCTGGTGGGATTTACTTGAGAAGCTTTACTGCGCTGGTTCCTCACGTACACCTTTCGGTCTTGTTTGCCGGACCCATATCATCTGGTAGTGCTGACCTGTTCCGGCTTTATCAGGGCTGCTTGCCATCTTTACCTGCGTTTGAAGGCTTAGACTGCCCATAACTTCATTAAACCTGCTGCGACAGGTCCAAGGTGGAGTCCTTTCATCTCCACACGGTCTAATGGCGCCTCGTGGCGCTCTATATCTGTTACCCAAATTTCAAGGGGAGCATTTGCCAAATGACTAGGAGTACCACGTTTAACTGCTGTTTTGGCTCTACCTCTATGGTTGTTTTGCTTGTGGTCACGAAGAATTCGATAAAAGGTAGATTCCGATCCGAGATAGATTCCCTTATCGGCCAAGGCTGGAACTACTTGACTTGGAGGAAGTGACGAGAACTCCTCCTTATGCATGGTATCTAAGATCTCTTGACGTTCAGATTCATCTAGAGCAAAACTGGGTTTAGCCCTAGTGGCAAAGGGGCGTTTGTCGTGGGTGTTGTCACCTTCAGCTTTCCATCTCTGAAAGCTACGTAGTGACAGTCCAAGTTCCTTGACCGCTAGTCTAAGCCTAGCTCCGCCGTTATGAGCTTCCTCAATAAGTTCTACTTACAAGTAGGCGATCTGAAGGGGAGGTCATTCGACCTCTTTGTCCCCGACAGGTCGCCTGGGCTTTTCCTTAGCAACTCCAGCAATGTGTAAGTTTCTGCGAGTGCCTTTTCTTTTCTATTTAGCTCTGACTCGAACTTCTTTGATCTGACCTTCTCACTTGCTAGTGCAGATCTGTATTTGGATACCGCTTCACCAGCCTTATCGTTCGCCTTTGAACAGGTAATACGCCAGTCATTTAACTCTTCCTTCAAGATTGCCTTTGTGCGAAGGTATTCTCCAAGTTGTAACTCAGACATTGTTGCAGTTGCAAGCACGGCTTGGAACTTAGCCTCTGAACTCCATAAACTGGCTGGAGTTCGCTTAGTTGGATCTTGGCGATCTATCTGGTCCTTTAATTCACGATTCCAGATGTAGATAGTTGTCTTTGGTATCTGGACTTGTTTAGCCAAATCGGCGATTGCACCTCTGGGTGCATTGGGATCTGACAACAGCTCCCTCAGCCTCTTGACAACAGCTTCTTTTTGATCCTTGGGATAAGGCTTCATCGTGTTCGATCAAAGTTCTCGCCCTGCATGGTTGGTATTCTATTCGAATAGATGCCAACTCCCTTGACACCTAGGGCCACTGCTTCGATGCTCGCTACGTATGGAACCTAGCAACGCAACTTAGGGGGCACAGCAACAACGCAACCTAGGGGTTAGGAGCCGTTCTCAACGGGTTACCTCCAATACCCAAGCTCATGATGAACTAGCCGAAAGCTCGCAAGGACACCCCGCTAAAAGCTGAAGGGCCGACATTGGGTCTTGGGATGTGGAGGAACATCGCACGCCGTCACCCATAGCGACCCGGTGAAGCGTCAACCAGGCAGGGCCGCGTGAGCGGCTATGGAAGCCTTGTTCATAAGGGTGGAGTGGATGTCACAATGGCCTGGCGGCGCGTGTTATCCTGTCCGAGTGAAGTTTTTACTAACATAATCAACTCATTCAATTGGTGTCAATCATCATTTTAGTGAAGTTTGAGGAGACTTGTAGACGAAGATCTACGGACACTTTAGTTGGTTGGGTGGTCCGAGGCGTTGGCCATCTTTATTCAATTAAGAGATTAGCAATGGCAAACCTCTGTCTTTTGTGGATGATCATACTCGTTTGTTCCTGATAGCTCGACACTTAGAAGACAAGGTTGATTTAGTGCATGGAATGCTATTTTTGTAGTAATCGATTTCGGATAGATTTGATAGTGTGAAGAATATCACATCGTTTTGTCGGTGAATGGTCGTCAATAACGATCAGAATATAGACGTGGTTGTAATTGGAATGCTACTTTTATTTAGATTGTGAAGAATTTTTAGATGAAGATCGTTGAACTTGGCGAGACCTTTCCGATTCGACCAGAGAGATATAGTGGGGATGTTGCAATTCAAGCCCTTCGAGTTTCACCAAATCCAGCCGATGGCGATATACTTCATGTTCAATATGAGCCAAATTGTGTGACCAATTGGCACCGGCATCCGGGTGGGCAGTTTATCTACATTCTTTCAGAGAGCGCCATTATCGGGGTTGAAGGTGAAGAGCCGACTCATGTAAAAAAGGGTTCGTTGGTGGTTGTTACCCCTGGCGAGAGGCATTGGCATGGCGCTACTGTGAATGATCCGGCGGAGATTTTAACCTTCACCTTTGGAATCACAAAATGGGAGGACGCCTCAATCACTAAATGATCCATTGGCACGTATTCGAAGTCGAGCCGCCATTTTTGTTATTTGAGCGTCCGGAGGATTTCCTAACGAAATAGGCACGTGCAAATATCGGGTTAAAGGGAGATGTTGTCCTGGCTGTGAGGGTTGGAATCCCGTTTGCAATTAGTTTTTGATGGCGTGGTTTGGACTGATGCAAGTTGGACGATATCTCTCGATGATTTGGTTGTAGGATTACTGTTAATGCCTGATCGAATGCGGGGTCGATAGTAGGCACATGCTGGGGATGGAAAAGTTTGGCTTGGGGATTTATCGGAGATGACGACATAGTTCTCACTCCTGCAGAACGCGATATATATTCACGAATTGGCGATAGGCAGATCGATGTCTTTGCCACTGGCGTGCTGTCGAATGTATATAGAGTTGCATCGCTATTGCGTAACCACATGGAGCGCGAGGTGCTTGGAGAGTGCAACCTGTCCTTCACGGCATTCATAGTCATGTTTACCCTTTGGGTATGGGGAGACATGGAATCCAACCGGTTAGCTAGTAGGGCCGGTGTCACCAAGGGAACCTTAACAGGCGTAGTAAAGACCCTCGAAAAGCGTGGATTATGCGTGCGGCAGGGTCATTCTCAAGATCGTCGTCGCGTTATCGTAGCTCTTTCAGACGAGGGTCGAAAGACCGTCGAAGCTGTAGCTCCTTCGTACAATTACGAAGAGAGCCGACTGGTGGAGGGTATTGGTAAGGAAGAGCAGCTAGAGGTAGCAAACGCTTTGCGAATGATCCTAATGCGAGGTATGAGCCTAAAAGAACCGTCAGATCCCGAGATCGTGGAGCAAGGCGATATCGACGAGGTCGAATAACTATCTTTTGAAGAGCTGTGAAGCTCTATTGGATTTTTATGGATTCGCCCGCAAGGAGATAGTAGATTTGGCCTGTTGAGGGCCTAATTTCCGACGATCAAGACAACGACTTGGTCAGTTTAAGCTCTGATTTCTCTTTTGCCATAGAAAAGAGCGATAATTTTGACATAGCTGGCAATGGTTCACACCTAAGGATCTTTACCTGCCTGATAAATGTGGTGATTATCAAGGTGCGATTACAGCCACTTTGGCAATTCATAATCAATTGCAAGGCATTCAATCAGCTTCGTGCTGGGTTTTTAAATGGGCTTTTAAGTCAATGACGGTGTTAATTTTCAGATCTTGAAGCTTGATAGACCAATAGTTTTCTTTGTTCGTCGAAGCCGTGATTTGATGCGGCTTATTCGGGTCTTCGGATTTAACGGTGGAAAGTAAGCATCTAAATCAGATAAAGCCTCTGGCTTTGGGCTATAGAGATAGGGGTTGGCACGTCTAATGGCTCCTTGGACGACGATCAATTATCGACTAGAAATCTCTAAAACTCATAAGGTGGATGTTTGGGTTCGCCATTGGCGAACCCAAACATCCACGAGAACATCTATCCCATTTGATGAATCTACAACTATCTGAGAATTGGCATATCACCACGTTTAGTGTGAATTAGGTTGTCGGAGACTGCTCGAATACAAGAGCAAGCTTGATCCATGACTCATCTTGAACTAAGGCCTATCTTGAATTAAAGCCCCAGGTGCGACGATAAAGTGCCACGGATAAGATCGCAATAGCCCCTGGGTCCTGATATGAGAGGTTGTTGGCCCTCATCGGGACCTGCGCGTCGCCAAGATTGACTAACTCTGTGGAAAATTGCCAGGAGAACAATGTTGGAATGGGCAGAACGCTTTGCTTTCTGCCCATTCCAATGACCTTCGACTTCCAATAGGCTTCGGCTATGACCATCTCTAGCTGATAGCTATCAGCTAGAGATGGTCATCTTGATAGGGCTACGATTTTCTATCTGCCACGCTGGAGATTAACGAAATGTCGGTGTTACGGTTGCTAGAAGGTCCCAATTGACCTTGCCACCGCTAAGGAGTGTTCGAATGCGGAAGTTGTAGAAGTTAGTCATGCCAAAGGCGACACGCTTTGTCACCTTGACCAAGTTGTTCATAGCTTCAGTAGGTCCATTGGTGACATGACAAGAGTGCCAGGCTAGGATCTCCTCTTTCCAAGATGTAAGAGTTCTCCCAAGGAGCTGCACCTCCTTGGGATTGTCAGCTCCTGTAAGTTCTAGAAATAGGCTGTCTGCATATCTACGTGCAAGGCTCGGGTCAGAAATGGTATATAGCTCCCTTAGGGCCTCTTTGGCCTGCCAAGCAGTAGCAACCTCATTGCCTGGATCATCGGCTTTGAGTAGTCCAACGAGCTTATCTTTGGCATAACTAGTCAATCGTTCATCTGCCATAGTTAGTAATCGTCGTATTCTATACAAAGGATCACCTGCTCTTGCGCGTGACCCATAGAGCTCGTTCTGAACTCGACGCCTAGTTTCATCGATTCGTTGGTTGGCCAGCTTGATCAGGTGAAATGGATCGGCTACAAGGGTTGTCTTTGGCAGAGCCTTTCTAAATACGGCTTTGTAACCACCAGATAGATCGAGGGTTCCCC
>NZ_JXYS01000137.1 GCF_000949295.1 Acidithrix ferrooxidans
CTACCAAGGACATTTCAAAGTGCCTTCGGTTGAATCGGTATGCGAATTGCCTCTGAGGTAAAGTTGCATTATGTTACCTCACGTCCGTGGTATGTTCCGTCGATAAATTTCTNGCAGTTCCCTATCAGGATGTTGAGCCATTTGAATGTTACATGTGCTTGTTCGTCTTTGGATAGAGTGAACCAGTGCGCTAGTCCAAGGTCTTTCAGCACATACCCCGTAACTTGGGTTACCATCACTTATCAGCTTGGTATCGGAATCTAAACGTCTCACAAAAACATCTTTGAATGATTTAGCAGTGGTATCTTTGATTACTTCCATGAAGCAATGAGTAGGAGCACCATTGCTAATCGACACTCCAATTAGGACATTGGTTTGTTTTGTTCCCTTTCCTCTTCTGCCTTCGCCATGGCTCTCACCACCTAAAAAGAACTCATCTACTCAGGCGTTTTCTCCAAGTTTGTATAAACCATTTCGGTCAGCCATTGCTTTTCGTAGCTTATTTAGCATCAACCAGCCAGTCGAATAAGATACTTGAACGAATTTAGCAATGGTAGTAGCCGAAAGACCACGCTTGTCGTTGGACAATAGATAGATAGCGGAGAACCACTTGGATAAAGAGATATGGCTTCGATGAAAGATAGTCCCGGAGGTAACGCTAGTTTGACGGTGACAAGATTTACATTGAAAAAGTGGAGCTCGAGATGCTGCATTTCTTCGATGGTTTGGCCTGATTAAGGTAAATTGGTCAGAGTCACACTTTGGGCATCTAAATCCCTCTTTCCACCGCAATTTGATCAAATGATCTTCACATGCTTCCTCTGAAGCGAAGCGTACCATAAAGCCTGAGATATCCACCATGCCTCCTTTATCGAACATCTGTTCTACTAAAGATTAGCTCCAATCTGGTCTCGGTGGAGGCGAAACTTACGAAACTTGATAAGTATGAAACTATAAAATCCAAAGATCTAGACGATCTTGACCCTCATCTTCCATGGTTATCTAACGCAAAGGAATTATCCCTAAAAGTCCTCAAACAAACGATAATCAAATGAACCTTGGAGCAACATTGAACCACCCCACGGATATACGGGTGATTCCTGGCTCAGGCTGCTTGAATGCCCAGCGGACACTCAGCTCTTATGCCATCAACACCAGCCGCATTCAAACCAGCCCAGACGACTATCATGGCCGCAGAATTCTTGTCCCTTGAATTTCCTAACCCACAAACATAACAGGAATAGGTTCGTTGGGACAATGCTAAGCGAGTGCTTGGTTCTCGCAGTGCAGCTGAAGCAACCGATAGTCGTCTACCTTGGATGGAGGGGTTGTGGGCCTGAAGCGTGCTTCTAATTCATATAAACACCGGTCTGATCTTGGCTACGCTATCCGGTCTGCTCTTGGCTACGCTATGACAGCATCATCTTTCTTCTTAGCCATGGTTGTCTTAGCGAGAGATTTTGGTTCTAACTCTTCCATGGCGGCCTGGTCGTGGTTCATCACAAATAACTTGGCGTAGTTACATGATTCAACTTGTCGTTTTTGTGCGACGCTGCGATAAGTCTTGGCGGCATATTTTTCTTGGCGCATCGGTAGCCCTTAGAAGTTGATTGTCCGCTCTGGGTTTACGTCGAGCCATCTTGCGTTGATAGCGAGAAAGAGGGATCTGGGAGGTTTTTGGTCTTTCATGATGAGGAAAGCCGTAGGTGTCATCTGTTATGGTAGCAATCTCATTTACTACCCAATCAATCCCTATGATCGCTCCGTTCTTGGGGAGTGGCTCGTGTTTCACTTAGATGACGAAGCTCACTCACCAATCACCAACTCCGTCTTGAAAAGTTCCTTAGAAAAGACGGCTCAGATAAAAAAGGACGCGACCAGACCGGGTGGGCGATATTGCCTCCAGCCAGATGTAACTGTAAGAGGTTATGCCTATTTGTTGTTGATCTGGTGATCGGGTTTGTCCTGTTCCTTTTGTTCTGTTCTTTGAGGGGTATCCACTCCTTGTGCGGTTGAAAGCCTTTGACCTGGCTTGTCCGAAGTCTCAAATGGTCTGTTGCCGGGTAACTGAGGAAGCATTTGGCAAACACTCATTTTCGCATCGCCAATGGGTGGGGTCTTTACACAATTTTGCCGGCCCACACTAATCTTGTTCTCAGGAGTAGATGTGCTAAAGGCTGCTTTGGACTCTTGAACACAGCGGCTCCAGACCCATCGGGCACTGTCTCATTCAGTACTGTCTCGTTAGGCACTTTCTCATTCAGCACTGTCTCGTTAGGCTTGCAGTCTTGACCCAGCATCTTTAGAAATAGGCAATCGGTAGTTGTACCAGATGGCGGAAGAGCCAAGTTTGCGTGATAACACTTCGGTGTATAGCTTGCTCATATGGAGATCAAACCCAATAACAACCCAATAACAAAAAATTGTCTAGCGCTGTATTTATCATGTTCTAAGTACGACAGATCAATTACCGACGATGATCTAAAGTAAGGCACTCATCGAGCCTTAGCTCGAGGAAATCATTACTCAGCTTTGCATCACGAAGGGGCCAAAGAAGGGGCCAAAGAAGGGGCCAAAGAAGGGGCCAAAGAAGGGGCCAAAGAAGGGGCCAAAGAAGGGGCCAAAGAAGGGGCCAAAGTGGACTTTAGACCATGGCCAATCAACTCCATCTCCTCGTTAGTGTCGATCCCCAGTTGTGGAATATTCACTATGGCATCGATCCTCTCGTCAAAGTAGATCAAAGCTTGGTCGTCTCTGAGGCAGCGCATTGAGTTGCTAAGTCTTGGCCACAGCCTCGCTAGACCTGTAGCTAAGACTTAGTCTTCGTCACTAGGAGTCTTCGTCACCCCGCTAGAAATCATAAAGCAGTAGGTGGCTAATCAGCGCAATGTTTGAGCACAGTTGTAGGCGCTTCGCCCCGGTGGGACGCTATATCCCCAGGGCTAAAACCAGGGGCATTCCGCCAAATGCCACATTCTGGTAAATACCGAAAAACCTCGGCGGGCTACCAAGCAATCCCCCGGTTCTTACATCACTATCGTCAAAGTCATTTAATCAAAATCTTGCGCTCTGCAGCAAGGGCTAGACAACTAGAGCTCCGAACTAGGATGCCAACCTTTATGAAGCAAAGATGCTGAAAACTTCCAGATCTAGGCGATACGAACGTACAAGTTGGGTTATCAAACACGGGGGCTTCGATCAAATGCAATGCCAAACATGCAACATCAAAGCTGCGAATCTAAATGCGCAAATATACGCCTGAAAACAATCAGTATCTCCAGCTCACTAAGGATAAAGTTACCACTTAAAAATCAGGATACTTCGACCATTTTATTGGTGTTAGCGTCAAGATAACATGGCACCATGGGCCAAAAGCGGTGCTCAAATTCCTCAACCTAACCCTGCTAAATATTTCAGCCGCAGAAATCTAAATCAAAATTAATAAGAATACTTTGAAGCGTTCACCTCTGACGAAAGTCAAACACTCACACTCGTTACCTCGTTACCATGAAGGTCAATTACAATTTGCATCGACCACCAAGGAATGTGTAGCCCAAGAGACATTTGAAAGAACCTATGATTTTACGATAATTTCGCAATTCATTTATTGTAATGAATAAAAATAACTTACCAATTGCCTCACGTAACATTAATTCCAGATAACCAGCCTCCCAATTCGCTAAACGAAAAGCTCTTTACTTTTTACCCTTTCGACTATCTAAATACGACCCACCCGAATCCATATCACTCGAATAGATCGTTGGCTCATAGACCCTGCTGGGGTACCTATCGATTCTTCCTCAGAAAATCCAGGCACTCAATAACAATGTCATACTGCCCGAAAAGTTGTTGACCTCCAACCGAAATCAAAGACCGTAAAATCAGCGCCACACAACACAACATCACCTATCAGAGCAGAGTCAAGGGTTCCAAATGGTTCGTCAATTATAGATTGACAAATAGAATCTGTCAATCTATAATTGACGGTATGATGAAAAAAATCGACGACCATGTAGCCGAGCAGATACGTGAATCAATCACAGAAGCCATAAACAGCGCAATTCGAGACAAAACTAGAGAGGATGAAGTTATTTCGGAGTTAGTAATCGCAGCAACTCAGGTCGGCTTAGACCACTCTCAAGAACTTCTATCCCAAGCGGTATTGGCAGCTCGCCACGCAGGCGTTAGCTGGAGTGAGATTGGAGATCAGCTAGGCGTCACCAAACAGGCTGCTCAGCAACGTTATAGGGTTACGAAGACACCGGTAGTAGGTGCAACCCAACGACTACTAAAGCCAGTTACCGCCTTAAATGAGATGGCCAAATTAGCCGATGCTGGCGCTCACGGGTGGCACTCGATTAGCTACGGTTGGCTATATCACCTTCTTGAAAAATCCGACCAGCAATGGGAGCACCATCGTGACGGATTCCCAATTCCAGGAAATCGAAAGCGACTGGAGGCCGATGGATGGACGTGGATTGGAACAACATATCCATGGCAATACTTCAAACGGCCACTAGATACGCCGGCTTTCAAGGAGAGCCTCTAACAACCAATGCCAAAAGGCCCAATTTGTCGCTTAGCATTGGACTCAAAGCGATATCGTTTTAGGATCTGACAGAAAATAAATAAATCGCTATAGCTAAGCTCTGAAACTTTAGACCTCCAACAAAATAGCATTCGATCATTTAGGCCAGGCAACCAAGCCAAAATATTCGAAAAATATCGCTCGAATTCACACGGCACGTCAATCGCATAAAAGTTAAACATTTATGAGAAAATACTTATTATCAACACGATATAAACGATGGTTTTGATCTACCCCTGGCCTATCGCCAAAGGAATTTCAATAAAATATTAACGATATTCAAAATAAACAACAAGTAATATGTTCGCACCTTGACGATATGGCTCATTTTTAAATGGGCATCTTCCGCCTTCTATTTGTTGGCATATTGACGTCACCAATCTGCCAACTTCCAAGTTTCGGCTGTTGCGATATATGCTCCCGTTCAATTCGAAGGTACCTTAGGTTGTAGGCGATTCTTTGTTTGAAAAGATTATGAATTTGCAGCCTTGCGAAACAATGGCCTACGAATTATGATATTTCGAACAATTAGAAACTCTTTTATCAATTTCAAGTAATTGATCCTAAATTGATGTACTATTAGAGTCAATGAAATCGATTTTCAACATCGTCGATGTTGAACTTAATTCGATCCGAAGGCGATGCATCCTATGAGTACTTCCCCCTTAGCCCCTAATGGCTCTTCTTCTCCTGTTAATTTTTGGAAGGTTCGAGGATTAAACAGACAAACAAGACGATTACCACACCGTCACGCCAAACTCACCGCACTGGGTGTGAGCATCTTGGGTTTCGCAGTCTTCACGGCCTCAACTAGTAGCCCCGCATTTGCTGCGACCGCTCTCAACCTTGGCTCGGCTACGTCGTATGCGGTCGTGGCGGGTTCGACGATTACCAATACCGGGTCATCGGTCATAAGTGGAGATATTGGACTATCTCCAGGCACATCAATAACCGGTTTTCCACCCGGTACCGACACAGGTACAACCAACGCCAATAACTCAGCATCGCTAGCTGCACAGACTGCTGCGACAGCCGCATACGGCATTGCAGCAAGCCAAAGCGCGACAACCGTAGCAGCCGGAACTTTAGGTGGAGTGACATTTACGCCAGGGGCATATAACAACTCGACTCTGAACCTAACAGGGACAATAACCCTAAACGCTGGCAATAACCCCAACGCCGTATTTATCTTTCAAAGTGGCTCAACTCTTACGACAGCTTCATCCAGTACTGTAGTGTTAGAAAATGGAGCACAGGCATGTAACGTCTTTTGGCAAGTTGGTAGTTCGGCGACCCTCGGTACAACTACGAATTTCGCAGGAACCATATTGGCACTGACTTCAGTGACCCTAAATACCGGGGCAACCGTCAACGGGCGCATTTTCGCCCAAACCGGAGCGGTAACCCTCGAATCCAATTCAATCACGATACCGACTTGCTCCACGGCTCCTACGGCAACCACAACTTCGAGCACCACAACTTCGAGCACCACCTCTACGGTTGCAGCTAGTACAACAACTACACCCGCTACCGTTACAACAACTACACCCGCTACCGTTACAACAACTACACCCGCTACCGCTACAACAATTACTCCAATTGCCGCGCACGCATCCGGGGTTATTCCTGTAGGTGCACCTGCTACCGGAAAAGGTGGAACTGCAGGTAACAGTCCTATGCAATTGGGAATCATCGGCTTCGGCGCAATCATCATCGCCCTAGGTGCGGCGGGGTTTGCCTTGCGGTCCCGTCATCAACATGGCTAAACAAAGTAGATCGGCCCATCGGATATCTCAAAACAAAAACTCATTTCGTCAATGGATCTGGTGGGGCATTGCCACAGTTGCCATGACAATTGGTGTCGTTTCCCTCGTTGGCACTTTGCCTACGAGGGATCCAATCAAAGTGGTAATTGCCAAGGCGGTCGCACCACGACCGCAAAGAGTGGCCTCTAAATTTGCGACCATTCCGAGCGCTCGACCGGTCCAACTCACAATCCCGGCAATTGGCATCAACACCTATGTCGGGACGCTAGGACTACAGGCCAATCACCAAGTCATGGTGCCTACAAACTCCCATACGGTAGGGTGGTTTATTTACGGTCCTACACCAGGGCAGATTGGGTCATCAGTTATTCTTGGCCATGTAGACTCCTACCTCGGACCTGGTATTTTTTTCAATTTGAAATCTCTTGTTGCCGGAGACACAATCACACTGGTGCTAGCCGATGGTACTGTAACAAACTTTGAAGTTACCAAAGTCGTCCAGTATGCAAAAGCGTCATTCCCCGATCAATTGGTCTATGGTTCAAACGGCACGCGCTCACTTCAGCTAGTTACCTGCGGTGGAACCTTCGATCATGCTACGGGAAGTTACGAATCCAACATCGTAGTATTCAGTCAACTCGTGAGTGCTTCTTTACCAAAGCTGTAGGAAACTACAATATTCAACTCGAATGAATTGCCACAAAGCAAGGTCACGAATCGGATCTCGACAAAATAACTGACAAAAACTAGGTAAAGCCAATCAAATGCCATTTGATAAAAATTGTCGATTTGCTTGAGATTGTCCACAATAAGAGACTTGAGACACAAGACTACCGCCACCTGATCAAACTCATCAGGGCCGATTAAATCTGGTGCTTCCAATGATTAATACTTTTAGGAAGTGCTCCCGGATGATATTGACCACAGAGACAACGGCAGATGTACCGGCCGTGTTGGTAAGGCTGTGTTGCTGAGGGGGTAACCCTAGTCTGGTAGCCTCCATTATCAAAAAGTGCATAACCAAGAATTAAGACGCCGAAGATCCAAGAGAGCGATGTCTTTCGCCGGGTAGAACGACGCGCACCTTTGGCCGGTATCTTGATTGGCTCCACCCTGGGTATTGGGCAGTATCCGAACATGTACGCAAATGCAACTGATTCCTTTGATAGTTCCAATCCACACAGTGCCGTAACTCGGATAATCGAAGCTATTAGCGATAGTCACACTGACGCCTTGGTCCGACTGACAGACTCCAAACGCGCTCATCAATTGACAGGAAGATCTTCCCCTCGCCCTGAGGAGCTCCGGAAGGTTCTCCATAACTCCTTGATCGATGTTCTTTCATTGGCCACATGGAGTCTTGCAACCGCGCCACGACTCCCAGCGCCGGACACCGAAATAGTGAAGTGGGTAAGAACCGGGCCAACGGTTGAAGTGGTTCGGGAGCCTCACTGGGTCACCGCAAATACTTTTCCTGTTCGGACTTTCCAGTTCAGATACGCTCAGCAAGGATGGGTCCCCGTCAAGCTTGATGACTCCGACCCTGCCACTACGGGCGGGTAACCTATAGCTCATATAGAGTCATGAACGCCATGTGATCCACCTGAAGTGCGAGAAAGTCGAGCGGAGTGAAAATGAGACAAGCGCTCATAATCCGAAAGTGGCACGTATGGAGAACCAAATTATTGCAAAGGTCCCAGGGTCGCAAGGAGCCCCCATTTCGCTGACACCATAGCCACTTTGTGTGGCTTGTCGGGTTTTCCAGCTAGTCCGCAGGGTTAAAACATGCCCTGACCTGGTAGGCCCGGTGGGATGCGAACCCACAACCAAGGGATTATGAGGTGTTCACAAAGTGTCCGAACTGGTAGTCAATATGTCCGAGTACGTCTCATTTTTGCAGCTCATCGAGGCGTTTCGGCAAGGGCGGTGAGACAACCTCGGACTGGGTCGGACGTTCTCGGACACAATTGTTGGGTGAAAAGTTGGGTGAAGCGTACATAGAGATCCCCCTAAGCATTGGCTGACCGTGTTGATCTCATTGTTCGTACCCGAACACTACCAACGTGTTCTTCGGTGCCAATGGATCGCCTGACCATTGCTGTCCTGGTTGCGAAGAGCAAAACACCAAGATTAAAGTGCGGTTCTGACGGGGTAACGACAATCGGTTTCGCTAAGTGCCAACATTACCTGGGGACAGAAGCCGCATCGGGTCCCTTGGTAGAGTAAGGCAACCTACTGGATCTTTTCACTATCCAGACAGACCGCACTCTCAAGCGTTAACATCTATCTCAATACCCGACGAGACTTCTCGTAGATGCTATCAGCGGGGGTCATCAATGAAGTTTGCCATTATCCGGGGGCTATTAGTAGCGTTCGCCGGGAGCGGCACTGCTCTTGCGTCACCGGCGACTGTAGCTTCTAGTTCGAATCCTTAGGCCATCTTCGCTCCAGTTAGGGAGGGTTCTGGTAACACCTACTCCACCCTCACCTAACTTTGACTCACTCACTGCAAGCAATACAGCTCTTCGTGCCAACGGCTTTCCCGAAAGGCCAGCTGGCGCTCCTTCGGGTTGGTTTATCGGGGCGGCCTCGCAAACGAAATGGGTATACCTACGGCTCACTCCCCGATATAGCCACCAGCTGGCGTCACCGTTACATCAAAGCGCTAGCCCATCTTTCCGAAAATCAACCTATTCTCCCAGCTAGTTGAGTATGTGGTCTTACGTTGGGACACTACAAATGCGTCGCAATGGTCTTTATCCGTTTAAGGGGATCACTAACTCCTAAGAGACGGTAGATCTCTTTGTGAACCGGCTCAGAAACACCACTAGTGCGGATGTGATAGACAACGCCTTTATCTGATGTAAGAACTATGGTGGCTCGGCGGTGACTGTTGAGTTGCTCTTTGATGGTTGACCATCTTCTCTTATCGTTATTTTGCCTCAAGGTCAGCTCAATGGCACTAAGGAGGTGATAGGCAAGTACTGAGATGAAGAGGTGAGCAGCAGTTCGGCTAGCTAGTTGATGATAGACCGGTCGAAGTCCAAGATCACTCTTGAGGGATCTAAAGGCATCTTCTACTTTAGTGAGAGTCGTATAGATATTCCAGATCTCACCTGCATCTAGCTCGCTATGGCTGGTGTCTATGACGTAGGCTCCTTGGAGATTATCATCTTTGGCTTTTGTGGGTTTTTCTGTAATAGTGAGATTGATTACTTTGTCAAAGCGTCTCTTTTTGATGATCTTGCCATGGTCTTGATGATATTCAAGGGATATCTCGTATTTGGAAGCAATACTTGGGTACTTGGCCTTGATGCGTCCGATACGCTCTGAGACAACTGTGGTCTTAGATATAGAACCCTTTGTGATTGAGGTATTCAACGAAGTGATATCTNCTAAGAATCTCTCGTTAGCTTGACTAGAGATCGCTGA
>NZ_JXYS01000138.1 GCF_000949295.1 Acidithrix ferrooxidans
TGTGCGCCAGCCAGACTGAAGTGACCTTGGAAATATCGACCCAGCCATGAGGTAGTATCCGCCTTCAACTCTGAAAGTTGCCTTGCTAATTCGTCCTCATTCAACCAGGTCACGTGTCCGTTACGTTCTCGAACTTCATCAAGAGCCTCGGGAGTAGCGAAGCGAAATGCTCCAGCCACGTCATGGCCGATTGGCGTTGAGAGCAGCGAAAAGGCCGACGAGGCACCTACTTGATAGTATCGAGCCCATCGTGCAATAACAGCTTCATTATCGGGTAGAAGTCCACTTAACCAAGGAGATATCACGCTATCAGGATGCGACTGTACTTGTAAGGGCATAGATGCCGACAAAGGAGTAGAATTTTTCTTTCGGCGGTATTCATCATCGTAGTCAAAGCGGAGTCGCCCGTTATTCAGACGAGTGACTAGACCAGCGACTTCATTGTCGTAAACTACGCAGAGAGCATCACTCATGGTAGCGATGCTCTTCGAGAAGTGAGTCAAGACTAACAGTTGGTGTGAACGTCTCTTCAATGTCCTGACTTATCATTATTGTCAAGCCGAGGTATTCCAAGACTCCTAAGACGAGTGCAAACTCTGCTCTTGGTTTGCCTCCCTCGAACTCGTAGATCCACTTACGGGAAACACCGACCATCTCGGCAAGTTCAGCCTGACTAAGACCAAGATCTTTTCGACGACCACGCACTGCCGCTGCAACGTCGCGGATAGATCGAACTCGCATAAATATTCCTTTTGACACCGATCAGTTTCAAGTATAGCATGCAACCGATCGGTATCTTAAGCTTTATGTGATCGTTCGGTTTCACCAAAAAAGGCTAATTCTTGGCGATCCATCGCTAATATTAGGATTCAGACCGAAATTTAAACTAGAAGATTTTTCAGGGGTGGATCAAACGCATCCGCCAGAGTGCGTCATTCAAGTGCGTACCGAAAGTAACAGTTTGCTCGAAGCAGACGAGTGATCGTAAAAGCTGCAAGATGCATTGGAGTAACGCAAATCCACATAGACCGAAACTTGAAATGAGAACTCTCGTCCAATAAAATGAAAAAGCACAGTCGACCGCCGTAAAGCCTTGAAAAGGTCCTCGGCCGCTCACTAGCGGACTCCAACTAATCGTACGAGCACCCCAACGAATGACTTATCCATTCATCTCACCTTCTGGGTGCACCAGGCGAAGAAAGCTAACGCACAATCGGAGAATTTAACCTCTTAAGGATTTCTAAGTTCAAGAGCAGAGGAACATGAGTTGGGAATTACCGACCTATAGTCGAATGTGTTCGAGACGATTGTATGTTTTTCAGTGTCCAGGGGTTGAGTAGGATCTCTCATAATACTGTGAAACCCCTCGTTTATAGGGTATTGCGTAGTAGTCATACGAAATTAGTACTGTATTACCCCCCGTTAACGGGGTATACTGCAGTAGTGAATCGTACCACCACCGTAGATCGCATTGCAGAATTCGCCGAAGACCAGTGGGGCCTAGTGACCCGTCGTCAACTCGAAAACGCTGAGATTCCAGCAACAACCCTCGACCGCATTACCGCTCCAGATTCACTACTAGAGCGAGTCGCCTACGGTATCTACCGTCTCGTGGGTTCGCCCACTCCTGATCACATGGAACTGCGGGCCGCATGGCTTCAGCTGGTTCCCGCTGTACCCGCATGGGAGCGCACTCCCACAGAGGGCGTGGTGTCGCATCGGTCGGCGGCGGCGCTCTATGGTATAGGCCACCTCCCCGCGGACCGGCACGAGTTCACGCTTTCTCAGCGCAAGCAGAGCCGGCGGCGAGATGTTCGTCTTCATCGACGCCCCCTCGCAGAGGGAGAGTGGATTCAGTTTCACGGACTGCCGACGACCCGTCCAGCGCGAATTGCCTCTGATCTGCTGTACGAACACGAGGATCCTGGGGCTGTCGCTCAGATTATCGTTGACGCCATCCGCCAGGGCTTCGACTCCCCCGAAGCCTTCGCTGTGAGCCTCGCCCCCCACGCAGGTCGATTCAGACTACGCCATAACGATGGTCTCTCTCTTCTTCGCTGGCTGCTCGACCTCGTCGGTGACATGGAGGCGGAAAAATGGATGCAAGAGGCGCGCAACGCACGGTACGATCCGACTAGCGCTCAATCAGTGTCACGACACGGGCTTACAGCGTGAGTGAACGAAAGCGAACCTACTCTAGTCCGGGGGCCTTCCGTCGGGCGCTCACCGACAAACTCAAGACGGTCGCGGAATCCAGTCGGTGGACTCTCCCGCAGCTCCAGCGGCAGATGACGTACGACCGCTTTTTGGAGCGGCTATACCTTATCGACGAGGGGTGGGTCGTTAAAGGCGCAACGGCGCTCCTTGCCCGCGAGATTGGCGTTCGAGCCACAATCGATATCGACGTCTATCGAGCGGTGGAACATGAGGTGGCCGAAGTCGACATCGCACGAGCGGCAGCTCTCGATATCGGTGACTACTTCAGGTTCGATATAGGTCCGACGCGCGCGCACTCAGACGGAGCAGCCGGCTCCCGCTTTCCAGTAACCGCATACGTCGGAGCGACAAGGTGGGCTCAGTTTCACGTCGACCTTGTTGGATCGAATCTCCGCATGACCGGAGAACCTGATGAAATGCCGGCACTATTCCGTGTCATGATGCCCGACATTACCCAGCATGGTTATAGGGTTTACCCGCTCGTAGACCATGTAGCCGACAAAGTGGCGGCAATCATCGAGCGGCATGGGGACCGTCCGTCTACCCGTTTTAAGGACCTTGTCGACCTCGTCGCCATTATAACGGAGGCGTCGGTAGACGCCGGTCTTCAAAGGGCGGCAATGCATTCAGAAGTGGAGCGGCGTGGAGTCGTTCCGCCTGACCGCTTCGACGTACCCGACCGTGCACTTTGGGAGATGGGATATAAGAGGGAGGCACAACGGTCATTGCTGCCTTTGGCCTCGACGCTCGACGAAGCACTGGGCGTAGTCACGCCATTCATCAACGCAGTTTTCGACGGAACGGCAATCGGTCATTGGGACCCGACGACGCTGCAGTGGAGGGCCGAGACAACTTTCTAACCCTCGGGCGATATACGAGCACGGACACAATCAGCGCTACGCAAAGATGCAAGGGCCGGGTTCGATCGCTATCCAGCCTCGCGAACCGGTACCCTACAGTGTGAGTGGGTCAGAATTGGAGTTCATATTCGAAGTGGCTCTGAGTGTGGCTAACTAGTCCGGATACTCCGGGTGCGCCAGGCGATCTTCAACGAGGATAGCATCCGAATCAAGTTGCGAGAGGTAGTTGCTAACGCAGTTAGTTATCACTTCGATTAGAGCGACCGACCTCACGTGATTCGTCTCCAATTTGCGTGCGACGAGCCTTTTGAAGTTTGAGGCTGCCGCACGATTTAACGCCCCTAATGTAACCGGCTTGCAACGATTCGTCTTTCGTGCTTTATATCCGTGTAGACGAGTCGATTCTTATCGGTGTTCCGACATACCAATTGCCGCAGAATCCGCACTTGGATCGGTTGGGTTTACAGATCGGGAACCTGCAAGTAAAGTTATCACTTTCGCGAAACCCAAGCTACATCCATTTGCTTACCTTTTGAATCGCCTTCTGCTAACTTATTCTTAGGAATGATTGATGTGCCTGACCCTGGATTAAGAGGTCCCTGCGCCTACCTGAGCTGCTAAAGTCCTTGTACAGTATTAGCTATCTCCCATCTGCAGCCATGTACCATTATTGAATCTATATGCGGTAAGGCACTACTTTTTCCGGTACTGTTTGACGGAGCGAAATCGAAGCAGAGTGTGGGATACGCAAACTATAACTATCATCATTTCGCGACGACACGTCGTCCAGACCTAATCATCGCTTGTCTGAGCTCTTCGGCGCCCAATGTATCACCTTCTTGATGACCTTCCAATCCCCTCTTGTGGGCTTCAAGAAGCAAAGTGTCTGACAGAACCGCAATTGTTTCAAAAATTGCGTCATAGTCATCAGCGCCAAAAAGAACCGCGGCACGATATCCGTTCCTGGTAATTTCAAATCGCCCGTGCGTCGAACTTACCTCTTCAATCATTTTCGACAATTGTGTGCGCGCATAAACAATTTGGACTGTCCTCATTTACACCAAATAAAGCGTTAATCGATCCGTGCAGCCAACGAGAGTATGAAATATTGGAAGAGTTCACGCTCAACTCCTTGTGACGAAAGCGGCAGTTAAGGAGTCACCCTTAAGAGCAAAGTTGACGTTATCCAGAGTTTAATAGGCACCTCACATTGCCACCTCGTATGGGCAATGTTAAACATACTTATCAAGTTTCGTAAGTTTCGCCTCCACCGAGACCAGATTGGAGCTAATCTTTAGTAGAACAGATGTTCGATAAAGGAGGCATGGTGGATATCTCAGGCTTTATGGTACGCTTCGCTTCAGAGGAAGCATGTGAAGATCATTTGATCAAATTGCGGTGGAAAGAGGGATTTAGATGCCCAAAGTGTGACTCTGACCAGTTTACCTTAATCAGGCCAAACCATCGAAGAAATGCAGCATCTCGAGCTCCACTTTTTCAATGTAAATCTTGTCACCGTCAAACTAGCGTTACCTCCGGAACCATCTTCCATCGAAGCCATATCTCTTTATCCCAGTGGTTCTCCGCTATCTATCTATTGTCCAACGACAAGCGTGGTCTTTCGGCTACTACCATTGCTAAATTCGTTCAAGTATCTTATTCGACTGGCTGGTTGATGCTAAATAAGCTACGAAAAGCAATGGCTGACCGAAATGGTTTATATAAACTTGGAGGAAACGTCCAGGTAGATGAGTTCATTTTTAGGTGGTGAGAGCCATGGCGAAGGCTAAAGAGGAAAGGGAACAAAACAAACCAATGTCCTAATTGGAGTGTCGATTAGCAATGGTGCTCCTACTCATTGCTTCATGGAAGTAATCAAAGATACCACTGCTAAATCATTCAAAGATGTTTTTGTGAGACGTTTAGATTCCGATACCAAGCTGATAAGTGATGGTAACCCAAGTTACGGGGTATGTGCTCGAGACCTTGGACTAGCGCATTCGATCACTCTATCCAAAGACGAACAAGCACATGTAACATTCAAATGGCTCAACATCCTGATAGGGAACTGCAAGAAATTTATCGACGGAACATACCACGGACGTGAGGAACATAAGCAACTTTACCTCGAGGAATTCGCATACCGATTCAACCGAAGGCACTTTGAAATGTCCTTGGTAGAGCGACTTCTCAATACATGTGTGTTTGCGTCTCCACATCCGCTACTCCGCGAATCTGATTCCAA
>NZ_JXYS01000139.1 GCF_000949295.1 Acidithrix ferrooxidans
CTTGATATCATCACGCCACTCCTTGGACTGACTGGCTATCCACTTCTTTGGCTCCTTTCCCTCTCTACCAGGCACGACATCAAGAAGGGTTGGACTCGTAACGTCCACGATTGAGGTAGACCACTTCTGGGTCCGATAGCGAGCCCTCGCGACAAAACAAGGTCTCATCTAATCCGAGTGCACGAACCTTAGCCAAAGCGACTTGGATCCTCTACGAGGGGAGTCCCATAGGCAATGACAGCGTCATTGATCGTGTGCCAATCACAATCGAGCTCTCTGGCTACCGATGACACCGATCGACCATCTCTACCAACCACTCGGGTTGCGAATCTAGCTGCCCTATCGGTGAGCTTGAGTCTTGGAGCTGCGATCCTAGTGTCCACGTCACTCCACGACGGGGCGGAACAGTTCCCATCCTTGCACTCCCACCTGCGTTTGTGCCAGATGAGTCTGACGGCACGGCCAAAGCTTTGTAGATCAATCAGCTCTACTAGTGAGCCTCCCTTGGAATAACTCATCCCATTACATACTGGGCATTTTGGTCGTTCGCCTCGACACTCGATATGGACCCGAAGGGGTGTCTTTGAACCTTGGTCACCCAGATCCTCGATGCCAATCAAATTGACATCCATAAGATCGAGCAAGATCTCGGCAATTCGAATAGGATTTTCTTCCACAGGGGCCCTCCAGTGATGAGTTGTTGAACTATCCCATTCTGGCAGAGCCCCTGTGACCCTCCCAAACTCACCCCTGGTGCGTGGCTACACCTGACTAAATTCCCCACTTAAATCCGAAGTCCCAACAAGACTCTCTGTGGAGCTACAAAAACCACAGAGGAGGATTCAATTGCTGAAGGGTGGATCATTAATGAACTTATTAGAACTTAGAGCCAAAGGACACGTTTATCTCGAGAGGAGTAAATCAGCGCGAACGATAAGCCACCCACGCTGACATGGCTTGGCGCTCAGTGAGTGCCTCGACGTCGCTTCGTACGTAGCCCGCGAGGTTGACCAGATCATCGAGCAACCATGCAGGCGCGAGTGTGTCGTCGGTTGTGGGATGCGACGGCGCGGTACGGCGCTTCTTCGTAAGACTGGCTTCGAGAAGGGCCAACACCTCTTCGAATGTTTTGGTTTGAGGACCTTCGGGCAGTGTAGCTACCCGTCGACGCATCTCGGTGTAGACCTCGCTATCCTTTCGAGCGCCAACGGCCCAGATTTCACCAATGTCGACGATTAGCTTTCCGGTATCGTCAAAAGTCACTCGCCACACAATGCGCCAGTCCCGATCACCCACGGTCAACTTGCGATAGCCGTGTAGTCCGCCGCCGAGAGGGGCGCCCGCTTCGGGGTTCCTCTCGATGAGCAAAAACTTCTTCATCGCCCATTCGAGCGCAGGGCGATTCTTCTTTTGCAGCGCAACCAGGTCGTCAATCGCGCCTTCGGTGAAGCGAAGCTCCGTATGATGCGCACTGGGGTGACGATCGGTTCTCCGAGATGACGGTTCGTCTCTTTGACTACCTTTGGACGGAGTCACTCTCGACCAGCGGCCAGGTCCTCAGCAACTTCTCGTTCGAGAACGGCTCGATCAAATCCGAATCGAGAGAAGACGTTGTCGAGTGAAGTTCGTTCACCGTTGTCGGTGGCGGTACGGATAAGAACGACCGCAAGATCGCGTAAGTCCCGTTCGGCCTCTTGGTAGCGATGGAGTTCGCTCACTCCGATAATCGCCGCGACAGGACGGTGGTTGCGCTCGACCGTAATTGACGAACCGGATTCGGCGTCACGAGCTAGTCCGGCGATGCCGCGTTTGGCGGCGTCACTAACGGAGATGATGTAGTTGGGTGTGCGGGTCACAAAGAAAAGTATACATGAATCTGTGCAGATTCTGTCGTCAGATACGCAAGCCATTCGAAGAGGCCAGTCGGTCAGGCTACTTGGACGCCAAAACATCCAAAGATGCTGGTCCTCAGCCGGTAAAGGTTAGATTCCGGTTCTTATTGTGTGACCCAAGGTCCATTCGTCGTGCTTATCACAACATTCTGCCTGGCAGATCTCCTACCTCTTTTCCGTTCGCTCTCAAGGTCGAAACCGGCTTAGCCTGAGGGACAGACGTCGCGTCTATGCCGGTCACGAGGGAATACTCGGTGGAAGCGACACTTTGCTTGGCAAAGTCTCACAACTCTTGAGTTATACACCCTATATGTTGTATACTGTCCTTTTGTGGGAAGTGAATCTCGAATTCATCGAGTCCTGGCTCTATGACCTTGATCAGAACTCTTACGAACAGGTTATTGCTGCTTTAGAGTTGCTCATCGACCGAGGCCCACAACTTGGACGTCCGTTGGTCGATACCGTGAAGGCATCACGTCACAAGAACATGAAGGAGTTGCGTCAAGGATCTAGAGGGCGTTCTGAGTTGAGGATTCTCTTTGCCTTCGATCTAGAACGAAACGCAGTTCTTCTAGTGGCGGAAGACAAATCGAGAAGTTGGAAGAAGTGGTATGAAGTGAACATCCCAGTTGCCGACAACCTCTTAGATGAGCACATTGGGAAACAAAAAAGGAGGAATTTGATGACAAAGAATTTGGAGCATATGCTGGCCGGACGTCCGGTCAACCGCGAGGTTGTGGAGGAGCACAAAAAGCGAATGCTTACCGAAGTTCGGTCTTACCGCCTTCGTGAACTGCGCGAAGCTTCTGACGTCACCCAGGTAGAACTCGCTAGTCGCCTGAACGTCAGTCAGAATCGCGTTTCACGTATCGAACATGGCGACATCGAACGCACACAACTCGACACTCTACGCAAGTATGTCGAGGCATTCGGCGGTGAATTGAGAGTTGAAGTGGAGATTGGCGACGAACGTTTTCTGATCGCATAACCGCTGTATCAATCACTCAGGCCGGATCAAACTGAGCTAGATGACGTGGTAACTTCGCAAAACGGTGGTGGCAACATGGCAAGGACATAGCCACAATTGCTGACGAATGGCAGATCGCAACACTTCGGTCGGTCGGTCGGCTGAGAATTTATTAATGCACGACATTTGCATATCAAATATTTACAAAAGGATACTTATATACAAAAACCCTAGGGTTTTTGCCAGAATATCGGCGTGGTGTAAACAAAAGTCAGGTTGCTGAAGCGGTTGGCCGAGATACTCCTTGGTGGCGAGACCCAAACTGGGCGGTAATTGATAGAGATTTGCGCGAATCAGACGCGTCACAACTTAGCTACTATCCCTCAGCTCTAGACGATATCCGCATTGGCGGTCTCTACATGCTCTACGGTCCTCGACGAGTTGGTAAGTCTGTATTGGTAAAACGCACAGTCCAAGCGCTTCTTGACCAAGGAGTGAATCCACGTCAAATTATTCGGGTAACCGTAGATGTGAGGTTCCGTTGCATCTGAGTGATAAATGGTGAGTCTACTCACTAGATGCACCTTTTTCAAGGTTCATCCCTCGGGCTTCATTCTCACTCGCCCGAGGGTCGTTCTTGCCTCTTTGAGCACCGCCAGTATTGCTAGCGGTCTTATGTTCTCTCTTGCGATGATGAGTCAACCCATCATCGCAACTGCCGCCTGTACCAAATGGCCTGGCCCTACTTTCGGCAACCACCCCATGAAAGCCCAGGTCATGACCATATTGGTGTCTGGATTTGGGCACTACAGTTGAGCAATCACCTTCTTGGTTCGAGCTAGCGTATCTACTACTCCAAGAATAGAGTAGATCTCTTTTTGGGTAGAGTTTGGAGTAGAGGAGATACGAAGGTTATGTAGACGTTTGTTATCATCTAACATCGTTACGTTCAAGCGGCTATGGGTAGACACTTGAGCAAGAATGCTGTGAACACTTCTTTTGTCACCGGCTTGAGATAAGCTAAGTGCAATTGCTCCATAGAGGTGATAAGCAACTACTGAGATAAATAGATGAGCAGCGGTACGACTAGCTAGTTGGTGATAGATCGGTCTCATCCCAAGATTGCTCTTTAGGGCTTTGAATGCATCCTCTACCTTTGTTAGGGTCATATAGAGCTTCCAGATCACTTCTGGTTCTAGATCGTTCCTATTGGTCTCAATCACATATGCACCATAGAGAGTCTCAGCTGCTTCTTTTACTTTTGGTTTCTCAGTCAAAACCAGCTCTGAACCTTCTCGCCGGTATCGTCACATAGCTGCAAATAGTACGCTGACTGACTCTAGTGCATCTCGGTATTGCTCGAAATCTCCGGTGAGCGATACTTTCCTTGTTGGGTTACCTTCGTCAAGAAGAACTTTACACCCAGTTAGTTCGGACACTTTCTGAGCCTGTGCTTTTGTCCGCATTATCGCGATCATGAGCACACCGCATCAATAGCACGCTGAGCTTTGTTAGTAGCCGAACTGCGACCGTAGAGGCGGACACAGAGAGACGTGAGCAGTTCCGTGACATCACGCACTAAGTCATCGTCTACCTCGGCTGGATCTACCACAACCAATTTCCTGGACTGAGCCTCAAGTGCAGCCTCTATATATTCAGCTCCAAACCGGCAGAAGCGGTATCTGTGTTCTACCAGAATCGTGTCTACTGTTGGGTCTTTAAGTAACGACAGAAACTTTCGCCTATGTCCGTTAAGGGCCGAACCAACTTCGGTTACTACGCGATCTATTGAGTACCCGTGCTCTGTAGCCCAAGTGAGAACTCTGGCAACCTGGCGATCTAGGTCTGATTTTTGATCTACAGAAGACACTCGTGCATATATGACGGCAGACTTAGATACGGACGGTTGAGACTCTAGATCTCCCACCAATATGGGTTGCCCTACTTTAGCGCAGGGACAGGCAGAGTACCGGCACGATACCACTTATATGCCGTTTGAGGATGTATACCTTGGGACAGTGCCCACTCACGTAAGTTCATTACATATCGTTATAGAACATCTTTGTGCCAACTGTTACAACCCCATATTTAGTGGACACCTGTTAAGCCAACGTAGATTGTTGGTAGAAAGGATGTCACCATGGGAGCAACAAGGCGTAAATTTACCCTTGAGTTCAAGACTGAAGCTGCTCATCGAGTTATAGATTCCGGAAGGAACATTCCAGAACTTGCGACTCGATATGTCAAGGGCATATGTCGTGCGCTCGAGTAACCAGCAGGGTCAACTTATGTTGGGGAAAACCCAATGTGGCACGGCCATAATCCATCAGAAACGACGACGGAGCCGAAGTTTGAGGGGGCGACCGTCGGGATCGAAAATTAACCGGTACGCAATTCCGGCCCAACGTCGACTACTAGTTGGGACGGAATCAATGACGTGCGAACGGACTCGACTCAGCGGACGGTTCCCTTCTCCGAGACTCGGCCGCCAGTCTTCGAGTTCGCGGGCCGTCTTCTTCCAGAGATCGGAACCGTGAGCCAAATCCAAAAGCTCCAAATCGGCGGGCGAGCGTCCGAGGTGTTCAGCCCAAAGCGCCAGCCGCAACTCGCGCGCAAACTTGCGGCTTCCGTCACCGAGTCCACCCGGATCCACAGGAATCCGGTCGTCGAGTGCGCTATCAATCACCGCGCAGGAAAGTTCCGAATCATGGGTCCACGAGCGGCGATTCAGATTGTCCGAACCGACAGTGGCCCATACGTCGTCAATAACACAGACCTTGGCGTGAACGTAGATGGGGGTTCCCGATTCGTTCTCGACGTCGTAGATCCCTACCCGCTCGCCGCCGGCTTTCTTGATGATATCAATGGCCCTCGCCTGAGCGAGCCTGCTTGGTGGCCCCGACAACTTTCCGTCCTTATCCGGGTAACGTGGGACGACACCGATGACTTGCAGCCCCGGCTGTCGACATAATGCTTCGGCGAGTAGTCGTGCAATTTCGATAGACCAAAAATATTGGTCCTCGATGTAGATCAACGACCGTGCTCTCTCAATCGCCTTGGCAAACGCTCGCGCTACGCTTCGTTCGCCTTCAGGCGCGAAAGGATACTTGGGACGTTTCGAAGGATAGGTCCGAAGCACTTGCACGGCGTGACCGCCCTGTGTCGGTGGATCGTCGAGACGCGCGGGGAGGGGACGAGCGACACGATCGCGCGACATGACTTGTGAGAACAACGCCCTCAGTCGACCCGCGTGATTGAGTGCGGTCTGATCTTCCCATCGTTCCCGGAACGTGCCGTCGAGTTCAGAAATGGCTGGTCCACGGATTTCTAGTTGGACATCGTGCCAGGGAGGACGGCGACCGAAACGAGGGTCTAATTTGATGACTTGATGATCTCCAAGGTGGTCGGTGTCATCTCGACGACCATGACTCAGGTCGATTCCGCCGATGAATGCAACGTCATGCGCAGGACAAGTGGGATGTCGAAGAATGACCAACTTTTGGTGGTGCGATCCGCCTCGGCGCACTCGCTCGTCAAGCAGAACTTCGCCACCCGCCTCGGTCACGTCGATTGCCAGGCGTCGATTCCTCTTAGAGCTAAACCCGAAACGGTCACTGTGCGAACGCCAGAGCAACCCTCGAATGTCGACTCCTTGTCGACATAAGTCAGCCAATAGGGTCGCGATAGACGTCCCGTCACCGGAGACGCGTTCGTCCGCGTCTCCTCGCCAATCGGTGAAACGGACTTCATCATGAAGCTCCAGGCTCGAGAAGACTTCTTCCAGTCTGGTGAAATACGAGAACCCATCAATATGGAACGAAACGTGATTACCTTCGGTCCACGCGACTCCCGTGGACCGATGCAAGTCGATCTGGGTCATTGGGTTGCCCCGCTCTATTGAGTTCAGAAACCAGTCATCGTAACGTATCATGACCAAACGTACTATATTAAGTATCGAGACGTCCAATCATCGCTGCAACGCACCAAAGCTGCCGACCGCGCAATCTGTTACACCGCCTGATGCTCCATCACAGGCTTCCACCTTTGTGCACGATCCTCGTCGCGCCAATATGAAACCGTAATACCAAGACCATCGTGTGCACTATAAATCGTTAACGTTAAAACCAGTGTTCTGTGACTATGGAGGTTGGCTTCGAATGTGGTGATGGCCATGAAAATGCTTTATGGCAGAATCAATAAATCAAGGTCTTATCCACGATAGGCGAACTCGTTTAACGATCCATATTGACGAACGCTGTCAGAGTGATATCCAATAAGTAAGAGGGGATGTTCACGGTGGATACTAGAAGAATAACAGGAAAGATCGCAGTTGGATTGGGGGCATTGGCTGTTAGTGCGCCAGCCATTGGCGTTAGTGCAACCACTGCATCTGCACAAAGCGCGAATATTTCGGCGGTCTCCGGAAAGAGTGTAATTTCCATAAAACCCACACCTATGAGTGAGAATTATTATTACCAATATCGAAGTACTGTCGCGACGCCGGGTCTGGCCATCTCGCCTAATCTCCTTGTGGGTGGAGGCGGAAGTGCTGACACGTATTCAATTATCGAGATCACGCCATCTGAAGAGGAAACGATTTTGGCTGCAGGAGCGACCGGAATCGGAGCCATGATTACCCTTGGATGCACCCTATGGTGGTCAGGGATAGGAGCAACCGCATGCGTCGGGGCTATCGGGGCGGCGGGCTATACCGTCATCACGCTGATCCAACGTGGACAGTTCCCCTATATTTACGTATGGTGGGACGATACCACTTCTAGTTATGCAGGAACAACCGTTGTCTGGTAGCTCGTCGTGGGGCGGTACGACAGAGGCGAAATTTCACGGGTCTGGCAGTCGCATTCACAATAAATGTGAGCGTACTGGCCACGGCCTCCGCCAAGGGGGACTCGTTCGAGAGATTGCTAGTGTTGTTGGTAATCCCTATGTCTTTTGCTGGGCTGTGCATCTTCGTCGCGGATCGGAGATGGCAAAGGAAACATTCCCCTCGATAGCAAACCACTAGGCGTTGTTAATAACTGAACGAGCCGAGCCAAGTGCCCCACTTACCGCTCGAACTCCCATCAATGAGAAGCTATAGTGGCGTGCGGTTCTCAAGCGAAATGGACCGGGTACGAGGGGGTCTTGTACCCCATTCCCTCGCAACAGGAGTTGAATCTTTGAGGATATTATTCAGTTCATGTTAACAGTGATAAACCGACAAAAAATGACGTGATCAGCCGCCTTTTTGGACACCTGATGATCAAAGTCACAAAGTGATAGCTTTGCTTTGGAGTTGATCTTCTTCGCAGCTACCAGCCTTCTGTACTTCTTTGATCCATTCTTGCACTTACTGATCTTGTGCTGAAGTTGACCGAAAGCCTTGTTTCTTTGACGCTTGATAGCTCGGCCTTCTCTCCCATTGATGATTGTCACATCTATGGTCTTGGCATCTACCCAAGTGGCTAATGCCATAGGGTTAATGATCCCCTCATCAATAGCGGTGACGGCGTCTCCATGGGAACTTTCGCGCACCGTCTCATAAGGGATATGCAGGCTGAACCGCGGGTGATCTCGGTCCCAGCACAGTTGGACCTCACCCCAGAGCTCAGGGTTGACATTCTTGTTGGTTTAGGAGGCTCTCCTAAACCTCATGTGGGTCACCAAGACCCCATAACCGATAAGTAACGCCTGTACGATAAGAACTTTTGGGTCTTTAAAAGCATTGAATGAAACGTGCACGGTTTGTGACCTCTAAATTTGAAGTTACTAACACACAGATTTAGGAGATCTGACCGTGCACGCTAACTCTCTAGTCAAGCAGTTGCTTGACGTTAAAGGTGTCATTGTCAACGATATTTTTATCTCAAAAGATGAAATTGTTGTAGATGTCAAACTTGCACGATCCAAGCTCGCATGTCCAAAGTGTTGTTGAATAAGCCGTAAATTCAAAACAAAATACCGCTACGACATCAGAACTTATCAACCCTCGCTGGAGACATCTTGACATGGGAATACGTCGTACTTGGATCTCTTGTGCCCTACGGAGACCGAAATGCCCCAATCATGGAGTAATCACTGAGTCAGTGCCATTTGGGTGACCGGTATCGTAAATCTCGCTTCACGAGAGACTTTGAACATCTAGTTGCCGGCTCAACCGCAAAGATGGATAAAACAACAGTTACGAAGCTCACCCGGATTGCTCAGAAAACAGTTGGTACGATCTGTGAGAGAGTAGTAGCCAAAGAGATCGATCCAAAGCGACTAGAGAAGCTCTCAATAATAGAGGTAGATGAGATTGCCTATCGTAAACACCATAAGTACATAACCCAAGTTATTTAGAGCCCGTAACAGATCATGAAACTGGAAAGATCGTCTATGGAGCAGAAGGAAAAAGCGCTAAGAGTCTAGATGGGTTCTTATGTGAGCTTGGTTCGCAACGTTCCAAGCTCTCACACAAGTATCAACAATGGAC
>NZ_JXYS01000140.1 GCF_000949295.1 Acidithrix ferrooxidans
AATTCGTCCTCATTCAACCAGGTCACGTGTCCGTTACGTTCTCGAACTTCATCAAGAGCCTCGGGAGTAGCGAAGCGAAATGCTCCAGCCACGTCATGGCCGATTGGCGTTGAGAGCAGCGAAAAAGGCCGACGAGGCACCTACTTGATAGTATCGAGCCCATCGTGCAATAACAGCTTCATTATCGGGTAGAAGTCCACTTAACCAAGGAGATATCACGCTATCAGGATGCGACTGTACTTGTAAGGGCATAGATGCCGACAAAGGAGTAGAATTTTTCTTTCGGCGGTATTCATCATCGTAGTCAAAGCGGAGTCGCCCGTTATTCAGACGAGTGACTAGACCAGCGACTTCATTGTCGTAAACTACGCAGAGAGCATCACTCATGGTAGCGATGCTCTTCGAGAAGTGAGTCAAGACTAACAGTTGGTGTGAACGTCTCTTCAATGTCCTGACTTATCATTATTGTCAAGCCGAGGTATTCCAAGACTCCTAAGACGAGTGCAAACTCTGCTCTTGGTTTGCCTCCCTCGAACTCGTAGATCCACTTACGGGAAACACCGACCATCTCGGCAAGTTCAGCCTGACTAAGACCAAGATCTTTTCGACGACCACGCACTGCCGCTGCAACGTCGCGGATAGATCGAACTCGCATAAATATTCCTTTTGACACCGATCAGTTTCAAGTATAGCATGCAACCGATCGGTATCTTAAGCTTTATGTGATCGTTCGGTTTCACCAAGGAATTAAAAATTCGTCAAAAAGTTGAGTGACCAATAGTGCTTATTGGTCTACCCTTTCCTATAAAATCCTACTTCAGGATACGGATTTTTTGGACGTGAGAGAGATTCATAACAAAGTGAGATGAACCGAAATTTTAGGCTCGATCAAACATGGTTGCAAAAAAGAAGATTCTAAATTTCAAATTCGCTCCGTGTCGGCTACCTAATGTTTTACTCGAATAGTTGCAAGTCTTATCCACGCATCGAACAACCGTCCGTAACTCTCAACGGATGCACCTTTACGGGTTGGTCGCTCGCCAACCGCTACTACCCTCAAGGAACAAGCTGCCTCACTCGTTTTATAGACGAGATTGATGACATAGGATCATCCTGCTTAGGGACATCCTTACGACGCCGCAATCCTAAACATTTTCAGCAAGCCACTTTTTCAATGGCAAACTTAGAAGGTGTGCTATTTCTCTCATTCAAATATCGGAGCAAGCTTCGCCAGCACTTCGTCGAGAACTGATCCTGGAACCTTTTCCAACCAACGGGCATTACGGGCTCCTAAATCAATAGCACACGGCTGATCACACCTGACTATTCCGTTGGTACTCGTTCCTGCATCCTGGAGTGACACAGCAAAACCCGCCGTCCTGGAGAAGTTACCTCCTGTTGTAATGGGCAAGACTATAGGGACCCTAACGACTCGATTAAATGCAGTAGCTGATACCACCAATACGGGACGTGTGCCTCTTTGTTCATGTTCCAAAGTTGGGTCAAGCGACACAAGGTAGATATCGCCACGTTCCACTAAAGTAGCTCGTTCCCTACGGGCTCTGAATCAAGCCAAACCCGGTCTTCTTGAGATAGTTCCACTGATCCATCACATTGAGCTAGCAATTCTTCCAAGGTGTATCGTGCTCGCGGAGCTTTTGTAATTACTAGCCGATCGTTATCTATTTCAATTCCGACAGTCTCACCTGCTTGTAGTTGTAATAGATCGAGGAGAGCAGGGGGAACGGCAAGCATGACTGACCCTCCGACCTTACGAAGATTCGTTGTATACACTACGCTCCTTTTTCAAATTAGTTATACTAAAGTATAATACATGGTAAACCTAAAGAACCTACTAAACCCAACCGTTATGGTCTTTACTGGGAATAATGCATGAAATTGCGCTGGAAAGTCCCGTCCGTAAGGGCGGGGAGTATTTCACCATACAACTCCTCGAATCGGAGAGGTTACGAATAACGAGACCCAAAGTACCTATCTCACGGGCTTCATTTATCGTTCAAGGAATACGTGGGAACCGTTAGGTGTCAAGATGGGAGGATAAAGCGGCGAACTGCAAAATCAAAAGCGCATCGGATTCAAGGCGTTGGCAACAATATCGAACTTATTGGTTTATTTACGCTAAAACTGCTTGCCGAGAGTTCAAAGCCCAAATCATTCAAGCAAGAGTGCCACAATCGGCGCAGGAATTGCCCATGCCGGACAAGAAATGCCCATTATTTGTGGGCAACCTCTATTCCCTCTCCCATCCAGTTGTTATTGGCTAAATAACGGAGGCGGAATGGCGAACTCTGCAACTGCTTGAATTATAAAAGCGAGTCGCTGCCGATAAGCCACTTGAGAAAAATAAACCGCAATAGCCTTCCACCATCAAGCGTCTTACACCATGTGCTACAATGATACTTATGACAAAGACAATCACTTTTCGCCCAGACGAAGAGGCCATGCGGGCTCTTTCGGTTTTGACCCACGACGGTGCTCCCGTATCGACCGTAGTTCGAAATGCACTTATCGAAGCAGCGCGCAATCGAGTGAGGCAAGATCTTCTAGAGGAAGCCACTCGATTAGCAGCAGATGACGAAGACCTCGCTGAAGCGGCTCAGGTCCTAAAAGACATGGAGACACTGCGTGCGTGGTGAGGTCTTTTCTTTGCGGTCCCCTCGAGGTAGCAGCGGACATGAACAATCTGGACAACGCTTTGCGGTAGTACTACAGTCTGATTTACTTCCCTTATCAACCTGTTTAGTAGCACCCACATCGACCTCGGCACGAGCGGCAACTTTTCGCCCTGAGGTAAATATTCTGGGGCAGAAGACGCATGTCTTAGTTGAGCAGACAGCTGCAGTGGACCCACAGCGGCTGGGAGAGCCTGCAGGTCGTCTAACTTTTGACGAGATGAAACAGATAGAAGCGGCGCTGCGTCTAGTTCTCGATATATAGGGAGTTGTTGCAGAGATTCGATCAAATTTCCCAGTAAAGGAAATAACTTTGCTGGCCCTGCTATCCGCCAGTCATATTATTTTTCAAATTGGATAGAGATGTAAGTCCATGTCTGGTCTCATCTTTGCGCCTCAATTACGATCTTGCCTCGTTCTCGGTTTAGGAAGCGGACATAGAGTCAAGAGATCAACTACGGCAATGTTTTCGTCATGGCCAGTTCGTAGCAGCAAAACCGATTACCGACATTTGCGACACCTGAGTCCACCTAATTCACATCTATCATTTGGGTTTAATATGGGCCTTTGCCCACGGCAAGGCGACTTGAAAAACTTGTGAAGCTATACATGTCGTACTTGTCCTACTTCTGAAGACATGGCAACGGATACAACAGACAACAAGAACCTTTCAGTCACTGAGGCTCGAAACAACTTCTCTCAGTTAGTGAATCGTACTGCCTTTGCTGGAGAAGTAACGTTTGTTCACCGCGGTAGAAATCATGAGCCGGTGGCAGCTATTGCTCCGGCTGATCTAGTAGAGCAATACGAGGCTCTCTGGGACCAGGAAGAGGCCGGATCGCTATGGAGCGTTTGGCCGATCTTAAGGCGGGTCGAACAACAGCGAGGCCCTGGGATGAGGTCAAGCGGGAACTGGGTTTTTGATAACTTACTTACACTTTCGAGATTCAATTCCAATGAACGTGATATTTAGGCACAACATTTGGTTGGCTTGTGTTGCCAGCAACAGCTTGACTACCTTTCGCATCTCTGGTCGAATCTAGATCTCGGTGTTCAAGCGGGGCTTCGAGGTGATCGTCTTTCGATAAACAATCGCCCTAGGTGTCAGGATAGTTGGCACATTTGCTCAGTTTCAGAGGAATTTTTTTCTGGCATATTGGAGCCGCAAAAAGTTTGAAATTTCGATTTCTCGTAGATCGCCTTTTCAGTCGACGAGTTCTGATTTAGTTGCCGACGGTCAGGCGGCAACTAAATCAGATGACCACACTTTGGACTTCCAATTTAGAAAACTAATTGAGATCACGAATAACATTTAGCTTCCGAGATCGAAGACGGGTAACAGAATCATCTCGATATCGTCAACCACGCACGCATGATGACAGGCCAACAACTGCCAGTCTCGGCTATCTCACTACAGCGACGTAAAGAAAAAACGGCGTAACTCCATCGACGCAACTGCAATAAAATACCGAGACCAGCTCCTATATCACCTAGAAGGGTGCGTCGATATCAACGACGCCGACCACCTTATTAGTGACGAATTCGCGGATGCCGAATTCGGTGAGTTCGGTTCCGAAGCCAGAGTTCTTCACACCTCCAAATGGGATGTCGGCTCTAACTACAGTTGGGTGATTAACAAAGACCATGCCTGTCTCTATTCGCCGGGCGACACGCTCTCCACGGACCACGTCACGAGTGAACACCGACCCGCCCAATCCATAGATGGAGGCATTCGCAACGGAGATCGCTTCGTCTTCGTCGGCGACACGGAAGACCAAGCTCACCGGACCAAAGAACTCGGTCTGATACGCCGGGTTATCCGGCTTCACATCGGTGAGGATGGTCGGTTGGAAGAACGCTCCCTGCTTAGGGACTGCTTCGCCTAGCCTCTCTGCGGTCGCACCACTGTCGATAGCCGTCTTCACCTGCTCGGCGAGCATATCGACTGCACTTTGCGTGCTCAGCGGAGCAAGTTGCGTGACTGGATCATGCGGATCACCAGCGCGCAGTGCCGCCACTGAAGAACGGTACTTGTCCATGAACTCGTCGTATACTGCATCCACAATTATCAGCCGCTTTGACCCACAGCACACCTGCCCGGCGTTCCAGTGCCTGTCTCTTATACACATCTGACGCTGCCGACGA
>NZ_JXYS01000141.1 GCF_000949295.1 Acidithrix ferrooxidans
TTGCTCAGAAAACAGTTGGTACGATCTGTGAGAGAGTAGTAGCCAAAGAGATCGATCCAAAGCGACTAGAGAAGCTCTCAATAATAGGGGTAGATGAGATTGCCTANCGTAAATACCATAAGTACATAACCCAAGTTATTTAGAGCCCGTAACAGATCATGAAACTGGAAAGATCGTCTATGGAGCAGAAGGAAAAAGCGCTAAGAGTCTAGATGGGTTCTTATGTGAGCTTGGTTCGCAACGTTCCAAGCTCTCACACAAGTAGCAACAATGGACATGGGACCAGCTTTTGCTAAAGCTTTCGCTGATCGCACACCAGATACTTAGGTCGCAACCTCGATCCTTTTCATGTCGTTAAATTGGGCACTGAGGCCCTGGAGGAGGTAAGATGCGACCTATGGCGCCAACTGAGAAAACTTCCTACTCCAGATTACGCCCGTAGGTTTGTGAGTGCAAGATGGGCATTACTAAAGAATCCTGGTGATTTGACTCAACGCCAAAATGAGACTCTACGTCAAATAAAGTCAACCGCTGCAATACTTCTAAAGCCCTTAGAGATGAAAGAATCCCTAAGAGGGATATTCGGTAGTGGATTATCCAATGACGAAGTAGCTGAGTTCTTGGATTCCTGGTGTGCTCGTGCTTCACGAGCACAGATACCTAGCTTTGTCAGATTATCAAAGACAATTCGAACCCATAAAGATGGAATTATGGCTGCTATTGAGCCCCCTAGCTTGAAAAGGGTGTCTCCAACGGAAGGCTTGAGGGTCTAAACAATAAATTAGATCCGCCATTGCTAGATGCTATGGTCTTCACTCTGCAAAATCAACACTTGGCTTGGTGATGCTTTCATGCGGTCCGATTGATCTCAAGCTCCCCTACGAAAGGGTTGCTTGATCCACATCTATGTTAGGAGAGCCTTAAAAGGGTTATTGCCAATACAACTCCAGACAACATTGCTTCGCAGCGCTCCCTACTAAGTGCAGGATTCAGCCTTGAAAGCGTTGACTCTGAACTGTGCCATTTTGTGGTGAACTTCTAAGACCTAGGCACTTTACAGTTGGGATGATCACTGAAACAATTCGTTTTCCGAACGTACAAGGGCACAATTGATGGCCCTGGTTGTTCCCAAAGCACTCTTAGTGTCAAATTTGCTTTCACTTGTGACGGACTACGGTTCAGCGATTTAATACCCATTGCCACCGCTTAGATATGGTTCGAAATACGAATATCCCTTTCAGGGCGTATTTTGCGTCTCGCAAAAGCAGGGAAATCGGTAGAGTTGACTTCCTGGTTACCGATTGACCCCACATGGCTAACACTTGGGTGATTTTAAGGTTCTTCATCGCAACGTCGCTGGAGAACCTAGTGTTGCGCCATTCCTCTTAGGAGACGTGCAAAAAATAGCAATCGGTGCTTGGCATCCGTAATAGTATTTTGAGTCCGGGCTTTTGCAGCAAAAATTTCGAGGAAACTGCTCCGGCTAACAAACGCACAGAAGCATGAAATACAAATCCATGCCCGCATCACCCACCTGCCAGTTGAAGTAATTGCGAACGCCTTCGAAATACACAAGGGTCAGACTCCCAATTTCAACGAAGGTCGAAGACTGAAGTTTTGGGGGCTTCAATCAGCCGAAGTGACTACTTAGAGACTAAGTGAACTATATCGACAATTACAAGGTACGAAACGAGTCCCATCACCATTAGGTAAATAGTTGTCATTTGCCACTTGTAACGATAACCAATAGCCCAGAATCTACGGATACCCCGAGCATCAAAGGCTAAAGCTATAACACCGACCGGTATTCCAATCGCGGGACCAACTCCAGCCGTTGCCCCTACTCCAAACAAGGGAAGGACAAAAGGGAGTATGACATAGCTCAAGATGCAACGAAATCCTGAGATAACCATCGAAACACTAAAGAGCTTTTGAGCAGCTTCTTGCTGGTTACTTGTCTTATCTACCGCCTTGATGCGTAGGAATTTGTTAACCGCGCCATCTACTGATGTTGGCTCTGAACTGCGGTCCTCAAAGTTTTCCTTTGTGCTTGCCATACCTTCGATATCCCATCAAATGATTAGTAACGTGTAAACGTCTTTGCCTACTCTCACAACAACCTCAGCTGAATTAAATTCGCTTCTTGATCCATCTCTTACTCTGATCATGCACCGTCGATCGCCAATCTGGCTCACCGAAAGACCTAGCGGCATAAGAGGCTTCCCGTCGCATAAGCGAAGTTGTGACAACTTTTCTATTATTACAGAATAGTGCGACTTCCCCATATGTGCCAAAATTAGTGCCTTGTCAAGCTCACCTTGGTAGCGTAATGCCTACAGAACTTCCAGCTAGCCACCACCGAGCAGCTATTTTGATCAAAGAATTGAACCAACGGGAGCGCAATCGGTTTCCGTGAGGGAGCGGTCAAGCGACCTCGTTCTTTCTCGGTCTACCTGATTTACCTCTTGGGAGTATCTGGTTCTCTATGTACTTTCCCACCGTCTCTAATGGGTTCCCACCGCAAGACACTACCGACTATGAGGGTGGCCAAAAGCACTTCCCCCACATGGCATCTCGGACTTCCGGCTAGTTTTTTAGCTTTGCTCTTATGGCTGAGAGCGTCTTCATAGACATCGGCAATCTTGAGAGAACAACTTTAGCTGCGTTGGTTATCGACAGGTGAGCATGATCGCCCTCTGTCTCAAAAGCATCGGAGATGGAATCAAAACGAGTACACACTTCAAGAATCGCGGGTTTGATCTCGTCAATTACTCTGTTTGTCATTACATAACGGCGATATTTAGCCTGAATCCACAGAAATGGACCAGCTTGAGCCCCTCGGTGTGAATCCAAGTCGGTTTTTCGGAGCTGATTTAGGTTTGACGGAGGGTCTATGGCTCGTAACTGGTTTCAGAGTGCCAAATATGACCTATTCCCTTTGTGGTTGAGCCTGTTTGGTCATTTTTGAGATTCTGAAATCTCATTTTGGGTATAGTGACCTGATCCCTTGTCTTCTAGAGCAGTTCCTTCAAGTAATATTCAGTGTGTTAGGTAACCAGATGTTCAGGTGATGGCGATCTCAAACTTTCTGATCCGATCAAGAGCCTCTAAGAACTTATCCTTATAGGGCCAGTGTTCTTCAAGATGCAGTATTACTTTTCTAGCTGAACGAGTGATATGTCCTGCGATCTGAAAGTAACACCGTCGAAACTTTGGTGTGGTGATAACAGTCTGTGTAATAGCGCCTATTCGTGCCAGGTTGTGCAGTTGCACCGTGCCAGGTTGTGCAGTTGCACCGTGCCAGGTTGTGCAGTTGCACCGTGCCAGGTTGTGTGCAATTGCACCGTGCCAGGTTGTGCAATTGCACCGTGCCAGGTTGTGTGCAATTGCACAAATAACTAACCAGACCAGAGCCAACCAAACGGCATTAGCGTTCATGTATCTGGATGGAACATGATTCCACCCCGAACCTCCTTTGAGATCCTTGATGACTAGTTCGATCTGGGCATGTGCTCGGTGATCAGCCTCAAGAAAGAGCGTTTCGCCTTGTCGATCGGTAATAAATGCGTGATAGTCATAGTCTCTAAATCGTGCCAGCTGAGACCCGGGAGTAGGCTTGACCCTTCGTACGATAAGACGAACGTCTTGTCTATCTCTTGCAAATGCGCAATATTTACTGTTTTTGACGGTATTTCACTTCTGCTACATCAGCTCCACCTTCAAGCCAGTAGACAATTGAAGTCCAGGCATCCTCTTGGATATCGGAGATGATACCTTTTAGTCTCTTGGACATCCGTGTTGTAATGCAAATGCGAACATCACCCGCACTAGCTGGGTCTCTAACGGCTCTTGAGTAGAACCCAGAGTCAAAACGCATGGTTATTTCACCAGTTGCTCCAGCGGCTCTCGCATTGTTGATTACCTGAGTTACAAACTCCCCGGCACCACGAGCGGTATTGGCGTTGCCTTCACGAGTCACTATTCCAAGAATGTCACCTGTCTTGCCAACAGCTGCTACTAGTGTCCCCTCTCATAATTTCCCTGAAACTGAGGAATTAATCCCTTCTAAGGTTGTTCTCCTTGGTAAGGACATAACCTTGCAAGGGAGAACGATGCAAAGTCACACCGTTTCAGAGGAGCCAAACATTGATGCCAACCAGAGCAAGCCGCCCAAGAAGAGATCTGGACGACAAGCTTCGGTGGTTCCGCTCAGTCCCAAAGAACGTAGCGAATTAGAAGCAGTGGTAAGAAAGTCCACAGCTCCCATAGGACAGGTGGCAAGGGCCAGCATTGCCCTATGGAGTAACGAAGGGGTTGGAACCAACGAGATCGCGCAAAGACTTCAGATATCTACAGAGACGGTATGCAAATGGAAGCGGCGTTTTATCAACTACGGAGTGGAACTTCTCGATGACGCACCGAGAAGTGGAAAACCGAGAAGCATTGATGACGAAAAGATCGCCGAGATTCTAAGGATCACTTTGGAAGAAGAGCCCCCGCTTGCTACCCAGTGGTCGACGTCTTCAATGTCCAAGCGGATCGGGGTATCACCAGCGAGCATCTCACGTATCTGGAGAACCTTTNGGCCTCAAGCCCCATGTCTTGGGATACTTCAACATCAGTACCGATCCGGCCTTTACCGAAAAGGTCCGCGACATAACTGGG
>NZ_JXYS01000142.1 GCF_000949295.1 Acidithrix ferrooxidans
GAGCCCAAGGAGAAACTTCGCCACCACGATATGGGCGAGGAACCCAGCCGACAGCCTACCTTTTGGAACTACCTTCGCTGGTGGTGCGCCAGCTACGACCCCCTTGGTCGCCTTGCAGTTACATCCTCTCCGGTACGTCGGACGGATATGGTCGATGACCCGGACTATCACCTCGACGTCGATCTCCTCACAGCGTTCCTCTCCGAAAGGCGCATAAGGCGCACCACAGCTCCCACAGACCAACAGCTTGGAATCGGGCTCATGGATCTGTTGTACGCGTGGTAGGTGGTCATAGCTGCGTCGACCATGGCCGCGGTGCCCGAGTTGTTGACCTCTCTTGCGCCTTGGCACCTCATCAGGCTCAGGGTCGCTACTTTCTTCCAAGGCGCCTATTGGTTCTGCGTTCACATCCTGAGCCATCTTCGCCCGTTCGGAGCGACGCCCGAAAGCCTGTTTGGTTAGCTCGACGATCTTGGCTGTGAGTGCATCCACTTTGGCAGACAACTCGTCACGCTCGGACCTAAGGACGACGTTCTCGGCCTCCAGCGAAGCGATCCGCTCGTTGTCGTATTGGCGCACTGTTTTTGCCACGTAACTATAACTATCACAATTAAAGCGCCGTGTCCAGCCACCCTAGGCCACAGAGGATAGGCCAGCTACCCCAACCTTACGCCATCATCGAGTGTCTACAGCACCGCTTGTTTGACGGGATCACCGAATGTGTACCTTTATTTGTTATTTAGCGGTCGAAGGATTGAAGATCGTTGGATTTGAGGCTCCTTGTTGATGGGACTTAATTGTTGTCGATGAAGGATGGGTCCGTTATGGCCAAGATGCTCTCGTGGGATGAATCATGGATTTTGAGTTGGAAATTCCTATTAGGTGATTAGGACTCCCACCTAGGAGCCGAGGCAGCATTTCCTGGTTGTGATGGGGTAGGGCTTAGGCGCCTTTATCTTTGGTACATTTTGGTTGGTTGCCATGGTTATGATGGCTTTTTCTACTTGGGGGTCGGTGGTATCTGTGGCTTTCGCTTCTCTAGTGTTAGTAGCTCTTGGTTGAGTTCTTCGACTGCACTTGTTGGATCGTTGTGGTGCCAACCCTGTGCAATGATGATACTTTGTCGCACTCTGTTGTCTAGATGCGCTCCGTAGGCGATTGTCGTTGGTTTGACTCTGCTTGTAGATGAGATTGTGATGGTTCCTGCCTCTATAGTTGCTGCAATCATCTTTGAGAGTTCAGTAGTGGCGGTTTTTTGGGCCCCTATATAGATGAGGCGTTGTGAAGTAATATAAAAGTCTCCCTTATCCGTGGCTTCTGGGTAAGGAGTGCCCGAGACCACGTGACCCTTCGTCTTCCCGACGCGATACCGTATGGTTCGACCCCCGATCTTGGCAACTGGTACTGAGATTCCGCTCGATTTTCCTACGTATGTACTTGGTCCTTTTTTTATCTCTATGAGGCTGACGCTAGTTATTACCAAAAAGACTGTTTCTCCAGGGAGGAGGTTCAGATCATCGGGTCGTATTCCTTTTCCAGTCTTAGCCATCTCGATCGTATCTAGTAGGTCTTGGCGCTCTTCCTGCCAGATGTTGAGCTCTGCGTTGTATCGATTTAGAGCGCGTGCGAAGATCTTTTGGTCACGGATATCACTGATACGGTGGGCAATTTGACTAAATGAGGTTTGGCTTGTCTTGGGTTGTCTGCCTGCTTTAGATTTAGCTGGTGATCCTAGAGCGGTTGAATCTCCAGTTGGTTGGGCGATTTGACCAAATGAAGTTTGTGTAGAGGTAACTCTAGTTTTAACTATTACGTATACCAAAAGAATTGGCAGCGCGATAAGGGTCATTCCTAAGACGATATTAGCAATTATGAGTTTTGGCATCTTTTTGTAGTGGCGAAAGTGACCGACTATTGATGGCGACATATAAATGGATAAGAGTATTAGCCACGCTATAAGTTGAGCGGCCAGTGGATTTGAAGCAGCTGCTAAAAGCAATTTATCTCCTTTTGGAGCCTCTCTTACAAAGGAAAAATCAGCTTTGTCTCGTTATCTTCCCTAGCCCTCAGAGTCTTTGCCGGAAAATCTACTACAGTCATATATAGGGCGAGGATAGAGGAGTCATGAAAAAGGTATACCCAAGAGAACAAAAGGAACGAGTGCTGAGGAAGCTCTTAGAGCTAGGCGATGGTGGAAATGCGCAGAGGGTGCTATTACCGAGCTTTCTAATGCTGAAGGAATTCCACTCAATACGCTCTACACCTGGAACGCGTCACTGAAACGAACTGGTGCCGTTGGCAAGTTCTCAGTATCTGGGAATCCGTCGCTTACGCTCTCGTCGAAGGCAAAGTACGAGATTGTTGTTAGAACTGAATCCATGACCGAGCTCGAACTTGGTACCTACCTGCGAGAACATGGGATTCTTGCGGAGGATCTCGATAGCTGGAAGTCGGCCTGTCAAGAAGCCAATGACCGCTCTAGTATCGCTGCCAAGGAGTACCGTGCTAACTTAGCCAATGAACGAGCAAAGGTGACACTCTTAGAACGAGAACTTGCTCGTAAGGAGAAGGCACTAGCAGAAACTGCGGCTCTGGCGGTGTTGCTAAGGAAAAGCCCAGGCGTTCTGGGGGGACAGGGAAGATTGATCCCTCTCTCAGAGCGCCAACGAGCCGTAACTCTCATTGCTGAGGCCAATAGCGCTGGTGTCAACCTCTCTTGCGCAGTAAGGGAGGTGGGAATCTGCGAGAGCACCTATGAGCGTTGGAGGAAGGCAGGTGGAGTGGATGCCACCAAAGCATCACCTAAGGAGATCTCAGATGCGATCCTCGAGGATAAACGACTCACCAGGGTCTATCCAACCCCACCTAATGCCCTGAGTGATCAAGAGAGGGCCGAGATCCTAAAGGT
>NZ_JXYS01000143.1 GCF_000949295.1 Acidithrix ferrooxidans
AAGCCCAGGCGACCTGTCGGGGACAAAGAGGTCGAATGACCTCCCCTTCAGATCGCCTACTTGTAAGTAGAACTTATTGAGGAAGCTCATAACGGCGGAGCTAGGCTTAGACTAGCGGTCAAGGAACTTGGACTGTCACTACGTAGCTTTCAGAGATGGAAAGCTGAAGGTGACAACACCCACGACAAACGCCCCTTTGCCACTAGGGCTAAACCCAGCTTTGCTCTAGATGAATCTGAACGTCAAGAGATCTTAGATACCATGCATAAGGAGGAGTTCTCGTCACTTCCTCCAAGTCAAGTAGTTCCAGCCTTGGCCGATAAGGGAATCTATCTCGGATCGGAATCTACCTTTTATCGAATTCTTCGTGACCACAAGCAAAACAACCATAGAGGTAGAGCCAAAACAGCAGTTAAACGTGATATTCCTAGTCATTTGGCAAATGCTCCCCTTGAAATTTGGGTCACAGATATATCCTGGCTGCGTGGACCGGTACATGGAGTTTTTTACTACCTGTACTTCGTAATGGACCTTTATTCGAGAAAGATAGTTGGATATGAAGTATACGGATGCGAATCATCTCAGCAACTTGCCGATGTAGTTGTAAGAGCAACTCTCCTAGAAGGAGGAAGAGCTCCTAAAATCTTACATAGCGACAATGGATCTCCTATGAAGGGATCTTCTCTATTAGAGCTTTGCTACAAAATGGGGATCACTACCTCGAACTCACGACCTCGGGTTTCTGATGACAATCCTCATACTGAGTCGCTCTTTCGCACTACCAAGTACTGGCCTGGTTATCCATATGGAGGATTTGAAAACCTTAGAGATAGTCGGACCTGGGTGGAGAAGTTTGTCAACTACTACAACTACCACCACCGACATAGTGGTCTAAAGTTCGTTACTCCCCATGATGTTCATGAAGGAAACCATCTCGAAGTACTCTCGATGCGACAGAAACTCTACGAAACGACAAAGGAACTCAATCCAAAGAGGTGGATCAACTCTAAAGTGAGAGACTGGAGTCTCACCTGGCGAGAACCTGGACCACTCCACCAAGGGATAAATCCATCCTAAGTTCTACATTATCTGCGTAGTTCTAAGTCGATTGACCCAACACGAAGAGATTCAAGATCTTAGAGACTTTAATTTAATTAGTAGTAGTAGTAGTAGTAGTAGTAGTAGGTTGAAAGAGCCTCGTGGGCGAAGGTTATTGGATTGTGCGCAAACGCGAAGCGTTTTCCACATTTCAATTACCGTTTGCGTAGCGATCGTCCACAACTCAATAACCCCAGTTAGCTTCCTAAAGAGCTAGAGGCCTGAGATCTCAGAGGGAAGGTGGGTATAAATCACACCACAAGTCCGTCATCGATCAACACAGCCAGGAGGTTTCCTATTTGCGAGCTCCAATGGTCCGTTGCGTGACGATAGTGCGACGATTTTGTTATCCAGCTTCGATCTCATGAGCCCAAAGATATTTAGGATTGTCAATTAGTTAGCCAAATTGGCAGACCCAAGTGTGGTCATTTGATCTAGTTGCCGACTTGTCGTCGGCAACTAGATCAAAATTTCGCCACGGATAAGTCGATCAATGAGGAACCTAAATTAACTAGCTTTTGGCGGCACGAAGGTGCCAGAAAACCATTAATCTCAAACTAAGCAAATGTGCCAACTATCTTGACACTCACCGTCTAGCTCGAAATCTAGATGATCTACGCAATATAGTTCAAACCCTTACTGATAAAGGGGTACGAATTGAATTCGTCAAAGAGTCACTCATCTTTGTAGGTGATGATTCACCTATGGCTGTACTGCTTTTATCTGTTATGGGAGCCTTTGGCGAATTTGAACGATCACTTATCAAAGAGCGTCAAAGAGAAGGAATTGCGCTAGCTAAGCAGAAAGGGGTATACAAAGGAAGACGACCATCTCTTGGTAAAGAACAGATTGACGAATTGTGCCAGAGGGTTTTCTCGGGGGAGGCTAAGACAGCGGTAGCTAAATCACTTGGGATTAGTCGGGAGACGTTGTATAAGTATGTCAGACAGTTAGACCTCGACCAAGGATGAAGACCTTACCCGTTTAACGCGCTCTAGCAGGTTCTTATCACGACAAGAACCTGCCGCCTGGGCGGGGGAAGACACTCAAGATCCATACCGCGGTCCTATCTAAAAGGGACCACGCCCGCCTGCGCGGGGAAGACGCTAACTTTCCACCGTTAAATCCGAAGTCCCAGTTTGATCTCTGCGTCGTCGTCTCACAGGAGGTCAGCGGCTCGGATGAGATACACAATTGAAAATAGGCATGCGAGTATTCCAAGTATGAATACGATTTCAACTGTAGTAAAGCTAAGTCCGAACTCACTTGTAATGCATTGCCTAAATACGATACGACCTTGTGAGTTGGTAGCTGTGGTGCAATCCGTCGCTCTCGAATTGACACCGAACCATATCACTGGAGCCAATAAGCCACCTGGCAGAACAAGGGTGCCAACGAGCTTCTGCTTTCTTGTCCATACTCGAGAAGACCACAAGAGAATAAGCCCAGCGAACCAACCAAGTCCAACAACAAAGCCGCCTAAAAGCAGCAGCGCAACTGATACCCACTCCCTTGGACCAGTTCGAGGTACCCTCTCCGTACTTACCATCCTCATTGCTCCTCAACTCAGTGCGTCCCGCTACATGGGCACACTCTCAATCTTGTTAACGCCGCTTAATCCCTCGTTGCGCTAAATAGCCTTAGCTTTCATCTCAACCTGCCAAGTAATGTGGTCACGATGGAAATGAGCAAGTTAAATCAATTCCTATTCAACTCGCGATAAATGGCTTATCATCACATCTGCATCTGCAGTGCTGCTTTCCCTTAAAGTTTTCACTATTCAAAGTTCAATATTCCCCTCTGACTCATCTTTCATACGTCACAGGTCCGAGAGGAGCGAGAAGAAAATCAGTGCGAAGCAATCCAGCCATTCAATGGCGAAATATAAAACTACAAGCACTGCACATTATCGTAGACATTCCAGTGGAAACTTGAACCATGCATAAAGTTCTGGTGCAAGTTGAAACTCTCATTTGGTTCGCCAATGCCCCACTCGGAAGATCCAATGAACGTCGCGAACTGATACGAATCGCCGTTCCCCCCGCCCCAATTCTTTCGCTGCGTCGGCGCAGCATTCAGCGAGTAACCTAATGCCTCACCAGTATAGATATTTGACTGATCCACAGAGGAAACATAGGCACTGTTGCCTAAGTTGTAAAAGTTCCATCCTGTATACGTATGCATCCAATTTGTTCCGACGGGGGTGCTGCAACTGGATACATCGTCAAATACAACCGTGTAGCCATTACCTACCAACGGAGTAAGTGCGGACGTGGAAGACGACGACATTGTCCCGCTGCCCGTATGAATACCACTGTCTGCAGCTTCTGCGATTGCAGCTTGCCTTGGAGAGAGAACTCTAAAAGTGTCAGTGGCCGATGTTGGAATCAATTCCAACATCCTCCGTTGGGCAGCAGAGAGTCTTGGATTTTTCAGGAGATTTCTTATTAACCCAGCATTAGAAAACGACACCGTCTTGGTCACAACAGTGCCTACCTTCCCGCTGACCAAGAATTCAAAATTGGTAGATGAATGAGGTAACAGCTGGTTCATGCTTGGCATCACCAGCGGGCTCTGCGATGCATTGGCAGCTGATCCAGCCCCTATCGCCACAGTCGATAACGCCAATCCCCCCAAACCAACTCCGATCCTTCCAGCTATTCTTTTAATTCCCACTGTGAAAATCCCCTCTTTGTTACCATTTATCTATCTAATAGCATTCGTCAATATGGCTCATAAAACGAGTTCGCCTATCGTGGATAAGACCTTGATTTATTGATTCTGCTATAAAGCATCCCCATGGCCACCACCACATTCGAAGCCAACCTCCGTAGTCATAGAACACTGGTAGTAACGCTAACTATTTATTTTGCGCTCGGCATCTGCTTAAAAGATGATTTTGGGGACTTTTGGGCTTTATTTACTCTGGAGAATAACTTTCAGAAGTAACCAGTCATGCGTCCGGATCGGGTACCTTGGCGTCTCTCCCAGCCACCTCTCCCAATCCAGCTAGATAGACAAGTCGTGACCATCATTGTTGACCACAATGCCTACGTCTAATTGATCTTGCAGAAGTGCCTGCTGTCTTGACACTCACCGCCCTCTACCCAAGCTTTGAAGGCGGCTTCATCTAGACCAAGGCTTGATACGATTTTGCCGTTTTGCCAAGTGTGTTCGGCAATTAATTGCGATCCGCCTTCGGAGTAATAGCCACCTGTCGTCTCTATGCCTAGCCCATCTGAAAAATAGGTGGCAGCACCTCTCCCGTCGCCTTGATAGATGTGTGCTGTCTTGTTTTTCGGGGGTTGGAGTAGGTGGCTCGCTACAGATTGGGTTGGAACAGGTGGTTAGCACAACTCGAACCTGCCATCGTCAACGCCAAATCAAGCGACTCATAATGAAATGTGTGGAAGCTGGACCCACAAGAGATAAAGGTTTTACTCCCCTCGAAAGTTAGCCCAAATATGGCGCATGTCCTCACTCCTTACATACAGATATCGAGGCATCGCGTGACTTTTATTCGGAAGAGATTGATAGAGCATTCCACGGCGACTGAGTAGATTCGACAGACGTAAAATCTCCGTTGAATCATCACTAAGAACTACTGGACGCCATTTCCCAGGCTCCCAACCCCCAGGAGCCAAACCCTGTTCAACCAATAACCTTGACAAGGGGATAAAGCTAGTCGGAAATTGAAACTCCGGTATGGATCCGTCGAACAAGGCGCTTACAATTGCTTCCGCGTCGGTCGCATACCGAGCCGACAATGGGGTCTCAGAAGCGAGAAACTCTTCCAAGGGAACTTGGCAAAATCTTCGTTGAAAATCGTCGTAAGTGCTATTCGTCGAAAATAATCTGCCCTCATCAATCACTAGGGCACGTTGTCCTAGGCGATTGACCATGGATGATGACAAGGCTAACGTTAGGAAAAAGAGGGCCGACGGCACAACCTCCAGCTCCTCGTATGCTGCAAGCAGGGTCGCTTGATAGAGAGCAGAACGACAAGCAGAACTCATAACCGCTTGCCCATCGCGATGGGACTGTACCAAAGCTTTAGGCTCTCCTATGGTCAACTCCCATGCTCCACTCCGCTCACCAATAAAACCAAGTTCATCGACTACTGACAGTCCCAGCTCATGGAGTCCGAGAGCACCGTCCAGCTGAAAATAGGAGAGCGCCTCTTTGACCGAGGGTCCGAGATTTAGCTGATAAGCCCAGTCTGCACAGATGAGTACCTCGCCCCCAAACAATGCGCCAGCGCCTAATCGTCTCGGAAGCCAACGTACGGTGTCGGAAAAGTCACGAACCAGAAGGCGACTTAGGTACTCGACAAGCTCGGCGGAGGGAAGAGGCGAAGTTTCAGCTTTGATCGATCGCAATGCATGCACCTTTCCCTATGAGCACCATACTGAATTGAGGGCTATAGTACATGTCCCAGTCGAAGCTGAGTTTCAAGTCATTCCCAGACATATCCTCAAGCCTCAACCCAGATAAAGATCGGACTGCCATACGCGTCAGTCCCGACGTAATGACACTCAAGCGGTGTGCCATAAGGGTCGAGCGCATAATCACCGGGATTATCGCATTCCTCGCCTGCCCAGTAAGCTACAGATCCGCAGGTACCTCCTGGCTTGCATATTAATGCGGGTTTGGGGGTTTGGGGGCGAGGTGCACCACTCGCCCATGCTGCAGACCCAGTTAATCCGACCGCCACACTCGATAACGCCAATGCCCCCAATCCAACTCCGATCCTTTCTGTTATTCTTTTAATTCCCATTGTGAACATCCCCTCTTATTAATGGTTATCATGCTGATAGCGTTCGTCGATACGGCTCGTTAAACGAGTTCGCCTATCGTGGATAAGACCTTGATTTATTGATTCTGCTATAAAGCATCCCCATGGCCACCACCACATTCGAAGCCAACCTCCGTAGTCATAGAACACTGGTTTTAAGGTTAACGATTTATTTTGCGCCCGACATCTGCTTAAAAGATGATTTTGGGGTTTTTGGTAAATAAATTCTCAGGTGGAACCCAAAAATAATGAGGCTCCGCTCTACCTGGTCAGCAAATCAAGTTGAAACTTGGCAACGGTAAGGGGAGATATAGTTGCTCATCGCTCCGCTCTACCTGATCAGCAAATCAAGTTGAAACGGCTTTGCATAATGAATTGTTGAAACAAGCTGCTTTTTTCTGGAATAGGTAGATCTAAAAGCAGGCAAGTGCGATAGCTATTCTGATATTCACTGGAAAAGTATTTCAAATTTATCAACTAATCGATAATAAAGTTAACTATTGATTTTGGATTGGCTTGAAACGCTCGATCAAATACGTCCTCCAGCCCAAAAGGCTGAGGAGCTCCCAATCATTATGTATATTGCGACCGGGAGACTAAGTGTCAATGAGATAACCAACCGTTCTAGCTTTAAGCTTCGACGAATTACGACTACCACCGGGAGCACGACCGCCACAATAATATCAATGCTGGTAACCACAGTTTGCACCGACAGACTCGAAATTGACCATCCGAGAAGCGATGCGTTCAACAGCAAGTCCAGAAAGAGCCCTGCCAAACTAGCGTTTACAATCCAGCCCTTTCGACCTAATGCAAGTCGCACTGCGAAAAACGGCACAACAACGGCGACCAAGAAGATGAGAACAACTGTCATGGCGCCGCCGATTTCCCTAGATGCAGAGGCGGAGAACAGCATCGATGAAAGCAAGCCAAGATTAGCCAGCAGCGAGATCGCTGCTCCTACCGCCGCGGCCACAATCAATTCAAAACGACGCCACGGGCGAGTTGCAATTCCAACACACGCCGATAAGACGGGAACTGCCGAAGCAACGAAAGTGAAGGTTGCTCCGAGCACCCCTCCTCTAAATAGGCTGTGGGCCCCTTGAATCTCTGCGTACACGCTGTTCCTCCTTGTAATTCCTGCCCTAATTTAAGTATCGCCACTCAAGGATTGAATACGGAGCCCTATCGATTACCTATAACCAAATAGCAATAGCTACGACTGTAGCTTTCAGCCAATGGTCTCGCACGACATGGGCGTAGATGAGCCGCCATTCCATTGGAACGGAGTGGTACCATCCTCCCCAACATAGCGAACGCACAACTTATCGCCTACGTGGAACCAAGAGTTGCTGTAAAAGCTGAACGTTGCGGAAAGCATGGTTCCAGCTTGTCCACAACCGTATCCGAAGCAGTATGTATTCGGATTGCCGTAACACACAATTGGCGCCTGCTTTATAACCGCTCCATTGCGGATGAGCTGCGCAGAACTACAGCCACTGTAGCTCGCATAGGCACTTGTTACCACGTTCGATACGTAGGTGCCGTAACCGGTTACTCTGATGCACACTCCAAACGGACCCAACCCTGGAGGTGCTCCTGTGCATCCGCTGGCCGTCAGTGGCGTGAACAAACTATTGTGCGTTAGCTGGGGAGGGATTTGAATCGCAACATTTTCGCTTACAACGATGTTCGACAAATATCCATGCGTAACGGCAACTGAATCAGCACCTTGAGCTGCTGCAGCAGATGCGCCGGTCGCACTAACGCCAATGGCGGCCGCGCTAACAGCCAATGCCCCCAAACCAACTGCGATCCTTCCTGTTATTCTTTAATACCCACTGTGAACACCCCCGCTTGCTTATTAGCTATCATGCTGATAACGTTCGTCGATACGGCTCGTTAAACAAGTTCGCCTATCGTGGATAAGACCTTGATTTATTGATTCTGTAAAAAGCATCCCCGTGGCCACCACCACATTCGAAGCCAGCCTCCGTAGTCATAGAACACTGGTAGTAACGCTAACTATTTATTTTGCGCGTCGCATCTGCTTAAAAGATGATTTTTGGGTTCTTCGGCCTTTATTTTCTTTATGAAAGCTTTTCAATAAACACTTGGATAATGGTCCTATTGATGATCGTAACCAAAGAAGCCGCCATGGGACTGGACTTATTTAATTGTCAAACAAGAGCCCAATTTCTAGGTGGGTGCGCCGGCTACGCATTAGTTGCGGGTTCGGATAAAGGTAGCTTCACAGCCTTTATTCCTTGGAGCAATACGAAAATTCAATGATTCGTATCCTAATTATCGATGACGAGCGTGAGGTCATAGAGTCGATTGAGGTTCTAATTTCCTCAAGAGATGATATGAAAGTTGTGGGCAGCTTACAAAATGTTCATGGAGTGATCTCATATATTGAAGCTTTGCGACGTGACGTAGTCCTTATGAATATTTCAATGCCCGGACTCTCTGGAGTAGAGACGACAAAACAAATCAAGGATCATTTTGTTGGGGCTCCAGAGATTGTGATCCTAACTACCTTCGATCTCAATCAAATGGTACTTTCAGCCCTTCACGCTGGAGCTCAAGGTTTTATCCTTAAGTCCGACCCACCCCAAGATCTCTATAGCGCGATCATTACTGCGCACAGAGGAGATGCTCTTATTTCTCCAAAGATGTTACGAAACCTTGTCACCAGTCTTACTGCGAAACAGTCTCAAAAACTGCACGTCGAAGTGCTGAGTTCTAAGTGCTCATCTAGAGAGCTTGATATATTGAAATTAGTAGTACACGGGCTGGCGAACGCAGATATAGCTAGCCTTCTTTACATTTCAAAAAACACTATCCGGTCACACGTCGCTCATCTTCACGATAGGTTAACTGTAAAGTCAAGGGCAGCCCTAGTTGCCAAAGGTGGGGAATTGGTAGAATAACTTGTGATCTCATATTGCACAGGGAGAAGCGTTGACGTTGCTCTTTAGGTGGATAGCTAGAAATCTCGATACCAAGATCAAGCAAGGATACTTTCATACCGAGGCAACACCTAGCGGTGAGTTTCAGGATAGTTCTCGAATTTGCCCGCGTTAATATCTACCATTTCCAGAATATGGCAGCTTCTTTTAGAAATATATTACACAAATCCGTTTGAACTGATTCGCTAACCAGGAAGAGCAGAGCCTAGGCATTTTTTAAGTTAATCGCCGAGAAATCTACAGCCCAAAAAACCCAAAATCATCTTTTAAGCAGATGTCTGGCAAAAAATAAATGATTAGCGTTACTTTCAGTGTTCAATTGCTGCGGAGCTAGTATTCCATATAGTGGTGGCCATGGGGATGCTTTATTGCAGAATCAATAAATCAAGGGCTTATGCACGATAGGCAAACTCGTTTAACGAGCCGTATCGACGAACGCTATCAGCATGATAGCTAATAAGCAAGCGGGGGTGTTCACAGTGGGTATTAAAGAATAACAGGAAGGATCGCAGTTGGTTTGGGGGCATTGGCGTTATCGACTGTGGCGGTCGGATTAACTGGATCTGCGGCATGGGCACGGACCATGGCTCCTAGCGGAGCGAAGTCGGTGATCTCCGCCGCAGCACCGAAACTCATCTGTCAACTGGGAGGAACTTGCGCAACTTGGGCTTATTGGTATCTAGGGAAATGGTGTCTGGCTGCCTACCCTAACAATGAGAATTGGACCTGCGCCATGGTAGATATGAGTTTCCAACCCGTCCAGGGACCGTCAGGACCAGTCTATGACTGTATATTCTCTCCTATGGGATCGGGACTGTCGGCTGAGGTTCCTTATCTTGGGGAGGTCACCATTGGTGGTGCACTATTTAGTTGTGGATGGAGTGCCTTCGGGTATTACCTGGTCTCATAAGGAGAGTAGTTGTGTTTCCCCAATACCACGAAGGTAAAAGAAGTAAGGGCGATATTTCGTCCGCGCTAAACCATCCAGAAGACATCCACCAAGCTACGTCTGAGTGGCAACCTGTATCGCGCACTACTGCTTCGAAAGTAGAGTTCTTTGTCCTTCAGGTATCTTCGGTTGTATTTGCAGGAACAGTTGGGACCAGCTTGCGTCCAGAGTTTGGTATGTTGCAGCTATTGGGTATTGCGTGTATTGAATTTTTTTTCATAGGGATTTCCTTGCGAGTGATTAAGTACATAAGAGGGCGTACCGAGGTAAGAGTAGCGGAGCAAGGGATAGGAAACAACGGATTCATGCGTCCTCGAAACTGGCGATTGACCATAGCAAAGGCAGCGCCTCTTGGCCTGTACTCTGGAATAATCGCTGCTGATATACACCCTTTTATAGCCCAGCTAGGGGCGCTATACATCGGGTTAATTATCGTAGGAGATGTGATTCTGCTATGGCAACATTTTCTAAAGAAGATGTAATTCAAAGACATACTGACGCCTAGGCGCAAAATTACCAGCGCGTAGGCATAGCGAAGCGTCGCAGAATATTCTTACCGCCTCTTTCGAAGTACCCATTGATTATTCCGATTCTCTGGACCACTAGTTGCAAAATCTCGAACCATGGTATGGGTATCTTTGGGACAGCTTTTATTGGTCTCCGAACCTATTTCCGAATTAGCGTATTTACGATGTACTGAAGACGAATCAGCCGATTGAGGTTCACGTTTGTAAATTTATTTGTAGGTATCGTTCTTTGGTTGAATTATATTTTCGAACTGCATCGTTAAGCTTTCAACAATCCGGCTATCTAAAAGTGCAAGCAACTCCCTTGACACCCGACGCGAGCCTTTGGGCGAAATTGTAGCTAATTATAAATCATACTTATCAAGTTTCGTAAGTTTCGTAAGTTTCGCCTCCACCGAGACCAGATTGGAGCTAATCTTTAGTAGAACAGATGTTCGATAAAGGAGGCATGGTGGATATCTCAGGCTTTATGGTACGCTTCGCTTCAGAGGAAGCATGTGAAGATCATTTGATCAAATTGCGGTGGAAAGAGGGATTTAGATGCCCAAAGTGTGACTCTGACCAGTTTACCTTAATCAGGCCAAACCATCGAAGAAATGCAGCATCTCGAGCTCCACTTTTTCAATGTAAATCTTGTCACCGTCAAACTAGCGTTACCTCCGGAACCATCTTCCATCGAAGCCATATCTCTTTATCCAAGTGGTTCTCCGCTATCTATCTATTGTCCAACGACAAGCGTGGTCTTTCGGCTACTACCATTGCTAAATTCGTTCAAGTATCTTATTCGACTGGCTGGTTGATGCTAAATAAGCTACGAAAAGCAATGACTGACCGAAATGGTTTATATAAACTTGGAGGAAACGTCCAGGTAGATGAGTTCTTTTTAGGTGGTGAGAGCCATGGCGAAGGCTAAAGAGGAAAGGGAACAAAACAAACCAATGTCCTAATTGGAGTGTCGATTAGCAATGGTGCTCCTACTCATTGCTTCATGGAAGTAATCAAAGATACCACTGCTAAATCATTCAAAGATGTTTTTTGTGAGACGTTTAGATTCCGATACCAAGCTGATAAGTGATGGTAACCCAAGTTACGGGGTATGTGCTGAAAGACCTTG
>NZ_JXYS01000144.1 GCF_000949295.1 Acidithrix ferrooxidans
ATTTAGATGCCCAAAGTGTGACTCTGACCAGTTTACCTTAATCAGGCCAAACCATCGAAGAAATGCAGCATCTCGAGCTCCACTTTTTCAATGTAAATCTTGTCACCGTCAAACTAGCGTTACCTCCGGAACCATCTTCCATCGAAGCCATATCTCTTTATCCAAGTGGTTCTCCGCTATCTATCTATTGTCCAACGACAAGCGTGGTCTTTCGGCTACTACCATTGCTAAATTCGTTCAAGTATCTTATTCGACTGGCTGGTTGATGCTAAATAAGCTACGAAAAGCAATGGCTGACCGAAATGGTTTATATAAACTTGGAGGAAACGTCCAGGTAGATGAGTTCTTTTTAGGTGGTGAGAGCCATGGCGAAGGCAGAAGAGGAAAGGGAACAAAACAAACCAATGTCCTAATTGGAGTGTCGATTAGCAATGGTGCTCCTACTCATTGCTTCATGGAAGTAATCAAAGATACCACTGCTAAATCACCCAAAGATGTTTTTATGAGACGTTTAGATTCCGATACCAAGCTGATAAGTGATGGTAACCCAAGTTACGGGGTATGTGCTCGAGACCTTGGACTAGCGCATTCGATCACTCTATCCAAAGACGAACAAGCACATGTAACATTCAAATGGCTCAACATCCTGATAGGGAACTGCAAGAAATTTATCGACGGAACATACCACGGACGTGAGGAACATAAGCAACTTTACCTCGAGGAATTCGCATACCGATTCAACCGAAGGCACTTTGAAATGTCCTTGGTAGAGCGACTTCTCAATACATGTGTGTTTGCGTCTCCACATCCGCTACTCCGCGAATCTGATTCCAAAATGGCTCTTGCTTACGAAACTTGATAAGTATGCTATGTATTGTCAATGGAGTTTGATTGACGGTGCAATCCTCAATCTGCCTCTGCCTCGCTTATTTGAGGGTCAACCCAAAAATTAGCCAAGGGGAAATCTATTTGGAGTGTTTAGGCTCCCTGGTGCAGTCCCGGTGGCAACTGGAAGCGACGTCTCCCTAGACCAGGCCGAGAAGGAACCTTCATAGATTTCGATCTCGATCGAGAATGCATATTTGAATGCCAATGCAAGATGGCAAGCTGTAATTCCAGATCCGCAACTTCCGATTATCTCTTTTCCTGATTTTGGTTCGAATCCGACTCGGTCCATTAGGGTCTTTCGGAGTTGTTCGACCTCAGGAAAATATGAGTTATGATCAAGCAGCGATCTCGTTGGAAGTGAAATTGCACCAGGGATGTGCCCGGGGCGAGGATCGACTGGATCGCTGTCACCTCGGTATCGACTCTCGTCCCGTGCATCTAGAACTATCGCTGAGCTTTTTTCGATGGAAGTTTTGACGTATTGTGTATCGCAGACCCCAGGACCCCATCCGCCAAGGTTATTTTCAGCGAGAGGCGTATCGTATCCATTAAATTGCGAGATTCTGGTTGACCCTTTTTCGAGCGGGCCATCCCATGCCGCAATTCCACCGTTTAGAACTGCGGCTTTTAGACCAAGGCGACGGTTCATCCACCATATTCGCGCTGCGATAACACCTCCGCAGTCGTCATAGATGACAGTTGGTTTGGAAAGATCGATTCCGCAGGTTTTTAAGGCTAGCTGAAAGGCGTTTGAGTCAGGAAGCGGATGTCGTCCATGATTGCTTACCCGGTGGTCGCTTGCTACCGCATCAATATCGATAAAGATTGACCCTGGTATATGGCCTTTGAGATATGCATCGTACCCATTTCGACCATCTAGATACCATCGAGCATCGATTACATTTACTGTGTTTGTATGGATTAGCTCAACTAGTGCGTTGGAATCTATCAGTGTTTCTAGATTGTTTTGCATATAACCCCCCCCGCAATGTGATAGTTAGGGGTAGCTCGTTGGGTATTTCCCTTATACAACTATCCTTTATTAGCGTGAATCGCTTTATTCTAACTGCGTTCGGCTCTGATAGGCCAGGAATTGTATATCGGTTGACAAAGGAGTTGGCTCGGTTGGGCGCAAACCTTACCGACTCTACGATGNNGNNTCTTNNANNNATCTNCGNGCCCACGA
>NZ_JXYS01000145.1 GCF_000949295.1 Acidithrix ferrooxidans
TGCATAGAGACGGCCTCATCACTCTTCCTCCACCACGGAGCGAGAACACCAACGGCAGAGCTGTTCGCTACCAGAGTCCTAATGCCCAACTGCGCCTCCCCGACATGTCTCCGAGCACACTGTCTCAGATCGGAGATCTCCGCATACACCTGGTTCAGACCAAGAAAGCCTCTGCGATCTGGAACCAAACCATCGCGAGCTACCACTACCTCGGATACGTGCCTCTCGCTGGTGCACAACTGCGATATCTGGTAGAAGCCGACTGTGGCTTTGTGTCTGCACTCTCCTTTGGTGCGTCGGCCTGGAAGTGCGCTCCTCGTGACACCCATATCGGCTGGGACGACAAGACTCGTCGTTCCCGGCTGCACCTCGTGGTGGGCAACGCGCGCTTTCTCATCCTGCCTTATATCCAGGTTCCCAACCTCGCCTCCAAGATCCTCGCCAAAGTTACCCGACGCCTGCGTGATGACTGGCAGGTCGCCTATGGCTATGCCCCGGTGCTCGTCGAGACCTTTGTCGAGACTGGTCGCTTTGCTGGTACCAGCTACCGAGCAGCCAATTGGATCCAAGTCGGCAAGACCCAAGGTCGCGGCAAGCTAGACCGCACCCATGCCAAAGCACTACCGGTGAAGGACGTCTATCTTTACCCGCTGCACCGAGCTTACAAAACCATTCTCAGCACTCAGACCAGCATGTGAGATCGCCCCGTCAACGTTACGAATCAAACCCTCTTCGGACGGGATCTCCGAATGTGTACAGTTTAAGCATTCAGTTATGGGGGAAATTACTTTATGTCAAACGATCGTCAAGGTATACTTGGTAGTGAAATATTTGGAAATGGTGTAAGTCGACGTAACTTTCTTCGTGGTTTAGGTGGAGTTGCAGCCTTCGCCGCCGGCGGTTCCATTCTTGAGGCGTGTGGTACTACTACTGCTTCAGGCACTACTACAACTACAGCTCTAGCCTCTAAGCCTCGCCGTGGAGGCACCTTGCGTGTTGGCGCGACTGGCGGTGGCTCCGCAGATTCATTAGATGCACAGAACGGATATACAACTATTGATGGAGCTAGAATCGGTCAGCTCTATCGAGCGCTGGTTTCCTACAATGCCAAGGGCGAGCTTGTTTATGAACTGGCTGAATCCATTACTCCTGATGCTACAGCGACTAATTGGACGGTTCGTCTAAGGCCAGGAATAACTTTTCACGATGGAAAGCCACTTACAGCCGACGACGTCATCTTCTCTATTCAACGCATTATGAACCCTAAGAGCCCGCTTCCGGGGGCTGCGTCGCTTGGACCGATCGATTTAGCAAACCTTAAAAAGGTAGATAATTTAACTGTCAAGATCCCCTACACTCAGCCATACGCAACTCTGCTTGATCAGATGTCCTACTATTACTTTCAATACATTGTTCCAGTAGGTTATGATCCGACTAAGCCAAATGGTACCGGACCTTACAAGTACAAGAGTTTTACTCCTGGACAACAAAGTACTTTTGTGCGCAATCCGAATTACTGGAAGGCTGGCCTTCCCTACTTGGATGAAGTAATAATTACAGACTTCGCCGACGAAGCCTCGATGTTGAATGCGCTTCAGGCTGGTGAACTCGATGCAATCGGCGGAATAGGTGCGCAGAGCTATAACAGCCTAAAGTCGAATACTGGAGTGTCTACTCTTTCGAGTAAATCCGGAGCCTTCCAGCCTTTTACAATGCGTGTCGATCAGAAGCCATTTTCGGACGTGCGTGTTCGTCAGGCGTTCCGTCTAGCAGTTAACCGGGTCTTCGGATTTAACGGTGGAAAGTAAGCATCTAAATCAGATAAAGCCTCTGGCTTTGGGCTATAGAGATAGGGGTTGGTACGTCTAATGGCTCCTTGGACGACGATCAATTATCGACTAGAAATCTCTAAAACTCATAAGGTGGATGTTTGGGTTCGCCATTGGCGAACCCAAACATCCACGAGAACATCTATCCCATTTGATGAATCTACAACTATCTGAGAATTGGCATATCACCACGTTTAGTGTGAATTAGGTTGTCGGAGACTGCTCGAATACAAGAGCAAGCTTGATCCATGACTCATCTTGAACTAAGGCCTATCTTGAATTAAAGCCCCAGGTGCGACGATAAAGTGCCACGGATAAGATCGCAATAGCCCCTGGGTCCTGATATGAGAGGTTGTTGGCCCTCAGCGGGACCTGTGCGTCGCCAAGATTGACTAACTCTGTGGAAAATTGCCAGGAGAACAATGTTGGAATGGGCAGAACGCTTTGCGTTCTGCCCATTCCAATGACCTTCGACTTCCAATAGGCTTCGGCTATGACCATCTCTAGCTGATAGCTATCAGCTAGAGATGGTCATCTTGATAGGGCTACGATTTTCTATCTGCCACGCTGGAGATTAACGAAATGTCGGTGTTACGGTTGCTAGAAGGTCCCAATTGACCTTGCCACCGCTAAGGAGTGTTCGAATGCGGAAGTTGTAGAAGTTAGTCATGCCAAAGGCGACACGCTTTGTCACCTTGACCAAGTTGTTCATAGCTTCAGTAGGTCCATTGGTGACATGACAAGAGTGNCAGGCTAGGATCTCCTCTTTCCAAGATGTAAGAGTTCTCCCAAGGAGCTGCACCTCCTTGGGATTGTCAGCTCCTGTAAGTTCTAGAAATAGGCTGTCTGCATATCTACGTGCAA
>NZ_JXYS01000146.1 GCF_000949295.1 Acidithrix ferrooxidans
CTTAGCGCTTTTTCCTTCTGCTCCATAGACGATCTTTCCAGTTTCATGATCTGTTACGGGCTCTAAATAACTTGGGTTATGTACTTATGGTATTTACGATAGGCAATCTCATCTACCCCTATTATTGAGAGCTTCTCTAGTCGCTTTGGATCGATCTCTTTGGCTACTACTCTCTCACAGATCGTACCAACTGTTTTCTGAGCAATCCGGGTGAGCTTCGTAACTGTTGTTTTATCCATCTTTGCGGTTGAGCCGGCAACTAGATGTTCAAAGTCTCTCGTGAAGCGAGATTTACGATACCGGTCACCCAAATGGCACTGACTCAGTGATTACTCCATGATTGGGGCATTTCGGTCTCCGTAGGGCACAAGAGATCCAAGTACGACGTATTCCCATGTCAAGATGTCTCCAGCGAGAGTTGATAAGTTCTGATGTCGTAGCGGTATTTTGTTTTGAATTTACGGCTTATTCAACAACACGGTGGACATGCGAGTTTGGATCGTGCAAGTTTGACATCTACAACAATTTCATCTTTTGAGATAAAAATATCGTTGACAATGACACCTTTAACGTCAAGCAACTGCTTGACTAGAGAGTTAGCGTGCACGGTTAGATCTCCTAAATCTGTGTGTTAGTAACTTCAAATTTAGAGGTCACAAACCGTGCACGTTTCATTCAATGCTTTTAAAGACCCAAAAGTTCTTATCGTACAGGCGTTACTTATCAGTTATGGGGTCTTGGTGACCCACATGAGGGTTAGGAGAGCCTAAAAACTTTAATCTCGATCCATCACTTCGAGTTAAAATTATGAACTTATTCCATAGAAATTGCCCTTATCTATGGAATATCAATTTCGAACTCTATCATGGGAAGTAGTTTTTAACTCTTCAGTGGCTCCTCGTAGAACTTAGCCCGAGATACCTCGTTGCACTTCAAAAGACCAACTGGGACAAAGTCAATAAATTATCAAAAACCGCTGGAAAGCATTGATACATTTTGAGCAATCGTTTTAGCCATAACTGACTGTTGTTCAGTCGCAGCGGCGATTTGTTCAATACGCTCTGCGTTTCCACTGATCTTACCCACGATATCAAATAGCACAGCAGAGGTGTTTTGTATTAGAGCATCGCCCTCACCGGTTCGCTCGAGGCTTTGGGAGACCAACGTCACCAAATTAGCTGCTTCATTTCTAATCTCAGAAATCGTCCCGGCAATTTCAGTCGCTGCCGTTCGAGATCGCTCTGCCAGACTTCGAACTTCATCTGCGACAACCGCAAATCCAAGACCCGCATCTCCGGCTCTAGCTGCCTCAATAGCTGCATTTAGAGCAAGCAAATTGGTTTGACCTGCTATTGACTTAATCGCTGCCACGATGGTATCGATTTTCTCCACGCGACTAGCCAGTTCGATAATCCTAGCCCTACTTTCGGCAACCACCCCATGAAAGCCCAGGTCATGACCATATTGGTGTCTGGATTTGGGCACTACAGTTGAGCAATCACCTTCTTGGTTCGAGCTAGGGTATCTACTACTCCAAGAATCGAGTAGATCTCTTTTTGGGTAGAGTTTGGAGTAGAGGAGATACGAAGGTTATGTAGACGTTTGTTATCATCTAACATCGTTACGTTCAAGCGGCTATGGGTAGACACTTGAGCAAGAATGCTGTGAACACTTCTTTTGTCACCGGCTTGAGACAAGCTAAGTGCAATTGCTCCATAGAGGTGATAAGCAACTACTGAGATAAATAGATGAGCAGCGGTACGACTAGCTAGTTGGTGATAGATCGGTCTCATCCCTAGATTGCTCTTTAGGGCTTTGAATGCATCCTCTACCTTTGTTAGGGTCATATAGAGCTTCCAGATCTCTTCTGGTTCTAGATCGTTCCTATTGGTCTCAATCACATAGGCACCATAGAGAGTCTCAGCTGCTTCTTTTACTTTTGGTTTCTCAGTCAAAACCAGCTCTTTGACTTTTTGGTCATCGCCAGTTATGGCATCTATCTCATAGCGACGTGCAATAGAGCGATGCTCTTGCTTTAGCTTTCCTATTCTTGAAGCCACAGTTGTGGCATTGGAATATTGACCACGCTTAACTGAGTCAGCTAGTTTGTCAAATGCACTCTGGAACTTAGTTTGCATACCTCTGCAATTGCCTCTTCTTTATCCCTGCGACGCTCTGAGATACATAGGATCTG
>NZ_JXYS01000147.1 GCF_000949295.1 Acidithrix ferrooxidans
CCAAGGTCTTTCAGCACATACCCCGTAACTTCGGGTTACCATCAACTTATCAGCTTGGTATTAGAATCTAAACGTCTCACAAAAACATCTTTGGGTGATTTAGCAGTGGTATCTTTGATTACTTCCATGAAGCAATGAGTAGGAGCACCATTGCTAATCGACACTCCAATTAGGACATTGGTTTGTTTTGTTCCCTTTCCTCTTCTGCCTTCGCCATGGCTCTCACCACCTAAAAAGAACTCATCTACCTGGACGTTTCCTCCAAGTTTATATAAACCATTTCGGTCAGCCATTGCTTTTCGTAGCTTATTTAGCATCAACCAGCCAGTCGAATAAGATACTTGAACGAATTTAGCAATGGTAGTAGCCGAAAGACCACGCTTGTCGTTGGACAATAGATAGATAGCGGAGAACCACTTGGATAAAGAGATATGGCTTCGATGGAAGATGGTTCCGGAGGTAACGCTAGTTTGACGGTGACAAGATTTACATTGAAAAAGTGGAGCTCGAGATGCTGCATTTCTTCGATGGTTTGGCCTGATTAAGGTAAACTGGTCAGAGTCACACTTTGGGCATCTAAATCCCTCATAGCATAAGCAATTTGATCAAATGATCTTCACATGCTTCCTCTGAAGCGAAGCGTACCATAAAGCCTGAGATATCCACCATGCCTCCTTTATCGAACATCTGTTCTACTAAAGATTAGCTCCAATCTGGTCTCGGTGGAGGCGAAACTTACGAAACTTGATAAGTATGTAGCGATTACCAATCCGCCTCGTATCGACCAAATAGTCAATGCTGTCATAGAAAGCGGTGGATCTTTCGTGACAGTTGATAATAGCGAGATTCAAGAAGCTAAAGCGGCTCTTGGTAGACGTGGAATAGACGTTGAACCTACAGGTGCAGTGGCATATGCGGGTTCGATTAAATATTTTTCTGTGACTCCAATTGAAGGTGGGGCAGCCATCGCATTGACCGGTGCTGGTTTGAAATCCGATTGAATAGAGTGCTTTGGGAACCTTCCAATAGCTACACCGGATAACAGTTACTCCTTATGATTTGTTTGATCCTTTTAACCTGGTTCGTTAAATGAGTGTGTTGTGCTCTATAAAGATTGCGATTTGATTGTCTGATCTCAGTCTTTATAGAGAACCTCATCTCTCACCGCCATAGACCCGCCATAGCGCCGTAGACATAGAGGGGCCTTAGCCAACTTGCCTCGAGCGCAAAAGCGATGGAGCGATTAGCTCATGATATATCCCATGGTGAGCCAGAATTATTGGCCAGTCGGCCTACTGGTTCTCTCTCTATGGTTTTCGAACAACACAATAAAATATTGTTGTTGGAAAATCATTTGCCATTTGTTTACTTTTGACCTAAGTTGAGAATATTGGCATTTATACATTGGAGTGTTCTTCACTTCTTGACGATGAAACTGTTGAGTGCCAATTAAAGGAGGAAAGTTGGAGACTTCATTTCGAACCAAGAACGCTTTACTTAGTGAGACGGATCGCGATCTCATAGAACAAAAGCTTGATCATCTAAGTCACCTTGCAGACGGTGCAAGTCGAGTAGAGGTAAGTTTCTATGAAGAGAAAAATCCGAGAATAGCTGAGCGAGATATTTGCGAAGTCACGATGCACACAAGGTGGGCAGTAATACGTGCTAAAGGTTCAGGAACTGGACTTATGGAAGCCGCCGACAAAGTGGTTGAAAAACTAGAACATCGAATTGAGAAACTCAAAGGCAAGACCATTGTAAGATCTCATCCTCACCACCGAGCAATCAAGAGCACTGGAGTTGTATTCGATGGTGACGGCGAAGAGGAGATAGCGCTTTTAGGGGGTGCTCGAATCGTCAAAGAGAAGTCGTTTAGCATTCCTCCAATGCGACCAGAAGATGCAGCACTTCAAATGCAGCTGCTCTCGCACGACTTTTATTTCTTTACCAATGACGAGACTGGCCGACCCGCTATCGTCTATCAGCGCGAAGATGGCCATGTCGGTTTGATAGATGCTAAAGGCTCCTGATGTGATGATTGGCCGTTGATACCTCTAGATAGGCATTGATACCTCTAGATAGGCATTGATACCTCTAGATAGGCATTGAGCCCTTTAGGGAGGGGAACCTGTTGCAAGAATAGCGCCCCAGTTATTGTCGGCTAAGCGTTGCGTCGGAAACCATTATTTGGCGAGAGTCGCTTTAGGATTACAGGGTCATTTCGGTATGATTTTCATGATTAATTCGAACTCGGTGATTTTGATCCAACTTTGATTCTTGTGATTTTTGACGGGAGATGAATACATTGCCAGTGAAGTCTGGTCGTGGTTCATCTCCTTATCTTTTGGAGTCAGGAGATATTCACTAAAACCTAACGCTTTGCCAACTTTTTGACGGAATTAGGTTTCACCACCTCAAAATCCCAACGCGGTGATCCTCCTGACTTTTGTAGTAGCGCTCCGCTGAGGAGGATGCAGAATCTCCATAGAATGCCTCTGATCCACAAGTTGGGGCAATGCCTGAAGGCTTTCGTGGCCAACTACGACCCATCACATTTTTTGTATTGTTTTACCGGTTGAGCTTTGAGGTGAAGTCGAAATGGTTTGGAGATCGGATTTAGCGATTTGACCTCAATTGAACTGATGGTGGATAAAGGCGAGGAATCTTTAAGTTTGGAAGTCTATCGAGATGCCATTACCGGATGATTTTGCATGTATTGAAACCTCCGCTCCGAAATACATATACATTCATATGCACCTCTTTTGTTTTCGCTCTCCAGACGCCTTTGCGTGTTCTGCCCCATCCACTGGGGCAGAACTAGGGCGAGTCGGTGGTTGCACACCTCCCACGTCCAACTCGCGTTGTCGTGGTATCCTTGGAGTCCTGCCGTGAGCGCTATCCTTGGCATCTTCGAGGATGTTCCGGCTTTCCATTTAGCGTAGGAACCTCGCGTCAAGAATCTTTCTCACTTCCGTGTAGGGAGTGAACCGGTCGATCTGGTGATCTTGGATCCTTGATTTGATGTTCATGGAGGCTACGTGATCTGCATCGCCCTGCCAATTGCAATCCCAATAGGGGTTACGACAGTGAAACACATCCCCGCTTCGGTTGTCGAAAGAGACATACCCACACGTTGGATTAGGACATGTTTGGCTGGTGTAGGCCGCGTTGACCGTTTTAATGGCACTTCGGATTTAACGGTGGCTAGAGGTTAAAGTTCCATTTTTATAAAGTCGCTTTGGAAGTGGTACAGGGGTTCTGCCAGAATGGGATTTGACAAAACTCACAATGGAGAGCCCCTGTGGAAAAAGATCATAAAGCAATTTCTAAAATCTTGGTTGGTTTAGTTGATATTAATTTGATAGGCGTTGAAGATAATCTTGGTGAACCGCTCCATGTTCACATTGAGTGTTCTAATTCACAAAAGCAATGTCCAACTTGTGAAGGCAAAGTTCACCATAATGGCCTCAGAGTTGTTGAGGTTGTAGACCTACCGTCTTTTGGTCGCAAGGTTATTCTTTTTTGGTCTAAGCACAGATGGCGATGTGCAAACAAACACTGCCCCCAACCGTCTTTTAGTGATGATGATCCAAAAATAGCTCAATTTCAAATACCCACAAGGTCGTCTTCGCCTAAGTGATCGGGCGGCTAGATGGGCAACTTATGCTGTTGGAGCCCAGCGTCGTAGCGTTTCTTGTGTGGCTAAGGAACTTGGCTGTGATTGGCATACGATAAATGACGCAGTCGTTGCCTATGGAGCTGCATTGGTGGATGATCCTTCACGTTTTGGTGCTGTGGATGCTCTGGGACTAGACGAGGTCTTGTTCTACCGTGAAGGTAAGTATCACAAACAGAATTGGGCTACAACTATTTCTAGATGTGAGACGTGGTGTAGCTTTAGATGTTGTAGCGGGTCGAGGCGGAGCCAATCCAAAGGCTTGGATTGAA
>NZ_JXYS01000148.1 GCF_000949295.1 Acidithrix ferrooxidans
AGCACACTGTCTCAGATCGGAGATCTCCGCATACACCTGGTTCAAGACCAAGAAAGCCTCTGCGATCTGGAACCAAACCATCGCGAGCTACCACTACCTCGGATACGTGCCTCTCGCTGGTGCACAACTGCGATATCTGGTAGAAGCCGACTGTGGCTTTGTGTCTGCACTCTCCCTTTGGTGCGTCGGCCTGGAAGTGCGCTCCTCGTGACACCCATATCGGCTGGGACGACAAGACTCGTCGTTCCCGGCTGCACCTCGTGGTGGGCAACGCGCGCTTTCTCATCCTGCCTTATATCCAGGTTCCCAACCTCGCCTCCAAGATCCTCGCCAAAGTTACCCGACGCCTGCGTGATGACTGGCAGGTCGCCTATGGCTATGCCCCGGTGCTCGTCGAGACCTTTGTCGAGACTGGTCGCTTTGCTGGTACCAGCTACCGAGCAGCCAATTGGATCCAAGTCGGCAAGACCCAAGGTCGCGGCAAGCTAGACCGCACCCATGCCAAAGCACTACCGGTGAAGGACGTCTATCTTTACCCGCTGCACCGAGCTTACAAAACCATTCTCAGCACTCAGACCAGCATGTGAGATCGCCCCGTCAACGTTACGAATCAAACCCTCTTCGGACGGGATCTCCGAATGTGTACGTGTTTCTAGATTGTTTTGCATATAACCCCCCCCCGCAATGTGATAGTTAGGGGTAGCTCGTTGGGTATTTCCCTTATACAACTATCCTTTATTAGCGTGAATCGCTTTATTCTAACTGCGTTCGGCTCTGATAGGCCAGGAATTGTATATCGGTTGACAAAGGAGTTGGCTCGGTTGGGCGCAAACCTTACCGACTCTACGATGACGGATTTGGAGGGCCAATTTGCGATAATGCTTTCATTTGAAGTTGAAGGTCTTTCCAATTCGGATCAGTTGAATAAAGAGCTCAATGAGAATCTAGCTGATTTAGGCTTAGCACTTTTTGTAAATCAGATCGAGATTAAGGATTGGATTGACCTCAAGGACGTATCCCGGGTCGCCATTAGAGTCATTGGCGGTGATCGTCCGGGAATCGTTGCAGGAATTTCTGAAGTCTTGTTCAACTATAAAGCTAACATCGTTGAACTGAAGACTCATTCGACGACTCCATTTCCATCTTCCAATTACGTGATGATTATTCTTGTTGATCTCGATTCCTCTGTAAGTTTTGAGAGAATTCGGGCTGATTTGATCGAAGTCGCTTTGAGGCTCACTGTGCACTTGAGTGCGGAACTTATCGAGCCAGACACCATCTAAGGAAGGTTTTGGGTTTTTTAATTGTCAAAGTCGGGATTTCATGGCTATTAGAGAGGTCGTAAGCGTTCCGCATCCAGTACTTTCTCGTCAAGCTTTGGAAGTTAATTTTTTTGACGAAGAGCTTGCGAAGTTGGTCGGCGATATGTGCGATACGATGGTTGTGTCTCCGGGTTGTGTAGGTCTAGCTGCAGTTCAAATAGGAGTTCCCCTGGCGATCTTTGTGGCCGACGTGGCGGGACACAAGAAAACTCGTAGTTATAACGGCCTGATCGTGGCAATCAATCCGGTGATAACTGCAAAGTCGAAGCCTATCAAAGTGCGCGAAGGTTGCATGAGTGTCGCTGATTTTACCGGGGCAATTGAACGTTTTTCTAACGTTACGCTTCGGGCTCAAAATTGTAATGGGGAGATCTTTGAAATTGAAACCGATGGCTTTGAAGCTCAGGCCATACAGCATGAAGTGGATCACTTGAATGGTATGGTTTTTTTAGACCGGATCATGTCTCCAGATAATTTATATCCAAGAAAGCGTTATCTTTAGGATCTCCATCCAGCTTTTTGCTAGATTGGCTCGAACTAACTATCTACTTCATAGAGATGCAATGACAGACATAGATGCACTTGTTCTTCGAGAGCGATGATTGTCTCGAAGAACAAGTTTTGACCAAGTGCATGCTATATGAGTGCATTCATATAGCATGCACTTTCCTAATGGAGCTTGGAAGCCACAAAGGCGCCCCGTACCTTATTAGTACTAAGCCGCACTATCTTCGACCTTAAGATCTGCATGTACTATTAGTGCCTCAACGGCCTGCTCGAGCATGGTCCAAGTCGATTCATCGGTGAGTTCTAAGTTGGAGTTGAACTTTTGTGCGGCCGATGTGACAAAGATCTCTGGACGTGACAGAACGAGCGAGCCCGTTGCATGGAGAACTTCTCGAAGGTGAAGCTGACCTCTTACTCCACCTAAGATGCCAGTGGAAGCACTAGCAAGAACCACCGGCTTTGCAATCAAGACGTGCTTGCCATAAGGTCGCGATGCCCAATCCAATGCATTTTTGATTTGGCCCGTGAATGAGTAGTTGTACTCTGGACTTGCGATTATAATTGCGTCTGCCTCTTTGATCGTTTGGCGAAATCTCAATGCAACTTCTGGAGCGTTCTGGTTGTCGAGGTCGGGGCTGTAAAAGGGCAATGCTTTGATATCTTCGAAGAGCTCGAATTCGACCGTTTCTGGTAGGAGCGAGCCTATCGCTCTCAAAAGTGCGCTGTTGTAACTTTTTTGGGCTGCAGATCCCGATAGGGCGACAATTTTTGGCTTTGACATTTCTTTCCGTTCTGCTTGGTTTCTGTAAAGGTTTTACTTGCATAGTCAACTAATTTTAAATTGATTCTATTTCCATTTGGTAGTTTTTGCTTTGGCCGTTGGGGCATTTTCTCAGGTTCGATATCAAATTGAAGATTTGTTTTAATCGCTAACATGGTAGTTATGGCTAATGCAACAGAGATTGGCGACTTTGAAAGATCGATGATTGAGGGATCGAGCGTCTTTTTTGTGGCGAGCGCTCCGCTGGATCCCAATGGACATATCAATCTTTCCCCTAAAGGGATATCGGATACCTTTAGGATCTTGGATGATCATCACGTCGCGTATCTAGATCTGACCGGATCGGGAGCAGAAACAGCGGCGCACCTAAGTGAAAATGGGCGGATTACGCTAATGTGGTGTTCGTTTGGGCGCGACCCTAATATTTTGCGAATTCACGGCCGTGGTCGAGTTGTGCGACCACAGACCCCCGATTTTGAAGAGCTGATCGCCCATTTCCCTCCACACAAAGGCGTTCGCGGAGTCATTGTGGTAGAGATCCAACGGCTCAACAACTCTTGCGGTTTTGGCGTACCTGTGGCAAGTGAGTTACAAGAGAGGTCGGATCTAGATGGGTGGTTGAATCGTAAAGGCGATTCGAAGCTTCTCGAATATCAGGCCAAACATAATCAACTATCGATTGATGGCTTGAATGCTTACCCGCTTACATGATTAGTGAATTTTGATCAAATATTGATACCCTTTTAAGGTACAGATCGAAAAGCACCACACCCTTTTTGATTGTCGTTGAATTTGGGCCCCATCCATGGTTTTTTGGGGGAGTTCTCAATTGATTGAGCTGATTGTCGAGTCGTTGATATTGATTACTGGGTCATCCCTGCTAAGAGTTCCACTCCAAAGGCGACTGATTTGGCTAGTTTGATTCCCTTGATATGGCCAGATCCTTCAATAAGGTCGTTCCAATAGATCCCCCAAGCTGATCCGACGGTAGAAGGCATCCATTTGCTCGTCAGAAGGTTTGCTCCATTCTTGGCTAGTTTGGGATGAGCTAGCGCCAACCTCTGTATTGCTGCGGCTGATTTCAAATAGACTGCATGGTTTTTCTCTAGCTCTTGTCGGTAGATTTGTGCGGCATTTCCAGGATGTGAAGAGATTGCGCTAGCTGCTCGCATGCCTGAATCCATCGCTGCATAGATTCCTTCTCCCTGAAGGGGGTTCACCAGCCCAGCGGCGTCGCCTATCAGTAGGACATTTTCTCTGGCTGGGATGATTCCATGGTATCCCATCTTGAGCCAGCCGCCTAGCTTGGTGGCTGGCTCAAATTTAGATGACTTTATCCAACCTTGTTGTTTAAGGAGCTCGAGATAGGGTAGTAGGGCTCGAGTGGCCATCGATGCGTTTTTTTTATCGCCCAGAACTCCCATGCCAACTCCGAAATTTGCCATTCCTTCGCAGTCAGAGAAGATCCATCCATAGCCCGGGAAGAGTACATTTGACTCTCCCCCTATCGACTTTTCGTCAAAGAGCGAGATAACAGGAGTGTCGACTGAAGCCTCTAGATATCCTCGAATGGCAAAGCCATAGAGGGCACTTGCCTCATCTGAGAGGTTCATCTCCTTGGCGACTAAAGAATTTGCACCATCTGCACCTATAACAAAGTCTGCGCTGATAGCCGAATCCCCGATGTAAATTTGATATCGGCCACCATCGGCTTTTGTGATTTTGTTTACTCTAGCGCTGATTGGCAATGAACCACCAGAGATTGCATTTTCATAAAGTGTCTCATCAAAGATGCGGCGTTTGATTAGCCAACCGCTTCCCGGATAGGTAATTCCAGATTCCGCCGGTAGTCGCAGTGGTCGTCCCGATGGTCCAACCAATAACATATCTGAGACGACCCTTCGGTTTCTAGGTAGGTCAATGCCTAGGTCGGCTAAGAGGGCTAGGGCACGCGGTCCAACCAAATCTCCGCAAGCTTTGTCTCTGGGGAAGGTGGACTTGTCGATTAATGCCACCCTTGCGCCACTCGATGCTAGAAGGCTTGCGGCTATGGATCCCCCCGGGCCCGCACCGATCACCGCGACGTCATATCGATTCAAATTTACTCCTGGGGTATTTTTTGATTATGATCTTTGAAATTGGAAAGTGGACATAGGATCAAGTGACTATCTTTTGGACCAACTGCTCATTCGAAGGTAGTTAAGTTGACGTTCCCATCCATGAATAGTCTTTGTCCTACTGGAACGAGACAATTAAGAGCCTAAGTGAGATGGTAACTTTTGCGACGGTTGCACCAAGGCTTATGATATTGGACTTTTTGATGTTTACCTTTTCTTCCCAAAGCTTTCCGTCAGTGCCTGACTTTTGGAGATAGAAAGTTGAACCAGTTGGAGTGATTTGGCGGCTGAGAAGTCGCCAACCCATGTGTGCTATGACGGTTTGTTCGAAAGTAGTTGCTTGTGAGATGGTGAATGGAATCGAAAAGGTAATCTCTCGGTCGAAGGGGCCATTGCCCATGTCTAGGTTGGCCAAGCCAAGGAGTGAAGCACCTAGCGGCACTACGCTTGCTGAGAAGATATTCTTGGGCACGACACCTTCTTTGTCAAGAGGCATAAATGCCTTGGCGATAGATTGATAGGCAAGCGTGATTCGCACGTTACTATTTGGTTTTGCTCCAATAGGAATCCCAGCTAAGGTACCACCGGTGAAGATCACAAGGAGTACCCCGAGAATAATTCTCTTTTGCAATTTTGAGAGGCGACTCTTTTTTACTGCCCCAACAAATGAGGAATTCTCAATGGCGTCTATCTCTGTAGAATCCGAGGTCGCTTCAGATGACTCGAGGTGATCTGTGACCTCTTTGTCGGGATCGTTTTTTTGATTGCTAGATTGGCTTTGCAATTGTCTTCTCTCTAAGTTGTCCGACTTTCATTTAGATATGTAACTCCGCTAGATATGTAACTTCGCTCCGTTGTTCCCATGGTGATGAAGTTGAATTACCCTAAACAAATTACCTGGTCACGGTGTATGCTTGGGTAACCTAAGGGTCGGGTCGCTCTTGTGCTTTAAACTTTTGCCCCGTAATTGCGAACTTTAGCTACAGGTGACCAAGCCACTTCGTGTGTCGTTTTAGGCATAGGAAACAGCATAGTTGGAGCGATTAAAGTTGATTGGATCAAGGCGTGAATTGATATTTCGCGTCCTGGCATAGATTTCTCCAATCGAGGTGTTTGAGCAGTGATGGCCAGAGAAAAAGACCATCCATTCCTAAGGACGGTCTTTGTTTCGGCGTAGAAGATAGGTTACCTTGGCGCCTTGCAAGGAGTTCCACGGGGGATAGTTGGCTCCACGGCGGATAATTAGCTCCATTGAGAATAAGGAGATCCAAGGAGAGTGACCCCTTGTCATGCTTGGTATAGATTAACTTGCAGCTTGGTTTTTTGCTTTGCCAAGCTCTGATTTGTTCGATTTTTCTTATTTTTCTACGATGTAAAAGGGTGCGAGGTTGAGTCAGATAATAATGAGCCGGATAATTTGATATGCGCCTTTGCTACATGGCTGAGTTGGTGGTTTTTGCCTTCGGAAGTTCGCCCATAACTCTTTTGGATCGACCTCTCGAGCCTCAGTGTCGAGCCACAGTGTCGGGGTGAAGGTTTCTCGCGAGGCTGAGATCTGGAGTTTTGGAGCTTAGATCAAGGTTTCAAGATGGTGATATCTTCTAATCACATCTGATACCGCAGTAACTAGCCGGAATAAGACCTGAGGGCTATTAGGTTTTTCTAGACAGTAATTACAGCTCTGGCGGCGTGGCCGAGTGGTTTAGGCAAGGGCCTGCAAAGCCTTGCACAGCGGTTCGATTCCGCTCGCCGCCTCTCTTTATCTTGATTTTTTTGTTATATCTTCTCTTGCTGAAGAGGTCCTACTCAATCTTCTTTAGAAGAACTGCCTTTAGGCGAATCTCCTCATGAACTCCATAGTGCTTGCAATATGGCTAGCATTGTCGAAAAGAGGATTTACCCTCGAGTCTTTACGTGTCGATTATTCAGCTATGGGGCCATGCTACAAGGAGATTTCCAATCAAATCCGTTGACTTCGAATCGATAGATCTATTGCCCGGTTTGACCAAAAATCAAGATGGAACTTACACCATTAAGGTTTTTGCAGGTAGAGCAGAGTCGTTATCTTTGGAGTTATTTGACGATCGTCGTCATTTGATTTCAACTAGTGCATTGCGACCCATTGGCGATGGATGGTGGATCGGCGTATTCGCGGGAGCGGACAAGATGCTCTATGGCCTTAGGGCATCGGGGGCATACCAACCAAATGATGGTCTATTTTATAATTCAAATAAGATCCTTTTTGATCCATATGCAAAGTCATTTTCTGGCCACATCTCCTTTGGCGATGTCACAAGAGTCCACGCTCCGTATGACTATCTTACGAAGTCATCGGTCGATTCAATAACTGGAGTTGCTCTTGCGCAGATTGATGATGGAGATTTTGCCCAAAGGGATCGACCCAAAGATATCGCTTCTTCATATTCATGGCGAGATACGACCGTCTACGAGGTTCACGTAAAGAGTGCGACCATTTCAAATATGGTAGTTCCCTCTTCACTTAGAGGAACCTACTTGGGTCTATCGCATCCAAGTGTAATAGAGCATTTTCATAGATTAGGTGTCACAACTCTGGAGTTGCTGCCAGTCTTTCACTTTGCTGACTCTGAGGCACTTTTTCATAATGGATTGACAAATTTCTGGGGATATTCACCAATCTCTTTCTTTGTTCCCGAGCCTCGATATGCAAGTTGTAACGATTTTGCAACAGCTAAAAGTGAATTTGCTGAGATGGTTGATTTGCTCCATCAGGCTGATATAGAGGTTCTCCTCGACGTTGTCTACAACCACACCGGAGAAGGTGATATCTCTGGCCCCACCCTCTCTTATCGAGGTTTGAGCGCGCCTGACTACTACTTGATGGAAGGACAGGGCAACTATCACATTGACATAACAGGAACCGGAAATACGCTCAATGTTGCCTCTGAGGTTTGTAACCGAATGATTATTGATTCGATGCGCCACTTCGTAGGGGCCTATGGGGTTGATGGTTTTAGGTTTGATCTAGCTACCACTATAGGACGCGATAATGACACTAAGAATGGTTATTCCTTTTCCCCTATGGGGGGTGTTCTCTCCGCGGTGACAAACGACCCGATTCTGTCGAAGATCAAACTTATTGCGGAGCCTTGGGATTTGGGGAACAACGGCTACCGCCGTGGCTTTTTTCCTCGGCCTTTTGTTGAGTGGAATGATCGCTTTCGAGATGGGATGCGGCGAGCTCTTGTCAATCGTCAGGGTGACCCAAATGAGATTGCGGAGATAGTCGAAGGACGTAATGATCCTCTTTCGCTTTCACGAAGGATAAACTTTATCACCTGTCATGATGGCTTCACCTTGATGGATCTTGTTTCGTTTGATTACAAACATAACAATAGCAACGGTGAAGAAAACAGAGATGGATCCGACAACAATCTTTCAAATAACTTTGGCTTTGAAGGTTTGAATGCGCCGGTAGAGATTGTAGAGATGCGTGATCTTGCGCGGAGAAGTGCGATAGCGGCTCTGTTGCTAGCTCCAGGTGTTCCGATGCTGCTTGGTGGGGACGAACTCTCGAGGAGTCAGCAGGGCAATAATAACGCATATTGTCAAGATCGAGTGGACTTTGGATTCAATTGGTCGATGGCCCAGAGTCCATTTTGCGAGTGGGTGTGCGCCCTATCAAAGATTAGAAAGAACTACATATCTTGCTGTGACTCCATAGAGGCCACCATACTTGAGAGCGATGCCAGTGGATTCGATGGTGATCCAGAGATCGATCCTCGCATCCTAGAGGTCTGCCTGTGGCGCGAGAGCGGTAGTTCCAACAAGGTCGTCATCTACTTCAATCTCTCGCAGAACGAGATTAAGATAAGTGTGGCCGATAGATTCCCAACCTCAGATGCAGCGATCTTGTTGGATTCATCAACGGGACATGCGGCTACAGTCCTGGGCGATATGACCTATTGCGAGGTAATCAATCTAATACCGAATTTACTAATCGCATTAATTCTGCGCGAAAAGACGCGATAACCAACTATCTTTAATAGAACAAAATATGGGCCGTTGGCGCAGCTGGTAGCGCACTTGCATGACACGCAAGGGGTCACAAGTTCGAGTCTTGTACGGCCCACAATTGATTTTGTAACCTCAATAATCTTTGGCATCTAGCTATGTACGAGTTCGAGTGTTGTATGGTCTTGAGTCTTGAGTCTTGATCGAGAATCACCTCTGCGCTGCGACATGGTTGCGACATGGTTGCGACATGGTTGCGACATGGTAGAGTCAGCATGCAAAGCTGTGTGGCAATTTAGCTAGCAAAATTGTTTTTGCCTTTTTGTCATTTTGGTCTCATGCTTAATTATCCAAGAGTGGGTCCCTTTGTGATCCAAGGTCATTCAGGAGGCCCGCTGCGACTTTGGAGTCCGTGATCGTGACAATTAGCGATTCTCCATTTTGTTTGTGCACCTCAAGTGCCTCTCTTCCACGGATAAAAAATGCCCAAGCTCGTCGTCGAGGTAGCCAACACATGCCGTAGATGTGAAATCTTCCAATCCTGATTGACTCTGCCTTTGCTATATCTTCCATTGGAACATACCGTTGGGGCCTTTTTAGGGGCCAAGCGATGACCCTGAGACCCTTGGAATCGATGTGAACCGTAATGGTCGAAACGCCACCGATTACATAAAGCCATCCCAAACCCCCGATTAGCTCGATTGGGGTGATACCAGAGTAGAAATATATGCCGAGCAGAGCGAGGCTAAACACGAAAAGCAGGGGGTTTGTAACCCGTTTGTGATAGATGGCCCTTTCGCCTGGTCGTAAATCTATGGTCTCTTGAGATTCATCCGACTTCGAGATCTTTTTTGGGGCCGACAAATATTTTCGAGCACGAATTTGCCCCACAATTATCGATGTAAAGGTGGTGACCACGATAACTGACCCTATCTCGAGGCGATAATTTGGTGATTTCGCGACAATGATAGAACCTGTGGCCGCAAGAAATATTAGGGAAATGATGTAAGGCTTTCGTTGTTCTGGCTTCATGCCATAGCGCCCTTGATCAACTCAACTACCTCATCCGAATTGAAGCCGAGTCTTTTGGCCTGTAGAACGAGTCCTTGGACTTGTTCAATTATGAGTGCCCGAGAATCGGGATGGTTATCAGAGACGTACGCACCGCGTCCACGTCGCATGTTTACTAGATCTTCAGCGCAAAGAATCTGATATGCACGTAGGACTGTATGCATGTTGACTTCGAGGCCTTCTGCAAGTTCTCTAGCCGGTGGGAGTGGGCTTCCCCCTGGTAAGGAGCCATCGGCAATGGCCCTTCGAAGGGCGCTAGTAATCTGTTCGAAGAGAGGAACTGAGCTATTGGTGTCGATACGAATGAGCATAGTTCTAATTGTAATAGAACTTTAGGTCATTGTCAATCTTTTTCATACTTATCAAGTTTCGTAAGCAAGAGCCATTTTGGAGTCAGATTCGCGGAGTAGCGGATGTGGAGACGCAAACACACATGTATTGAGAAGTCGCTCGACCAATGACATTTCAAAGTGCCTTGCGTTGAATCGGTATGCGAATTCCTCGAGGCATAAGTTGCTTATGTTCCTCATCTCCGTGGTATGTTCCGTCGATAAATTTCTTGCAGTTCCCAATTTAGGATCTTGAGCCATTTGAATGTTACATGTGCTTGTTCGTCTTTGGATAGAGTGAACCCGTGCGCTAGTCCAAGGTCTTTCAGCACATACCCCGTAACTTGGGTTACCATCACTTATCAGCTTGGTGTCGGAATCTAAACGTCTCACAAAAACATCTTTGGGTGATTTAGCAGTGGTATCTTTGATTACTTCCATGAAGCAATGAGTAGGAGCACCATTGCTAATCGATACTCCAATTAGGACATTGGTTTGTTTTGTTCCCTTTCCTCTTTAGCCTTCGCCATGGCTCTCACCACCTAAAAAGAACTCATCTACTCAGGCGTTTCCTCCAAGTTTATATAAACCATCTCGGTCAGCCATTACGCTCAGCCATTACGCTCAGCCATTACGCTCAGCCATTACGCTCAGCCATTGCCTTAGGTAGCTTATTTAGCATCAACCAGCCAGTCGAATAAGAAACTTGAACGAATTTAGCAAGGGCTCTAATGGCTAGGGGGTAGTAGCCGAAAGACCACGCTTGTCGTTGGACAATAGATAGATAGCGGAGAACCACTTGGATAAAGAGATATGGCTTT
>NZ_JXYS01000149.1 GCF_000949295.1 Acidithrix ferrooxidans
CTGGCATTGTTGATTACCTGGGTTACAAACTCCCCGGCACCACGAGCGGTATTGGCATTGCCTTCACGTGTCACTATTCCAAGAATGTCACCTGTTTTACCAACTGCTGCTACTAGTGGGTGATACCCCCTTACTTTGGTATAACCAAAGTAAGCTCCTTCTTTTTTGTTTCCATATACCTGACATATTGTGGAATCAACATCAATGGTGAGCGGCTCATCACCTGGACCTGCTCCAGCTAGCCAGGCTCGTTTTAGCAACAAAGCTGCAACTCGTTCAACATCTGCGATGTCACTGGTCTCAAAACTACGCAAGAAGACACCAAGAGTGGATGGTGCTGGCATTATCTGACCAAGGATAACTTGCGCATTTGGGCTTCGAAGGATTGCAGTGTCATCAATGCAATCACCACCGGCCAAAATAGATGCGACGATAGCCATAGCTTTTCTGCCAACATTTGCTCGTCCAGGACGATCCTCTAGGTCAATGTGAGAATCAAAGAGATCCCTAAGGCCAAGTCTCTCAGCAAGGGTGATAGGGAGTATTAACCCACTGTTGGAAACTGCGTTCGAATCGTCAAAGGTGACTATCAAACGGTCTAAACTACTAGCAGATGCTCGCATCTAAAAGGTGCTCCTTGAACTGGTTGTTTTTTGACTATTACAACCTAAAGTTTACCAGTTCAGAGCACCTTTTCTATGCCAAAATCAAAGTTGATCGGCTAAATTTTCGGTGGATCCAGGTTTAATAGAGTTAGCACTTGCAGGTCGCGTACACCCACACACAGTAGTTGATCGAACCAAAGAATTCGAACCAATTTCTATATCATGGTCCGAAATTAACAAGTTTTGGGCTCAGCGCAAACTTGAGCCTTCGGCCTATGTTTGCGAAATTTCAGTATACGAGGCTTGCCCTATATTTCGGGTTGGAAGCCAAACCAAACTTGTCGTTAGCGTTAAAAATCTTGGTGACGAGATATGGCCTTATGGAAATTGGTATCCAGCAATCAAATTGGGCTATAGGTGGTATACGCAAGAAAATTCTGCAACAGAAGTAGGATTTTTCGCATCCTCATTCACGTGCGATGTGCATCCGAATACATCAGTCTTACAGGAAATCAGCGTTGTGTCGCCAAATATGGTAGGCACTTACACCCTTGTTATTGACGTATTACACGAAGGCGTTGCTTGGTTTGGAATGGCGTCCTACTTTCAGGTGGAGGTTATTTAGCCTTGGATCCACCGACCAACCCCGTCTTCGGCGTCTGAGGGCACCCCTGGGTGTGTGAGTCTGTGCCGTTGAGTTAACCCGTAATTCTGGATCGGTTCTAACTCGAGTTGGGACGGGTGTGGCTAGCCCTACTTTCGGCAACCACCCCATGAAAGCCCAGGTCATGACCATATTGGTGTCTGGATTTGGGCACTACAGTTGAGCAATCACCTTCTTGGTTCGAGCTAGGGTATCTACTACTCCAAGAATAGAGTAGATCTCTTTTTGGGTAGAGTTTGGAGTAGAGGAGATACGAAGGTTATGTAGACGTTTGTTATCATCTAACATCGTTACGTTCAAGCGGCTATGGGTAGACACTTGAGCAAGAATGCTGTGAACACTTCTTTTGTCACCGGCTTGAGATAAGCTAAGTGCAATTGCTCCATAGAGGTGATAAGCAACTACTGAGATAAATAGATGAGCAGCGGTACGACTAGCTAGTTGGTGATAGATCGGTCTCATCCCTAGATTGCTCTTTAGGGCTTTGAATGCATCCTCCACCTTTGTTAGGGTCATATAGAGCTTCCAGATCTCTTCTGGTTCTAGATCGTTCCTATTGGTCTCAATCACATAGGCACCATAGAGAGTCTCAGCTGCTTCTTTTACTTTTGGTTTCTCAGTCAAAACCAGCTCCTTGACTTTTTGGTCATCGCCAGTTATGGTATCTATCTCATAGCGACGTGCAATAGAGCGATGCTCTTGCTTTAGCTTTCCTATTCTTGAAGCCACAGTTGTGGCATTGGAATATTGACCACGCTTAACTGAGTCAGCTAGTTTGTCAAATGCACTCTGGAACTTAGTTTGCATACCTCTAGCAATTGCCTCTTCTTTATCCCTGCGACGCTCTGAGATACATAGGATCTGCTTTATCTTGTTGTCCATTGAGTCACTTGCGTATGGTTGAGCTCTATTGGAATGGTTGGCTTGGGGTTCATTGCTCTGGGAGTGCTTGGCCTGTGGACCGCCAACTTGTGGAGCAGTATCCATCGAATCGATACCGAGGGACTCGCCGCCAAGTGAATGGTTAGCTTGTGGATGAGCAACTTGAGGACCGGCAACTTGTAGACCAGCATCGATGGAATCGACGCCGAGGGACTCGCCGCCAAGCGACTCGTTGGCTTGTGGACCAGCGCTGAGTGATCCAGCATCGATGGAATCAACACGCATCGACTCGATGCCCATCGACTCACTGCCTTGTAGATGAACAACTATTTGCTCAGAATCCACCTCAGCACCCAGGTTACCACCCGACTCAGCAGCTTCTCCCTCGGCACCCGACTCAGCAGCTTCTCCCTCGGCACCCGACTCAGCAGCTTCTCCCTCGGCACCCGACTCAGCAGCTTCTCCCTCGGCACCCGACTCAGCAGCTTCTCCCTCGGCACCCG
>NZ_JXYS01000150.1 GCF_000949295.1 Acidithrix ferrooxidans
TCTTAGGAGACGCGGGACTCAATAAGCGACGAGGACGGGTAGCGCTGCCTCGTAGGCGTTCCAAGCCCAATCATGTAGCTAAGGGACCACGTGAGGTTTGGGTCACCGACATTTCCTACCTGCCAGGGCCTATCAAAGGTCTCTTCTACTACCTGCACTTCATTATGGACCTGTACTCCAGGAAGATCGTCGGCTATGAGATCTACGAGAATGAATCATCTGAAAATCTAGCAACTGTCCTAAAGAGGGCCACTTTGAATGAGGGTTCACTCGCTCCTTCTGTACTACATTCAGACAACGGTTCACCTATGAAAGGGACAACCCTAGTGGCACTGTGTTACCTACTTGGTATAGCTGCCTCCTACTCACGTCCCAGGACGTCACAGTTAACCGGCTAATCGTGAGGCTCCATTCCCGCGTATCAATTTGCCTCGATTAGCAGGTTAACAGGGCATTATCCGGGCTCGAATCGGAGGTTCGAGCGCACTAATGTACCCATTAGCCGGATAATCGAATGACAATGCTCACATGGAATCGATGTTTCGCACAGTCAAGTACTGTGCGAGCTATCCCCACGATGGCTTTGCCTCCCTCATGGCGGCAAGGGTCTGGATCGAGGGATTCGTCCAGTTCTACAACGAGGAGCACCATCACTCTGGCTTGAACTTTGTGACCCCAAACCAAAAACACAACGGCGAAGATGTCATGATCCTCGCCAAGCGAGTCAAGGTCTACGAGGAGGCCAAAGCCAAGAATCCAAAACGATGGATCAATGCCAACACCCGGAACTGAAAGCCAGTTGTCTCTACGTCACTTGTTCCAACAAACCAGACAACGACAACATCAAAGTCCACCACTGCAGCGTCTGATTTGAACCTAACGAGTCTGCCATGAGTGCCAGACCTCCGTTGCGTCACGATAGCGTCACGATAGCGTGCCCTGTCTGTGGAGGCAACTTCCCCTTGTCAGGGAGGAGAACCTACTGCTCAGATGCTTGTCGGGCTCTTGCTTATCGACGACGTCACGATATAGGTGGCATTCTTCCAGTCACAGTTCCAGGGTCAAAGTCACATCGAGGCTTCACCGTCTATGAGTGTAGGTGTTGTGGTGAAAGATCCCTCGGAGAACAACGCTGCTTAGAGTGTAATACCTTTATGGCTCGAGTAGGAATAGGGGGATATTGTCCCTCCTGTGACGAACCAATCTCCATCATCGATCTACTTGGGGAGGAGTTGACACAAGCGAGAAAATAAATCGGGGATAGTTGACTTATTGCTACCCCGGTCGAGTGGATAGCAACTAAGATATATAACAGTCACTTCCAGCAAATACACTGACGGTTACCGACTGATTCGCCCGAGATCACTCTCATGCTGTTCAAAAGTCCGGTGTTGCCTATATACAAACTAAAGCTGATCATCACTTATTTGTGTAATTCCTGACCAAAACTACCGTCGAGTACTTTTATCGGGCAACCTATAGCAATATACTATCTGGTCATATAGATTCAGATCGTGAGATAAAAGTCCCATAAGATATTAAATACTCTCACCAATATCTAAAAGAATAAACCCACGTCTTCATTACTTCAGATCAACTCAATCTGAGAATTTGACGCTTCCGCGAGCTCAAACTCGCCAACCTATTGATTTAGCTAGCATGTCCGTAAATTTTTTTCCCTCGGATTAAGTCTACCCAGTCAATTCAAATCTTCATAAAAATTACCCATAGGCCCAATCAAACATCATTAAAAATTGCTAAATATCGGTAACTTTATAAATCGCAACTGCTGGTGGGCCAGCAAAGCTACACATCAAATAGTAAACGTAGACTTTCGGGCTCTCCTAACATAGATGTGGATCAAGCAACCCTTTCGTAGGGGAGCTTGAGATCAATCGGACCGCATGAAAGCATCACCAAGCCAAGTGTTGATTTTGCAGAGTGAAGACCATAGCATCTAGCAATGGCGGATCTAATTTATTGTTTAGACCCTCAAGCCTTCCGTTGGAGACACCCTTTTCAAGCTAGGGGGCTCAATAGCAGCCATAATTCCATCTTTATGGGTTCGAATTGTCTTTGATAATCTGACAAAGCTAGGTATCTGTGCTCGTGAAGCACGAGCACACCAGGAATCCAAGAACTCAGCTACTTCGTCATTGGATAATCCACTACCGAATATCCCTCTTAGGGATTCTTTCATCTCTAAGGGCTTTAGAAGTATTGCAGCGGTTGACTTTATTTGACGTAGAGTCTCATTTTGGCGTTGAGTCAAATCACCAGGATTCTTTAGTAATGCCCATCTTGCACTCACAAACCTACGGGCGTAATCTGGAGTAGGAAGTTTTCTCAGTTGGCGCCATAGGTCGCATCTTACCTCCTCCAGGGCCTCAGTGCCCAATTTAACGACATGAAAAGGATCGAGGTTGCGACCTAAGTATCTGGTGTGCGATCAGCGAAAGCTTTAGCAAAAGCTGGTCCCATGTCCATTGTTGCTACTTGTGTGAGAGCTTGGAACGTTGCGAACCAAGCTCACATAAGAACCCATCTAGACTCTTAGCGCTTTTTCCTTCTGCTCCATAGACGATCTTTCCAGTTTCATGATCTGTTACGGGCTCTAAATAACTTGGGTTATGTACTTATGGTGTTTACGATAGGCAATCTCATCTACCTCTATTATTGAGAGCTTCTCTAGTCGCTTTGGATCGATCTCTTTGGCTACTACTCTCTCACAGATCGTA
>NZ_JXYS01000151.1 GCF_000949295.1 Acidithrix ferrooxidans
GTAGGCCCTCCGGGATCGCCTTTTGGGAGGAGATTCCAAACCACCGTACGGGGCATTAGCTAAAGACTGTTGTCCAAAGCGGTACTAAAAAAGTTAGAGCAATGACTCTTTCAGGTATGAGTTAAGAAGACGAGTGAAAACAAACCACTGACGAAGCGTTCGAAATTGGTATGGATGATGTCGAAACCGAGGGACGTCGAACTTTCGGGACAACTTGGAAGACTAACCCAATTAGTGCTCCCCTTGGCTATATGGGGGCATCCGGCGTGTAGGTGGCGTGAGCTTAACATCAGGCGTTTATGTGGAACATGAGAACCCAGTCCTAGACGTTCTTGGCTAAGCCCACATGGGCTAAGCCCAAAGATGAGGAAAAACCTACAAGTTGCAGATCAACAAGAGGGAAAGTACCAAATGCCTATGGATTGGGGGCGGACCATCCCGTAGTAGCTACGAAGTCCTTGTAATGAGGATGTAAGCCAAAGAGATGGAGTAAACAGCAGATCTAGTTGTAATTGGCAAATGAACAACTTCTCAAGGTAAAAGTTGAGGGGGAGGGATCAAATGACAAGACCACGACAAGAAAAAGCTTTTGACAAAAGACAAGTACGTCGTACTTAAAGCATACAAAGAGGCAAAAGACAAGTACGTCGTACTTAAAGCATACAAAGAGGCAAAAGCCAATCGAGGAGCACCAGGGATTGATAAGCAGTCCATCTCAGTCTTTGAGATGGATCTAAAGAACAATCTCTACCAACTCTGGAATCGAATGGCTTCTGGAAGTTATTTTCCAGCGGCAACTAGATATGTCGAGATAGACAAGTCAGATGGCGGTAAAAGAATCCTAGGTATTCCAACCGTCAAAGATCGCATCGCCCAAGGGGTAGCTAAAGCCTACATAGAGCCAAGATTGGAAGAGGTCTTCCACGAAGACTCCCCTAGCCATCAGACCCCTTGCTGGTAGGTCCACTACAGTCATAGATAGGGCGAGGATAGAGGAGTCATGAAGGAGGTATACCCAAGGGATCAGAAGGAACGAGTACTGAGGAAGCTCTTAGAGTTAGGTGACGGTGGGGATGCTCCCGAAGGTGCGATCACCAAGCTTTCGAATGCTGAAGGGATTCCACTCAACACGCTCTACACATGGAACGCGTCACTGAAGCGAACCGGTGCCGTTGGCAAGTTCTCCGCGTCGGGTAATGCGTCGGTTACGCTCTCGTCGAAGGCAAAGTACGAGATTGTTCTCAGAACCGAGTCCATGACCGAACTCGAGCTCGGTACCTACCTACGAGAACAGGGGATCTTAGCGGAGGATCTCGAACGCTGGAAGGTGGCCTGTCAAGAGGCTAATGACCGCTCGAGCATCGCCGCCAAGGAGTACCGTGCGAACCTGGCAGCTGAACGGGCAAAGGTGACAGTCTTAGAACGCGAGCTCGCCCGTAAGGAGAAGGCATTAGCAGAGACGGCAGCCCTGCTGGTGTTGCGGGGAAAAGCCCAGGCGCTCTGGAGGGACAGGGGCGACTGATCCCTCTCCCAGAGCGCCAAGGAGCCACCGCCCTCATCGCGGAGGCCAACAATGCCGGTGTGCCCCTTGCTATCGCAGTACGCGAGGTAGGGATCTGTGAGAGCACCTATGAGCGTTGGAGGGCCGCAGGTGGCGTGGATGCCACCACAGCATCACCTGAGGAGCTCGTGGCCGCGATCGTCGAGGATAAGAGACTCACTAGGGTCTATCCAACTCCACCAAATGCGCTGAGCGACCGAGAGAGGGCTGAGATCGTAAAGGTATGCACCAGTAGCGAGTACTGCTCACTGCCACCGGCTCAGATCGTCCCAGCTCTAGCAGATCAAGGGGTCTATTTAGCATCAGAGTCCACCTTCTATCGGGTTCTACGGGACGCAGGGCTCAATAAGCGACGAGGACGGGTAGCGCTGCCTCGCAAACGCTCCAAGCCCAATCATGTGGCTACGGGACCACGTCAGGTTTGGGTTACCGATATCTCCTACCTGCCAGGTCCTATCAAGGGTCTCTTCTACTACCTGCACTTCATCATGGACCTGTACTCCAGGAAGATCGTCGGCTATGAGATCTACGAGAATGAATCATCTGAGAATCTAGCAGCCGTCTTGAAGCGAGCCACCCTCAATGAGGGTTCACTCGCTCCTAGTGTGTTGCACTCGGACAACGGTTCACCTATGAAGGGGACTACCCTGGTGGCACTGTGTTACCTACTTGGTATAGCTGCCTCCTACTCACGTCCAAGGACTTCAAATGACAACGCCCACATGGAGTCGATGTTTCGCACCGTCAAGTACTGCGCGAGCTATCCCTACGATGGCTTTGAGTCTCTCCTAGCGGCAAGGGTCTGGATCGAGGGATTCGTCCAGTTCTACAACGAGGAGCACCATCACTCTGGCCTGAACTTTGTGACCCCAAACCAGAAGCACAACGGCGAAGATGTTGCGATCCTCGCCAAGCGAGTCAGGGTCTACGAGGAGGCCAAGGCCAAGAATCCCAAGCGATGGATCAAGGGCAACACCCGGAACTGGGAGCCAGTTGTCTCCACATCACTTGTTCCAACGAACCCGGATACGCCAGCACCAAAGTCCACCACTACACAGCCTGATTCGAACCTCGCGAGTACCTCATGAGTGCGAGATCCCCGTTGCGTCACGATAGCGTCACGATAGTGTGCCCCGTCTGTGGGAGTAACTTCGGCCCATCAGGGAGAAGAACCTATTGCTCAGATGCTTGTCGGGCTCTTGCCTATCGACGTCGTCGCGATATGGGCGGTATCCCACCAGTCACTGCCCCCAAGTCACAGTCACGTCGAGAGTTCACCGTCTATGAGTGCAACCGCTGCGGTACCCGCTCGCTTGGAGAACAACGCTGCGAGGATTGCCACATCTTCATGACCCGAGTAGGAATAGGGGGATACTGTCCCTCGTGCGACGAGCCGGTATCCATCAACGACCTCCTCGGAGGGGAGGCACTACTAACAAGCAAATAAATTGCGATTACTTTCACCCAACTGATACCCAAGACAATGGATAGCTACTAGGATCTATAACAATCCCTTCCAGCAAGTACACTGACGGCTTCCGACTCCTATGGTTACAGGCCGAATCGCTCAGCCCATGATGCCATTGAAAAAGCACGCAAGAGATGTTGGAAGTACGATTGGGTCATTGATCTAGATATCAAGGCCTTCTTCGACACAATAGATCATGAACTGCTGCTAAAAGCTGTCTCTATGCACGTATCAGAGCCATGGATAATTCTCTACATCAAACGTTGGTTGAAAGCTCCAATGCAAAACAAAGATGGACAACTAATAGATCGAGAGCAAGGATTACCCCAAGGCGGGGTGATTTCTCCGATTTTGGCGAATCTGTTCTTACATTACGCTTTTGACAAATGGATGGTAAAGAACTTCCCGGATGCCCCGTTTGAACGATACGCGGATGACCTTTTGGTACATGTGAAAACAAAGAAACGAGCCGAAGAGATCCTAGAGGCTATAGGTCAGAGAAT
>NZ_JXYS01000152.1 GCF_000949295.1 Acidithrix ferrooxidans
GACCAAGAAAGCCTCTGCGATCTGGAACCAAACCATCGCGAGCTACCACTACCTCGGATACGTGCCTCTCGCTGGTGCACAACTGCGATATCTGGTAGAAGCCGACTGTGGCTTTGTGTCTGCACTCTCCTTTGGTGCGTCGGCCTGGAAGTGCGCTCCTCGTGACACCCATATCGGCTGGGACGACAAGACTCGTCGTTCCCGGCTGCACCTCGTGGTGGGCAACGCGCGCTTTCTCATCCTGCCTTATATCCAGGTTCCCAACCTCGCCTCCAAGATCCTCGCCAAAGTTACCCGACGCCTGCGTGATGACTGGCAGGTCGCCTATGGCTATGCCCCGGTGCTCGTCGAGACCTTTGTCGAGACTGGTCGCTTTGCTGGTACCAGCTACCGAGCAGCCAATTGGATCCAAGTCGGCAAGACCCAAGGTCGCGGCAAGCTAGACCGCACCCATGCCAAAGCACTACCGGTGAAGGACGTCTATCTTTACCCGCTGCACCGAGCTTACAAAACCATTCTCAGCACTCAGACCAGCATGTGAGATCGCCCCGTCAACGTTACGAATCAAACCCTCTTCGGACGGGATCTCCGAATGTGTACCAAACCATCAACGGCCACGCCACTATCGTCTTCCTCTTTCTCCTGTCGCTTGTTGTAGGTGCGGAACAGCGATGTTCCTCGGTATCTTCAACACCTTTCGCGCAACCATGGCCACTGTGGTCCTGGTGCACTCGCTAGCGCGAGCAGGGGTCTGCTCCCGGCTCCGTGGCTTCCTCGTTGGCTCGGAGCGTTGCGCGGCCTCTTGCCTATGAGTGTGGCACTTACTGGTATTCGCGACGCCGTCTACTTCAGTGGTGTTGGAGTGATCCACGCTCAATCTGTTCTGTCTGCGCGGTAAGTCGTACCGGTTGTATTCATTGCCATCACCCAAAGATTGATGGGATGGATATTCCAGTAATTCTTTTCCACCGATTCCAGTAATTCTTTTCCACCTATTCCAGTAATACGTTTCCATCCATTCCGGAAACTCTTTACCAGTCTTTTGGCGTAGGTGAATATCAAACCTTTCGACCAGCTGACTTTCTTAGATAAGTCTCGGTTTCCGAACCATCAATCACGAATGCTCGCGAGATTCCGGATTTAGTGATCGCAAGTTGTGGAATAGTCAAAAGAGAGGCTAACGCCAGCGCTATTAGCATCGCGATGAGGATTAGGGCTTGTTGGCTCCCTGAAAGAGGGATCAATCTTCCCTATCCCCCCCCCTAACGCCTAGGTTCTTCCTTAGCGACTCCAACAATTACTTAGCGACTCCAACAATGTATAGGTTTGAGCTTGCGCCTGCTACTTACGAGCAAGCTCGCGTTCTAAGAGGGTCACCTTTGCCCGTTCAATCGCTAAGTTCGCACGGTACTCCTTGGCGGCGATGCTAAAGCGGTCATTGGCATTGCGACAGGCCGCCCTTTCCAACCATCGCGATCCTACGCCAGAATCCCAAGTGCCCGAGGTAGGTGTCAAGTTCGAGTTTGGTCAGGGATTGGACTCTCACAACATCTCTCGTACTTTGCCTTGAACGAGAGCGTAATCGACGGGTTCGCACATGCGGAGAACTTGCCAATGGCACCGGTTCGCTTCAGTGACGTGTTCTGGGTGTAGCGCGCATTGAGTGGAATTCCTTCAACATTAGAAAGCTCGGTAACTGCACCTTTGTCTATCCGCTCCAGAAAACCTAGGCATTTCTAGGTATCCTTTTATTTTCGCTCTCCAGCCGCTGAGTCTCCCCCGTGCACACCGTGTGCTCGGGACTCTGCGAGTCGGTGGCATCGAAAACATTACCACCTTCCACAACGGGCTTGCGCCTTCGTGGTTTGCTTGGAGTTCTGCCGTGAGCGGTAGCTCCGTCTTCGACACACGCACCCTGGACACCGTTGTCGGTGATCCCCTGAAGGACGATACGAGCTCCAACTCGGCTTTCCTTTCGGCTACGGAACCTCTCGTTCTGGATCACCTTCACCTCGGTGTAGGCGGTGAAGACACTGATCTGTCGATCAGTGAGTCTCGATTTGAGGTTCGTGGCGGCTACGTGGTCTGCATCACCCTGGCGGTTGCAATCCCAATATGAATTGCGCCAGTGAAACTTGTCCCCCTGGCGGTTGTCCGATGAGACATACCCCCAGGTCGGTTCGGGACACATTTGGCTGGTGTAGGCCGCGTTTACCGTTTTGGCATCGACACCGCCGATGCTCGTATGCACCACCATACGACCTTCGTTCTCGGATCGCATCCATGTGGAACATATCCGAGACATCTTCTTTGACTTGGCCTTGCCGCGCAAGTGCGAGAGGTCTTCAGTAGCGAGGAGGCGCGGGCGCTGTGTTGGGTCTTGGGGAACCTTACCCCTCGCCCTGGTCCGGTTGCCTTTTCCGTAGATAACCTCTTTTGTCGCCTGGCCCGACAGCGTGCGTACGCTGGCCTGGGCACGTTCACGTCGACGAGCCTGCTTCTTGTGGCCGAGGTTGTTCCTCGCTATCCTGGGGGCCTTCTTCGATTTGGTGTTTACCTTGCGAAGAGACCTGGTCTTCGCATGTGCTTTGCCTCGGACCTTGCCTGTTGCGTTGTTCTTTTCACTGAACTCTTCAAGGATCTCACCGAGGCTGATCCCGTGCTTGTGTCCTTTTGAGTCCGTGCACACCTCGGTAACACCCCAGTCGATGGCATCAATTGGGCCGGTCGCCTTTTCCGGGGCCTTGATGCCATAGACAACATGGACCGTTGCACACTTCGATCCCTTTTCCGCCACGAGACGAATGTCGCCCGACACGCGTGAGACCCCAACAAGTGAAAGTGCGATCCGTGGTACACATTCGGAGATCCCGTCCGAAGAGGGTTTGATTCGTAACGTTGACGGGGCGATCTCACATGCTGGTCTGAGTGCTGAGAATGGTTTTGTAAGCTCGGTGCAGCGGGTAAAGATAGACGTCCTTCACCGGTAGTGCTTTGGCATGGGTGCGGTCTAGCTTGCCGCGACCTTGGGTCTTGCCGACTTGGATCCAATTGGCTGCTCGGTAGCTGGTACCAGCAAAGCGACCAGTCTCGACAAAGGTCTCGACGAGCACCGGGGCATAGCCATAGGCGACCTGCCAGTCATCACGCAGGCGTCGGGTAACTTTGGCGAGGATCTTGGAGGCGAGGTTGGGAACCTGGATATAAGGCAGGATGAGAAAGCGCGCGTTGCCCACCACGAGGTGCAGCCGGGAACGACGAGTCTTGTCGTCCCAGCCGATATGGGTGTCACGAGGAGCGCACTTCCAGGCCGACGCACCAAAGGAGAGTGCAGACACAAAGCCACAGTCGGCTTCTACCAGATATCGCAGTTGTGCACCAGCGAGAGGCACGTATCCGAGGTAGT
>NZ_JXYS01000153.1 GCF_000949295.1 Acidithrix ferrooxidans
GAAGCCAGTATCTCTTTATCCAAGTGGTTCTCCGCTATCTATCTATTGTCCAACGACAAGCGTGGTACTTTCGGCTACTACCATTGCTAAATTCGTTCAAGTATCTTATTCGACTGGCTGGTTGATGCTAAATAAGCTACGAAAAGCAATGGCTGACCGAAATGGTTTATATAAACTTGGAGGAAACGTCTGAGTAGATGAGTTCTTTTTAGGTGGTGAGAGCCATGGCGAAGGCTAAAGAGGAAAGGGAACAAAACAAACCAATGTCCTAATTGGAGTGTCGATTAGCAATGGTGCTCCTACTCATTGCTTCATGGAAGTAATCAAAGATACCACTGCTAAATCACCCAAAGATGTTTTTGTGAGACGTTGAGATTCTAATACCAAGCTGATAAGTGATGGTAACCCAAGTTACGGGGTATGTGCTCGAGACCTTGGACTAGCGCATTCGATCACTCTATCCAAAGACGAACAAGCACATGTAACATTCAAATGGCTCAACATCCTGATAGGGAACTGCAAGAAATTTATCGACGGAACATACCACGGACGTGAGGAACATAAGCAATTTTACCTCGAGGAATTCGCATACCGATTCAACCGAAGGCACTTTGAAATGTCATTGGTAGAGCGACTTCTCAATACATGTGTGTTTGCGTCTCCACATCCGCTACTCCGCGAATCTGATTCCAAAATGGCTCTTGCTTACGAAACTTGATAAGTATGATTGGAAATATCTTGTCCATGAGTGCGCCTCCAAATCAGGTTGGTTAGGCTCGATTCGATTCGATCCGATCCGGTGTTGGCTTCTTGGCTAACGCGCATTTTTGGTTCAGATGAGCGAGATCATCGTCAACTGCCGTTTATGGGGGCTAGAGATGGCCGAATCCCAAGCGACGCCAAGATTCCCTCGGGGTTAGAGGCGCAGCTTGTTCAAGGTTTGGCTGCTTTAACTTCCGCAATGCTAGACCAATTAAAAAAGGTACACATTCGGTGATCCCGTCAAACAAGCGGTGCTGTAGACACTCGATGATGGCGTAAGGTTGGGGTAGCTGGCCTATCCTCTGTGGCCTAGGGTGGCTGGACACGGCGCTTTAATTGTGATAGTTATAGTTACGTGGCAAAAACAGTGCGCCAATACGACAACGAGCGGATCGCTTCGCTGGAGGCCGAGAACGTCGTCCTTAGGTCCGAGCGTGACGAGTTGTCTGCCAAAGTGGATGCACTCACAGCCAAGATCGTCGAGCTAACCAAACAGGCTTTCGGGCGTCGCTCCGAACGGGCGAAGATGGCTCAGGATGTGAACGCAGAACCAATAGGCGCCTTGGAAGAAAGTAGCGACCCTGAGCCTGATGAGGTGCCAAGGCGCAAGAGAGGTCAACAACTCGGGCACCGCGGCCATGGTCGACGCAGCTATGACCACCTACCACGCGTACAACAGATCCATGAGCCCGATTCCAAGCTGTTGGTCTGTGGGAGCTGTGGTGCGCCTTTCGGAGAGGAACGCTGCGAGGAGATCGACGTCGAGGTGATAGTCCGGGTCATCGACCATATCCGTCCGACGTACCGGAGAGGATGTAACTGCAAGGCGACCAAGGGGGTCGTAGCTGGCGCACCACCAGCGAAGGTAGTTCCAAAAGGTAGGCTGTCGGCTGGGTTCCTCGCCCATATCGTGGTGGCGAAGTTTCTCCTTGGGCTCCCGATCAACCGGGTATGTGCAGCACTTGCGATGCAAGGGGCCAACTTCGCTCCTTCGACTCTGGTGGGAGCGCTGCGTAGCCTAGGCCCGCTCCTCGCTCCGCTTGCGGATGCGATCCGCGAACACAACGCATCATCTCCTCATCTGCACATGGACGAGACATCTTGGAAGGTCTTCGAGGTCACTGCTGGCAAGGCCGGTTATCGCTGGTGGTGCTGGATCTTCGTCGGCCACGACACGACCGCCTTTGTGATCAAGCCCGGTAGAGGAGCCGATGTCGCAGCTAAGCACCTCGGTATCGATTTAAACGCAAAGACACCGATGCTGCCCGGTGGTGCAACGCTGCTCGCCTCTAGTGACTTTGCGACCTGTTACCAGCGCTTAGGACGCGAGGTAGAGGGCTTCGTAAACATCTACTGCTGGGCGCATATCCGCAGGTACTTTATCCGCGCGGGCGATGCTCATGCGTTCCTCAAGACCTGGGCCGACGCGTGGGTTTCCCTCATCGCAGAGCTGTTTTGTGCGCATAGGGCCTGGGGGACAAGCGCGAGTGGCTCCAAGGAGGAGGCTCTGGCCTTTATTAAGGTGCAAGCCGTGATCGACCGAATCGATGCTACGAGGAT
>NZ_JXYS01000154.1 GCF_000949295.1 Acidithrix ferrooxidans
GATCAAATTGCGGTGGAAAGAGGGATTTAGATGCCCAAAGTGTGACTCTGACCAGTTTACCTTAATCAGGCCAAACCATCGAAGAAATGCAGCATCTCGAGCTCCACTTTTTCAATGTAAATCTTGTCACCGTCAAACTAGCGTTACCTCCGGAACCATCTTCCATCGAAGCCATATCTCTTTATCCAAGTGGTTCTCCGCTATCTATCTATTGTCCAACGACAAGCGTGGTCTTTCGGCTACTACCATTGCTAAATTCGTTCAAGTATCTTATTCGACTGGCTGGTTGATGCTAAATAAGCTACGAAAAGCAATGGCTGACCGAAATGGTTTATATAAACTTGGAGGAAACGTCCAGGTAGATGAGTTCTTTTTAGGTGGTGAGAGCCATGGCGAAGGCAGAAGAGGAAAGGGAACAAAACAAACCAATGTCCTAATTGGAGTGTCGATTAGCAATGGTGCTCCTACTCATTGCTTCATGGAAGTAATCAAAGATACCACTGCTAAATCATTCAAAGATGTTTTTGTGAGACGTTTAGATTCCGATACCAAGCTGATAAGTGATGGTAACCCAAGTTACGGGGTATGTGCTCGAGACCTTGGACTAGCGCATTCGATCACTCTATCCAAAGACGAACAAGCACATGTAACATTCAAATGGCTCAACATCCTGATAGGGAACTGCAAGAAATTTATCGACGGAACATACCACGGACGTGAGGAACATAAGCAACTTATGCCTCGAGGAATTCGCATACCGATTCAACGCAAGGCACTTTGAAATGTCCTTGGTAGAGCGACTTCTCAATACATGTGTGTTTGCGTCTCCCCATCCGCTACTCCGCGAATCTGACTCCAAAATGGCTCTTGCTTACGAAACTTGATAAGTATGCTTTTATAAGACGGCTCAGGCGAGCTTGGATAATAAAGAAAAAATTAGTTTCGGAAGTGTTCGGGACGCTCCCTGGGTGCCTGGGATAGCGCCTCGGTGACACCTTCGATTCCAAGGTCAGCGCCATAGACGGGAGTTCCTGGTTGTTGTCGCCACGATTCTGCTAATGGACCAGCATCTACAGCATCGAAGCCCAACTCATCAATGAGTCCTATGACCATCTTTTTAGCAGCTTGGTCGTCACCTGCAACTGGCAATGCTATGCGACCAGGTGTCCCCGCAGGGAGGTGGCGATCCAAGAGATGTTGTGAGTAGATCCCGTTAAATGCCTTGATCACGCTATGGCCAAGGTGGCGCTCGACCCAAACGCTTTCAGGTTCTCCATCTTCTATCTCGGCTATCAGCCCATCGCGCTCTTTTGGATAGTAGTTTCCAGTGTCAATCACCGCAACGGCTTTGGGTACGTTTTGAAAGAGTGTCGGTGGTAGGTCTGGAATCCGCTTCTGTGGGATCGTTACGATGATAAGTTCTGCATCTGAAACGGCCTCGCTGGGGCTGCAAGCTAGTGCTCCAGTTTCTCCGGCAAGCTGACTCAGCGTTTCAGGTCCACGAGAGTTTGCAACTTTTACTACATGGCCGAGGGCGCTTAGCCTTTTAGTAAGGTTGCCACCAATATTTCCTGCGCCGATGATGCCTATTCTCATTTGGTACTCCCTTTAAGTGCTTTCAGTATTTCCAGCGTTATTCACCTGGTCATTATTCCGAATCGATCTCGTAGTTGCATCTTCTCGGAGTGGTTGGTCTGTGTCGAATTGATCTCGCCGTTTTCTTTTGTTCGGTCAGGATCTAGGAAAAAGATAGATTTTCCCCTCTGGTTAGTCCTTGTGTGATAGCTGGTTTGGCTGTCGACCCGTTGATGGTTGTCTCGAGGTTGAAGGTCAGATTGCTCATCGACATTTTGGCGGCTTTGAGGTTAATATTT
>NZ_JXYS01000155.1 GCF_000949295.1 Acidithrix ferrooxidans
TTTCATCTCAGTACTTGCCTATCACCTCCTTAGTGCTATTGAGCTGACCTTAAGGCAAAATAACGATAAGAGAAGATGGTCAACCATCAAAGAGCAACTCAACAGTCACCGCCGAGCCACCATAGTTCTTACATCAGATAAAGGCGTTGTCTATCACATCCGCACTAGTGGTGTTTCTGAGCCGGTTCACAAAGAGATCTACCGTCTCTTAGGAGTTAGTGATCCCCTTAAACGGATAAAGACGATTGCGACGCATTTGTAGTGTCCCAACCTAAAACCACATACTCAACTAGCTGGGAGAATAGGTTGATTTTCGGAAAGATGGGTTAGCGTTCATGCATCTGGATGGAACATGATTCCATCCCGAACCTCCTTTGAGATCCTTGATGACTAGTTCGATCTGGGTATGTGCTCGGTGATCAGCCTCAAGAAAGAGCGTTTCGCCTTGTCGATCGGTAATAAATGCGTGATAGTCATAGTCTCTAAATAGTGCCAGCTGAGACCCTGGAGTAGGCTTTGTTCTTCCTACGATAAGACGAACGTCTTGTCTATCTCTTGCAAATGCGCAATTTACTGTATTTGACGGTATTTCACTTCTGCTACATCAGCTCCACCTTCAAGCCAGTAGGGAATTGAAGTCCATGTTTCTTCTGGTATGGCTGCAATAACCTGCTTCAATCGTTTTGACATCCGTGTTGTAATGCAAATGCGAACATCACCCGCACTAGCTGCGTCTCTAACGGCTCTTGAGTAGAACCCAGAGTCAAAACGCATGGTTATTTCACCAGTTGCTCCGGCGGCTCTGGCATTGTTGATTACCTGAGTTACAAATTCTCCGGCACCACGAGCGGTATTGGCATTGCCTTCACGTGTCACTATTCCAAGAATGTCACCTGTTTTACCAACTGCTGCTACTAGTGGGTGATACCCCCTTACTTTGGTATAACCAAAGTAAGCTCCTTCTTTTTTGTTTCCATATACCTGACATATTGTGGAATCAACATCAATGGTGAGCGGCTCATCACCTGGACCTGCTCCAGCTAGCCAGGCTCGTTTTAGCAACAAAGCTGCAACTCGTTCAACATCTGCGATGTCACTGGTCTCAAAACTACGCAAGAAGACACCAAGAGTGGATGGTGCTGGCATTATCTGACCAAGGATAACTTGTGCATTTGGGCTTCGAAGGATTGCAGTGTCATCAATGCAATCACCACCGGCCAAAATAGATGCGACGATAGCCATAGCTTTTCTGCCAACATTTGCTCGTCCAGGACGATCCTCTAGGTCAATGTGTAAATCAAAGAGATCCCTAAGGCCAAGTCTCTCAGCAAGGGTGATAGGGAGTATTAACCCACTGTTGGAAACTGCGTTCGAATCGTCAAAGGTGACTATCAAACGGTCTAAACTACTAGCAGATGCTCGCATCTAAAAGGTGCTCCTTAAACTGATAGATTTGAATTGTCTTTAAACATCATTCTACCAGTTCAGAGCACCTTTTCTATGCCAAAATCAAAGTCGATCGGCTAAATTTTCGGTGGATCCAGGTTTAGTTAATACTTGGTCGTTACAATGGCTATATTGCCAAAGTAACTAAGCTCCATTAGCGCAGTAGCCTTGAGACTTTGCCTCTGGTGGTCTCTTTAGAGAGTGATGAATTGCATTCCTTGAAGACAAATAATTCGGCGCGATCATCCAATGGGATTCGTGGTTTGAAGTCGAATCGTCGAGCTCGACGGATTCTTGGTTCGGCCTTTGCCATTGGGGTTTTGGCCTTTGGTGTCTATGTAATCAGTGGGCAGTCTGGCGAACTTGGGGGCTCTCTCGAGCTGATTGAGTCTGCGCAGTGGCCATATATAGTTCTAGCGATCTTCGCAGAAGGTGCTTCCGTGCTGGCCTTTGGCATCTTTACGATTTTGCTTTTACGAACCCGTCTTTTACGAACTGGCTTTTTCCATCCTGTAGCGATCTCGATAGCTACGACCACCATCAACAATTGCGTTCCTGGAGGCACGGCCTTTTCTTCGATCTACAGTTTTCGTGAATATCGCCAAATGGGGGCCGATTCGATCTTCGATAGTTGGGTGATAATCTCCACCAATCTTCTTTCAGGCGCTGGATTGGCTGTTCTTGCTTTGATCGGAGTCTTTGATTCGATTAGAAGTTCGGAGTTCTTGGATCTCATTTTGGTAATTCCTGGAGTGTTGGTCGTAATGGTTGGCCTCTCTTGGCTGATATCTTCACCCTCGATTTTGATAAAGATAATTAGACCATCTCTGGCGTTGACATACAGACTTATTCGCCTACCAAGAGGAGGCATAGGGGAAGTAGATGCGCTCTGTCAATCCTTTCAAGAGACGCGGCCAACGCTGAGACGAGTCTTACTGGCGACATTTGTTGCAACCTTGAATTGGGTGTTTGATGCGAGTGTTCTCGTGCTTGCATACTATGCCATCAATCAATCGATTCCCTGGCGAGGCTTGCTTCTCGCCTACGGTGCAGGACAGCTGGCAGCGAATTTGCCGATTACACCGGGCGGACTAGGAGTGGTGGAGGGGAGTCTTTCCATAGCGCTAGTCGCCTATGGGGGCGCTCAAGAGTCGGCGGTAGCAGCGGTTTTGATCTATCGCTTGATAAGCTTTTGGATGACGATTCCAATTGGCTGGGGCGCATACCTTTGGACTTCCTTTGCACGGCGGCGAAGTTCAACTCCAATAGCTGAATCTTTGCCCGTTGAAATTTTAAATGGTGATCTAAATGAGAGTTAGATTTCAAGTTGGCTCTAAGGCGCGGCTCTTTGGAGCGGCAAGTTTACTTTCTTTAGCTTTGCTTTTGTCATCCTGTGGGGGTGCATCGGCTGGGTTGGGCACGTCTTCTGCATCGTGTTTTGTGGCGTTACCGGCCTCATTTCAGGTGGCGGGTAAAAATGCGCACCTCTTAGGGGTCAAACTTCTCCCATACAATATCGTGAGGCGGTTTGAGAAAAGTCTTGGCAAGGGTGCAGGATCTCACGTCTGCGTTGTTGCTTTTCAACTTCCAGATGCAAATTCGAAGTTCTCTATAGTAAAGGAGAAAGATCGAGTTCTTGGAAATTTCGAAATCGTAATCTATACCTTGGCGCAATCTAAAGTTCTAGCTATCCGACATCCAAAGTCGCTTCCTTATAAGTTTGCCCATTCATTTTCGTTTCTAATTTAACGCTCATATGCCCGGTTGAAGGTATGACGGCAATTGGCTAGAACTGAGCACTCCTAGATATGGTGACTATTGATTAGGTATCTGTCGTGAGTTAAAAGCGCCTAGCAAATTAGTTGACCTTAGGGCTTTAAAGTTTTTAACTCTCGTTTTTGTATCAATGGGCCATAATGGGCTGGGCCTATGATTTGGCTTAGCCATGTGGGTGCTTGGCCCCGAATTGACTGATTGAGTTGTCAACCACCTCTTTAAAATCTAATTCTGGGGGCAACGGGCCAGCAAAAGTATGGTATGTTCATGCAGTGGATCGATTTGATTACGCCTTGGTGTGAAGTGGTCGTTCGAACCACAAGGGATTGAGAATTTCCTTTGGGGTAGATCTTTGAAAGAGTGCCGGAAGTTCTTGAATTTTTTAGGAAAGTAGTAGAATTTGTCTATAAGCAAGAATAAGGGGCGTGCTATTGCCAAGCTTATTGTGGCAACGCTAGTTCTTGTTGTAACCATATCCCTGGGAATCTCAGGTTATGGAACGGTTCCATCTCTTGGAAATACATTTAATCCTTTTCTAGGGGTTTGGACTATGGCCAATAATGCAAAACCTCCTGTTACGCAGACGCTTCGCCTCCCCGGATTGAACTCGGCCGTAACTGTAGCATTTGATGCCAACGGAGTACCCACCATAAATGCCAGTTCTGACCATGATCTCTTTGAAGCAATGGGTTATATTCATGCCCACTTTCGTCTTTTTGAGATGGATCTACTCCGCAGAGAGGCTTCGGGAACTCTGACTCAGATAGTTGGCAACAGCGCTCTGTCCAACGATGAACTTGAGCTGACCTTGGGATTGAATCGAACCGCTGCGGCTGAGTGGAAGAAGATAGGGAGCAAGTCGGTTTTGGGCAAGGATTTGCTTGCCTATGCCGCGGGGGTTAATTATCAAATTTCGCAGTTCAAGTCCAATGGCAACCTGCCTGCGCAATTTAAACTTCTTAAATACACCCCAGCAAATTGGACGCCGATCGATTCGCTCTTGATTGAAGGCGATTTGACCCAGGTTTTAGATTTCAATGTAACCTCAATCGACTATCAGTTATTAGAGAAGTCATTGGGCTACACCAAGACGATGGCGCTCTTTCCAGTGGTAGCAAACAACCCTCAGGCACCATATGACTTGGGACCATATAAGAAGGCGCCACTCTCGCCGATTACACAGGTAATTCCTGGGACTACCCCAAATTCAACAGGTCGAGCTATCGCGGCTAAGACGGTCATGAACAAACCTAAGAAGCGATCGTCGGTCAAGCTTTCAGCTACTTCTTTGAAAAATGTGGATCTATCGATTCTCAATTGGGTCAATTCGTCCCAGCCTTTACTCAAAAGCGTTGGCGGCAACTCGAATAATTGGGTTGTTGACTCTACTAAGTCGGCTAACGGACATGCGATGATCGCCGGAGATCCGCATTTGCACCAGTCTTTGCCCTCGGTTTGGTATCAGATGGTTGCATCTTCTCCCACTATTGATATCTCCGGCGTTGGAATTCCAGGTCTGCCGGGAATTTTAATTGGTCACAATAAAAATATTGCCTGGAGCTTAACCAATACCCAAAATCAAGCTACCTTTTTTTACCAAGAGGTGACATCGCCAAGTCGACCCGGTGAGTATTTATGGAAGTCCAAGTGGCGAAAGATGAATGTAATTAATTACAAGATTCCACTTAGGGGTGGTGGTTACAAGAGTTACCAAGTTCGTCTGACTGTACACGGTCCGATACTCTCAAAATTTGGCATTTCAGATTCGGTCTATTGGACGGGTGCACTTCCCTCGGGAGATCTAAGCGCCATGATTGGTGTCTGGAGATCTAGCAACTTTAGCCAATTTCGCAATTCACTCAAGACTTGGCTCGCCCCCACACAGAACTTTGCTTACGCAGATGTCCATGGGAATATAGGAATTGTGGCTCCTGGCATCTATCCTCAGGTGAAAGCGGCGAGACCTTGGCTGCCTCTCTCTGGAAATGGCTCAAACGATGTAGTGGGTACTATACCTTATTCCCAAGTTCCAATGGTCTATGATCCACCTACGCACTTTGCATTTTCGGCCAATCAGCGCGAGGTTACCTCAAAGTATCCATATTACATAGGAACCTCAGCTAACTTTTTTTCCAACGGATTTAGAGCTCGCACCATAAAGAAAGTTCTGTCAAGTACGAAAAAAGTGACGATGGCTCAAATGGAGGCACTCCAGTCGAACAATGTTGATTTACTTGCTAGCGAGATTGTGCCGCTGATTAAGGGTGCTGTTGCTTCTTCGAATCCAAGTGGCGCATTCACACTATCGCCACTCTACAAACAGTATTTGTCGAGTCTTGAGAAGTGGAATTATTCGATGGACACGACTTCTTCTGCGGCAACGATTTGGTGGTACTTCCTCCAGAATTACATGACAGATACCTTTGGAGGGTTATGGTCTCGTTCTGGAGTACCAACGGCCAAGGATCCAAATTTAGTAGTAGGAACTCCCTCGACTGCACTTGTCGAAGATATAGAGGCTGCTTCTTTACACCCTTCCTCTACGGGAATATTTAATACCTCGATTACTTCAGGTCAGAGTAGGAACAAAATCATCTTCAAAGCTTTCGTCCAGACCGTGACGCAGCTTGACAAGGCCTATGGCAGTTCTTTGTCAGCTCTCGAGTGGGGAAAGGTTCATAAACGCGAGTTCGTCTCATTGGCTCAAGTAAAGCAGTTCTCTTACGGGCCGTTCCCAGGCGCAGGTGACTCCTGGACTGTAGATGCAGCTGATGGAAACCTATTGAGCACTGCCGGTCCGAGTTGGCGAATGGTCGGCGAATTGGGAGTTAAGTTCGTTGGTATTATTCCGGGTGGTCAAAGTGAGAATCCTATATCACCGCTATATTCCAACCAGGCTTTAGCGTGGCGTCAAGGTCGTTATCTGCCAATGGTTCCAACCTCGGCGAGCTCGGCGATAGCGCTTTGGACGCTTCGATGACCACTATGTTCGCATTTTATTGGAAGGTAGTTCAATGATTGATCCATCCAGAGTCCAGAAAAAGTCATCAAAGCTGCAATATCTGATTGTCGGAACTTTGACGGCAGTGATGGTTCTTATATCAATCTCAGGCCTTTGGGGGCTGACAATAGTGCTGGGCCTGATCTTTGGGTTGGTCAAGCTACGTCGTGGATATCGCTATCTGATCTACGCATCGACAGTCTCATTTCTTTTGGAGATGCTCTTTAAGGCTTTGATGGGGCTTGACGTTATTGGCAACGCAAGGGCAGTAGCTGAACTTGTTGGGTTAGGCTCCTTGTTTATTATTCCTTTTGTTATCTCTATTTTGGTTGGGGTGATCTTCGTTTCGGCTGGGTACTTTTTTGGCCACTCGATTAGGGCCTTTTTTTTAGAGGTAACCCGCTGGAGCTTCTTGCAGCGATAAATATTTTTTCAATTGCTTGTGTAGTTCCAAAGAAATTCACAGGCTTTGGAGATATGATAATTTTTATTCAATAGATAAGGAGCAAAGATGCGAATCGCTAAATTTGCCGGAATTGGTGCGGCTGCACTAGTAGCTATATTGGCTATAAATTGGGTACTTCATCTCATGACATCGCTATTTTTTGGCTTTGTACTGGTGGTTGTAGTGGTTGGCGCTGGATTTTTTGTCTCAAAGACGAGAAGAGGATCTTCTAAGGGGTCCAGAAACATTTAATATTTTTGCAATGCTTGCCATCAGGCTAAATTACCAAAAGTCCTAATGTGGTGTCAGAGATGCCTAGTGTCTCGATAGCCTTAGTTCTTGCTTCAATTGCAAAGTCAAGGGCGTCATTTATATCCATACCCATCGGAAGCAATAGATCCGATGGCATTGCCTCAGGGCTCATGGTCCGAAGGCTAGACAGCCTGGCCCCTCCGGCCACGCTCCTTGAGAGTGGATCGGTCGCGATTTGAAAATCACGATGGTGAGCGATCGCTGCTATTACGTCAGGCGAAAAGTGGAGGCGTTTCATCAGTTCTGCTGCTAAATGGCAGTGGTCTATGCCGAAGAGTTCTATCTCCATTGACTTTATCTTTTGTATGGTTCGGGCGCTTGCGGTGTTTTTGCATTCTGATAGGATAACTTCGTATCCGCTTGGATCGATGTGGGCCATGACGATCTCTCCCGCATTGTGGAGCAGTCCAGCGCTGAATGCACTTGTAGAGTCCTCTCGATAGCGTCTAGCGAGGTTAGAAGATCCATAAGCTACGCTCAAAGCATTAGACCAGTCTGACCATTTTAGAGGTGCTACGTGGTCAACGATGGTCATTGCCGACAAGGCTTCCAGCGTGGATAGCCCCAGGCGACAGATGGCAGTCGGAAGGTGATTGGTGGCGTTGGCTCTTTTGTAGTGCGGAGAGTTCGCCATCGAAATTAGTTGTCTCGAAAACGAAGGGTCTTCCTCGATAGCCGAAGCTATTTCACCGACCGAGATATCAGTGTCTAGGAGCAGTTCAAGCACGGCTGCCCCAGTGCTTTCACTGGAAGTAACGTTGTCAAATTGATCGATTAGTTCATCGAGTGATGGCGGCACATCGAACTCCTTGTTGGGTTGCTTCAAATTTTTCCTATGATCTAATCGTCATCCAAGCGTCTTCAAATTAATTTTTTTTGACTCTTTTGTCAGCATTTATGGGCCATCGACCGATGATGATGGTACGCTCGGGTCAATAACATTTTGACTGTTTGTCTAAATCGAACAGCGCTCCCTTCGAGAGTCTGTTACAGGATGGTTTCTGCAGTAGCAAATTACCAAAGCTGGCCCGTATCGATTGCGAATTTGTTATTTTTGTTCCTGCTAGATGAAGGTAACGGGTAGTTGAGCAGGGCCTATTTGGAAGATTGCTGTGCTTTGGCACGAGCTTTCGGGCGAAAGTGTATTTGAGTGTTGTTTGACTCCCGGCATCGCCATCTCGCTTGCTGAGCGCAAAGACAACTTGGGCAGATTTTAAGATCGGTGATTTTCGCATTGATTAGCTCAAGGTGACTTGTTCTAGAGAATCTACTTTGATGAAAAGATTTTTTATTCGAAAAGCGCCATCTATTCAATCGAGCACCAGATAGATGCGTGCCTGGAACTCGTTTTTTTAAGAAGAAAAGGGCCACCCCTTAGACGACGATAGTTAAATTGATCGAAACCCTTCATCTTTATCTGGACCCATTGGTTCGCATCTTTGGGGTTGGCTGTTTAGCACCGGTTGACCCCGACTCGCCGTGATTATCGATCGATGGTTTTTGCTATGCTCGGCAGTTGCCAAAAAGTGTTTATTTATAAGATTATGCCTACACTTATGACCGATTGGTCGGTTAGAGATGGCCCTGATTGAGGAGATTTTATCGATTTCTACATAGGAATATGTTTCATTGCGTGTATTTAGGAGGAGTTTTTCTTGCTACATTTCGCTTCAACCTAAGAACTAGTATCTAATTACTGACCTAATAATTACTTTTTAGTTTTAGGTATTTTTGCTTTTAGCAATTATCAAGATTGGTTTGCTTGTTACTATTTTCTAGATTAGTAGACATTATGGTTTGCTAGTTTATTTGGGACGGAGGCGATATTGGGTTCATAAGCCATTTGTGTTGACTTTAAATCGGTTAGATAGGTTAGCTTGTTGGCCATGGTGACGCCAGACTTTGCTGAATATCGAAATGATAATGTGCCCGTCCGGCCCCTTTTGCTATCTTGATATCTTTTTGTATGCAACGTCGGCGACGTCAAAGAGCTTTTAAACTTTCGATTTTGTGTTCAATAAAAAAAATTCATGACCGACAGCGCGCCAAATATATATGCTGCCTTTACTGTATGGTATATTTGTTCATCTTCAATGTAGCACCGCAAAATTCCCCCAAAGCCAAATTGCACGAGAATTGATTTAGAGGTTTAAGCCGCTAAGAAGTTCGACATGGGCCGATATATGACCGATCATTTTGAATCATGTCATTTGAAGATGGCTTTGAACAAATCCTTTTGAAGGCCAAGGCATTTATTATTCCGCCTAAATTTTTAGTGACTTTTATTCGGGAGTTCCGTGGATGACAAACTTTTTTTGATGTATATGGTTTTAATATCATTTATGAAACTGCTTTATTTGCCGATAAATTCACATATGGAGTTGGGTCTTCAAAGTCTCGGTAGTTCCGATGTTCGTTGTAAGAAAGTTGTATTTTTGGGATTAATTTTGGAATGCGATGAAGTTAGACCGTAAGGTTTGGTTGACAATGAACAAATGGATAGTTTTGCACATGCGCATATGGACCAGACGGCCGTGAGTAATGAATCGATACTGGCGCGTCAGCCTATATTTGATCGACTCCTTGAAGTTGTTGGGTATGAATTGTTGTTTCGGGGGAGGCTGAAAGGAAGCCCTATGGCTTCTCAAGACAAAGGGGACCTAATGACGGCTCAATTGATGGTCGATGCCTTTGTCCTGGGAATCGAACGGATTACCGGTGAGGCACTTTTGTTTCTCAACGCCGATCATCGCATCATAGCAGGGGAGGTGCCTATAGTTTTCCCCCCGGATCGTACCGTGCTCGAGATCCCTCGGACAATTCTACAAGACGATGAATTGGCTATAGCGTTACGTAGACTTTCGAACGAAGGTTTTTTACTAGCTCTAGATGATTTTGAGTGGTTCGATGGTGTAGAGAAGCTCCTGGAGGTTGTGGATTTTATTAAGGTGGATATTCAAAGGTGGAGTGATGACGAGATTACAGAGCTGATTAGGGTAGCTAAAATATTCCATATCAATACCATCGCCTTAAAGGTGGAGACCTGGGAAGAACTAGAGAGATTCACTGAAATGGGTTTTAGCTTTTTTCAAGGTTATGTCCTTTCGAGGCCCCAGCTAATTGAAGGAAGGACTCTTGCTCCAGCGAATCTTACCAATATTCGTCTAGCAGCGGAACTCAATAAACCCGCTTCGACTTTAGATGAGGTTGCGTGCATTGTCCAGAGAGATCCGGCCTTAGCCTATAGGGTTCTTCAAGGTGCGAGCGAAGGATCATTTTACGGTATGAAGCGATCGATTAGATCTCTAAATGAGGCGATTGCTTTGCTGGGCTGGAGAAGGTTGCAGACCTGGGTTACCTTGATGCTTTTGGTGGAGCCCGCGAACATACCCGATCAGCGTATTGCGACTGCGCTTATTAGAGCTCGCCTTTGCGAGCAACTAGCAATCTTCGTAGATCCAGAGCTAGCCAATGCTGCATATACAACTGGTCTGCTTTCAAGTCTCGACCTTTTGCTGGGGGTGCCGGTGCAGGAGGTCCTGGCTGGTCTGCCGATTGATCCAGAGGTTGCTTCAGCAGCTCTATTCCTTGAGGGTGATCTGGGCAAGATTTTGGCTGAGGCAGAATTTCTCCAGCTCGGATTCTTGGGCAGCGGCGAACTCGAGGATGATTTTGCTAGCCAACACAATATCCCTATCTCAAAGTTGCAACTGGTCTATTTAGATGCTGTAGAGTGGGGCGACCAGATGACGAGGGCGCTGGTCTCCTCCATTTTAGCGTGAGACGGGCAAGATCGGCGACCGCTTTGGAGATAGCGATGGTTTGGGACGAGCCTTTTGTGCCATCGAAAGTCATTCATGGAATTCAATAATCAGTTTTTATCGTTTATCGATGATCCTGCTGGTATTCATTTCTCTCCGGGACGTATGATTCCGAGTTCGTAGGCCATTACGACGGCTTGAACACGATCCCTAAGACCGAGTTTAGCTAAAAGGTGAGATACGTGACTTTTTACTGTGGTTTCAGAGACAAAAAGTCTTTCCGCAACTTCTGAATTCGACATTCCTTGCGCTAGAAGTTTTAGGACTTCCATCTCACGAGCGCTTAGACCTTCTATCGCACGATTTGCAATCACTTCATCTTGTTGGGGGACTCGGACCATTTCAAGGACCAATCGGGTTATCTCTGGAGCTAGGGCGGCATCTCCAGCAGCTACTGCTCGAACAGATCTCACTAATTCTTGGGGAGTGGCAGCCTTTAAAAGGAAGCCACTTGCACCTGCACGAAGTGCGCCTATGACGTATTCATCAAGATTGAAGGTGGTAAGAATTAGAACTTTGGTATCTTTTATTTGCCGTGTTGCCTTGAGGCCGTCCAAAATGGGCATTCTTATGTCCATGAGTGCAATATCTGGATGATATGTTTCGCACAACGATACCGCCGTGGCTCCGTCACCAGCCTCTGCGACAACCTTGATATCTTCCTGGGCCTCTAAGATCATCCTAAATCCCGACCGCATGAGGGGCTGATCGTCTGCTATGACCACTTTAATCAACTTGTTCTCCCTTTTTGGAAAGTGGAATCTGAGCTTCGACTCGAAATATTTCATCGGATGCATATCCTGCATCGAGAGAGCCGTTGAACAGGTTTACACGTTCTTTCATTCCAGCGATTCCATGGCCATCGCCCCCTAGGTGGTGGCGAAACGGTCCGTAGTTTTCTATTGTTATGGCAAGTTCCTTGCCTCGATATTCGATCTCTACAAAACCACTTACTCCGATACCGTACTTTACGATATTGGTTAGAGATTCTTGGACTACCCGGAAGACCGTTGTTCCTAGGGTCTCTGATAAATCTATCGCTTGGCCCTTTATTCGATAGTTGATCGCGTAACCGGCATCGTTCGCTCGGCTAACTAGAGCTTCTATCTCGTGTATTCCGGGTGCTGGCGAGAGAGGAAGTATTGAATTTTCTCGGTCATTTCGAAGTACATTGAGCATGCGGCGCATCTCAGACATAGCTCCTCGCCCGGTATCTGCAAGCTGATCAAGCGAATCCCTAAGTGGAGATGCAGGCGGTAGCGACTCCCTGATCGCACCTGCTTGGACTATCATTAGCGAGACGTGATGAGCTACTACATCGTGGAGGTCTCGGGCGATTCTAACCCTCTCATCATTTACAGCTTGAGCGGCTAAAAGTTCTCTTTCTCTTTCTAGCTGCGCCGATCTGTCTCGAAGTTCTTTAACGTAGGCTTGATTTGTCCCAATCCAAAGTCCAAATGATGAAACCGGAACAACAATTGAGAGTGCGGCTAAGGCGCCTCTTACCAAATAGTGACCAATACCTAGTGCTACCGAATCAATAAAATATGCCACGGTAACTACCGCAGCCATCACGATGATCTTCTTTGGTGGCTTAAGGACCGAAAAGGCGAAGATTCCAATAAGAAGTGGAATTGGATAGACCGTCTGGTATTGAGATGATCGTTCTATTACTGTAAACACTAAGACGATGGCCACCGTAAAAGTTGGCCATCGTCGAGATAGCGAAAGTAGGGCAATGCCGATCAACCCCGCCATTGAGTAGATGACTACCACAGTTTGCTTAGTGGAGGACACCGATCCAAGCTCGTGAAACATAATTGCGACGTTCACGATCATCAAAAAGGCGATCAAAGCGCCGAAAGCGATTGTCGATCGGCGCTTTCCATTCCCAATGAGGTAGGGCGATCTAGATAAGATCTTGTCGGTTGAAATTCCCATTGTTTAAGATGCTAGGCATCCATTCTGACAGTTCGCACCGCGCCTAGCCCCAGCACGACTGCTGACCATACTATAAGAACTATCACGGCTGTTATAACGCCTTCATTGATTGGAACCGAAAATGGTCCGCCTCGAGCCGAGTTGAGCGCGTGTTGAGCAACCAAAGGTAGCGCCTTCCTGGATGACCCAAGAAAAGTGATCGCTGCAATTAGTCGTTGAGCAAAGAGTACCCAAACTAACAGAACCCCAACTGTGATGGATCGTGAGAGTGTGAGGCTCGCAAAGCCGAGCGAGAGGGTGAGATAAAAGATGGTCACTGCAATTGTCACTATTGCATTCCTAAAGAAGTCACCGGCTGTTGGGTTGGGAAGATTACCGTGGAAGATAATCGTTCCAACTATACCCAAGGCGAGGGCGGCGATGAGAAATGGCAGGTAAAACAGAATTGCTCCAGCCACTCGAGCTAAATAGAGCGAAGTCCTGGATCGTCCACTTGCCACAAGATCACGAAATACCCCCGAGCTTTCGTCGCTTGATCCGGCATATGCCCCGATGATAATCGCTGCAGTCGAACCTATGAAGGTTAGAATCGTGATTAGGTTATGGAAGTTGCTGGTCCCACCAGCTGGGCCATGTGAAGTCGAGTTGTAGAGGTGTAGCCCCTCTGCGACTGCAAAGTCGACGATGACAACGCCAACCGTGAGGAGTAGAGCAGTTAAAAATTGCCCTCGGTTCCGACGAAGTTTAAGTACCTCCGAGGAGACCATCTTTCTTAGAAACCACATTTGTTTATCTTTCTTTCTAGTGAATTCCCATATTTGAGGTAATCGACAGGAACTCGTCTTCGAGAGTCTTGCGAGTCGGTGAGAATTTTTCTACTAATACGCCCGCCAATACCAGATCCGAGTTGACCTGCGATGGCTTTACCTCGGGGTTGAGCTCAAATTTCAGTTGGTTTTTCCCAACCAACTCGACGCTTGAAACATAGGAGAGGCGGGAGAGTACGCTAAGGGCACCTTCGCTGTCTCCGACCTCTATCTCAACTTCGCCCGATGGATTTCCGAACATCTCGGAGAGATTTCCCTGGCGGATGATTTGTCCTTGGTCCACGATTGAGACAGCATCACACGTCTTTTCAATCTCATCGAGTAGGTGAGAAGAGATGACAACGGTTCTACCCTCGCCAACAAATGCTCGAATCAGAAGTCTAAATTCCATTATTCCAGCAGGATCCAGGCCGTTCATTGGCTCATCTAGAATCAAGAGCTCGGGGTCAGTCAATAGGCATCGAGCAATTCCTAGACGTTGTCGCATCCCCAATGAATACGACTTAACCTTGTCTTTTGATCGTTCGCCAAGGCCGACCCGTTCGAGCGATTCCCCAATTCGCTTCTCCGCTTCGGGTCCGCGGACTGCTGCAGCGATGCGTAGGTTTTCTAGCGCGGTCATATATTCGTGGAACCGAGGTTCCTCTACGATTGCTCCAACCTTAGCAAGTGCCAGAGAGCGGTGTTCGGGGACTTTTTCGCCTAGCATCCACATCTGCCCGGATGTGGATGGCGTAAGACCAAGCAGCATCCTTATCAGAGTGGTCTTTCCTGCGCCATTGGGGCCAAGATAGCCAAAGGCGACGCCTCTAGGTATCGTAAGATCAACGGAGTTAACTGCGATCTTGTCACCATATTTTTTAGTGAGACCTTCAGTTCTCACTGCAAAGTTGTTTTCCATGTTAGATAAGTAAAGTCGCGATTTTTGATTCGACCAATGATCCAAGGGATGATTTCAGGGCTCATCCGAAAGTTGTGGTTCGATAAGTTGTGGTTCGACCAGGCTTTTCGATAGTCCTCGCTCACTCTTAGGTGACCATAGATGACCATAGATGACCATAGATGAATAGTTTGTGCCCCTAGTCAGGCATAATAACTCTGGCATCTTTGTTTACCCCAGGCTCTGGCCTATTAGATCTAAACAAGTCGATGCGAATTGGAGATGGCCAAAGAAAACAGAATCGGCCTTGTGGTATCTCCCTTCTGCAATTGGCTCTTGTTCTTGTTAGTTGGAATCGCAGTGCTAAAAGGTGGCCTACAACTTTTGGATGACAGACAAATCGTTCTTAGAGAGATCTAAATGGCGATCGGTGATTCTTGCTATCACTTCTGTCGATTTATTGTTAGTGGTGATTTAGCATGATTTTGTTTAGTTGAACATCCATGTAGTAGTTCAGAGTCAATAGAGTTGGTTTGAGGTGGTCTGAGTTGACTTCCTTCAAATCACCTAGTGATCATTTTCTCGTCTCGCCAAGGCAAAGATTATCATACTTATCAAGTTTCGTAAGCAAGAGCCATTTTGGAATCAGATTCGCGGAGTAGCGGATGTGGAGACGCAAACACACATGTATTGAGAAGTCGCTCTACCAAGGACATTTCAAAGCATACTTATCAAGTTTCGTAAGTTTCGCCTCCACCGAGACCAGATTGGAGCTAATCTTTAGTAGAACAGATGTTCGATAAAGGAGGCATGGTGGATATCTCAGGCTTTATGGTACGCTTCGCTTCAGAGGAAGCATGTGAAGATCATTTGATCAAATTGCGGTGGAAAGAGGGATTTAGATGCCCAAAGTGTGACTCTGACCAGTTTACCTTAATCAGGCCAAACCATCGAAGAAATGCAGCATCTCGAGCTCCACGTTTTTCAATGTAAATCTTGTCACCGTCAAACTAGCGTTACCTCCGGAACCATCTTCCATCGAAGCCATATCTCTTTATCCAAGTGGTTCTCCGCTATCTATCTATTGTCCAACGACAAGCGTGGTCTTTCGGCTACTACCATTGCTAAATTCGTTCAAGTATCTTATTCGACTGGCTGGTTGATGCTAAATAAGCTACGAAAAGCAATGGCTGACCGAAATGGTTTATATAAACTTGGAGGAAACGTCCAGG
>NZ_JXYS01000156.1 GCF_000949295.1 Acidithrix ferrooxidans
CAGGTTGTGCAGTTGCACCGTGCCAGGTTGTGCAGTTGCACCGTGCCAGGTTGTGCAGTTGCACCGTGCCAGGTTGTGCAGTTGCACCGTGCCAGGTTATGTAGTTACACAAATTACTAACCAGACCAGAGCTAATTAGACCAGAGCCAACCAAACGGCATTAGCGTTCATGTATCTAGATGGAACATGATTCCATCTAGAACCTCCTTTGAGATCCTTGATGACTAGTTCGATCTGGGCATGTGCTCGGTGATCAGCCTCAAGAAAGAGCGTTTCGCCTTGTCGATCGGTAATAAATGCGTGATAGTCATAGTCTCTAAATAGTGCCAGCTGAGACCCTGGAGTAGGCTTTGTTCTTCCTACGATAAGACGAACGTCTTGTCTATCTCTTGCAAATGCGCGATATTTCCCTGTATTTCCCTGTATTCAACTTCTGCTACATCAGCTCCACCTTCAAGCCAGTAGGGAATTGAAGTCCATGTTTCTTCTGGTATGGCTGCAATAACCTGCTTCAATCGTTTTGACATCCGTGTTGTAATGCAAATGCGAACATTGCCTTGGCTGGCTGTGTCTCTAACGGCTCTTGAGAAGAACCCAGAGTCAAAACGCATGGTTATTTCACCAGTTGCTCCAGCGGCTCTGGCATTGTTGATTACCTGAGTTACAAACTCCCCGGCACCACGAGCGGTATTGGCGTTGCCTTCACGAGTCACTATTCCAAGAATGTCACCTGTTTTACCAACAGCTACTAGGTGTGGGTGATACCCCCTTAGGTTGGTATAACCAAAGTAAGCTCCTTCTTTTTTGTTTCCATATACCTGACATATTGTGGAATCAACATCAATGGTGAGTGACTCATCACCTGGACCTGCTCCAGCTAGCCAGGCTCGTTTTAGCAACAAAGCTGCAACTCGTTCAACATCTGCGATGTCACTGGTCTCAAAACTACGCAAGAAGACACCAAGAGTGGATGGTGCTGGCATTATCTGACCAAGGATAACTTGTGCATTTGGGCTTTCAAGGATTGCAGTGTCATCAATGCAATCACCACCGGCCAAAATGGAGGCCACGATAGCCATGGCTTTTCTGCCAACATTTGCTCGTCCAGGACGATCCTCTAGGTCAATGTGTAAATCAAAGAGATCCCTAAGGCCAAGTCTCTCAGCAAGGGTGATAGGGAGTATTAACCCACTGTTGGAAACTGCGTTCGAATCGTCAAAGGTGACTATCAAACACTCTAAAGCACTAGCAGATGCTCGCATCTAAAAGGTGCTCCTTAAACTGATAGATTTGAATTGTCTTCAAACATCATTCTACCAGTTCAAAGCACCTTTTTAATGCCAAAATCAAAGTCGATCGGCTAAATTTTCGGTGGATCCAGGTTTAGTAGTAAGGAAGTCGGTTGATGTCACCTGGATTCGCAACCTCGACAGGTGCGTGGGACGAGGAGGCACCGGATGTCTTCATCCTGGGTGCGGGGATTTCCTTAGCCGTTGATTTATCATTCCCTGACACTGATACATTGGGAACTAGAGCACTTGACAAAATTAGTCAAGCAAACCGTTTGGGTATTGACCTTTCTATTCGGCCGGAGCAGGTGAACCTCCCCGCCCTTACGGACGGGGCTTCTGGCTCCGTCTGTTTGGTTGGGGTTTCCTAACATCGCTTCCATCACGCCACCTGACTATTCCGATTCTTTGCCAGCACTCCAGTGGTCGTCTGCGGACTTTTACGCTCACTTACTTACTTCCCGGTCTTATCGGCGTATTTGTGCTTTTGGCTTCAGATCAATTGGGTCTTCCAAGTCAGCTTTCCCACCTTTTAGCTGTGGCGGTGATTATCTGCATTGCTGGATTTGCAGCCCGCAGTCAGATGCTTGCTCTATTTGCAGGACTAAGTTTCTTCGTCGGAATCGCACTCTCTAGATGCTCTAGTGAGTTCTTTAGCCGACTCAATATCTGGATACCTCCAGACTCGATCAGTGATATGGCTGCCGGACTAGTTCTCGTTGCTGGAGCGGCACTTCTTTACAAGCGAAGAAGACCGCCGCTTGTTGCAGCTAGTTGTCTAGGTGAGCCAGAAGAAACCAAATACCGCCAGCCAAATTGCCTCGATCAACCTAAAGGTGAATGACCAATGTCAGACTCAACAACTCCAAAATCAGTAATCAACTTATCCGATGCAGTACATCAGCGAAGTCGCCTCGCCATCCTTGCGGTTCTTTATGAACTATCAAGGGCAGACTTTCGCCTCCTTCATCAGTCAACAGGACTGACAGATGGGAATCTCAGCAGACATATCCAGGTGCTTGAGAATGCCGGTCTGGTAATTGTAGAGAAGGGCTATTCCGGGCGCAAACCGCAGACCATGGTGGAAATAAGCCCAGAAGGCATCCGAGCATTAGAGGCCGAAGTGGAGGTTCTGAAAGACTTGATCTCCGGAGTCAGCAAACAAGCAACCAAACCGATCAAGAAAAAGAAGAAAAGCCTCCAACGCTCCATCTAAACAACTGATCCATAGACCCTGCTTCGTCCAATTGAAGGTTAATCTGAGATAATAGGTGAGCTCTTTCTGAAGTGAGACGGGACCCCATACAGTTAGAACCGTCGCCGGAATATCAAATCCACGGGTAAGACTAATTTAGCTAAAACATACAAAACGACTTAGCAAGGAAGGTATTGATGCGAAGAGAGCCAGGGACTGCACTATTGCTCAGCTTTGGACTGATAATCGCAGCATGCGGTAGCACTTCGGCAGCGTCCCCGAATCCATCTACCTCTACCACTGCCGTCATAAAGCATGAAAGCACCCTTCAAATATCGGCCAACAAGTCTTCGTCGATCGTGGCTGGGAAGAACGTTCCACAGCAGGTAAATGATGCTTTCTATCTCTCTAAATCGATTGTTTACGTGTCACAGCAGAATGGTTCGGGTCCCACCTCATCTATTTTGCTGAGCAAAAATGGAGGTACCAGCTGGAAAGACCTTTCATCTGTACCAGGTACAGTTTCTTCAATCGATTTCGTCACTAATAAAATCGGCTATCTCGTTTCACGTCCGGTCAATGGAGGAGCGAATAACTATATTTACTCAACCACAAATGGTGGCAACTCCTGGAATCAGATATTTGCCGGTTCGATTTCAACAATAAAGTTTCTATCTCCAACTACCGGATTCGCCATGCTTCGCACTCCCAGTTCTAGCTCCCAGCCATACTCAGCTGGAATCTACAAGACCGTAAATGGTGGCATAAGTTGGTCACTCATTCCATCCCCGCTCTATTCCGCAGCTACATACGGATCGTTTAGTTTTAGTTCACCTAGTGATGGATGGCTACTGGTTGGAATCCAACCCTCAGCAGGCTCAGAGAATAAGTATCTGTACAAAACGACAGATGGGGGATCAAGCTGGAGCCTGGCGGCTCAATCTAAATTCTCTAGTAGTCAGACCCTAGTTACTAGCGGAGTGATGCCTGCCACTGGCTATGTGACGCAGCTTCAATTCATCTCACCCCAACTGGGCTTTATGGCACTTGCACGCTCCGGCATGTATGCCACCGACAATGGTGGGCTGACTTGGAACCTTATGAGCAAAACTCCAATGAGTGCTCACTCTCTACGCAATGTGGTGGGCTTTTCCGCCTGGAGCCGAACAGACTTTTCGTTTGTAACAGCAAATTCCAATTTCTGGCAGACCAATTCTTCAGGACGGATGACACTTGTCTATCCTCCCTATAGCGCGCAAAGCATCTTCGAAGGTGCAACCGGATTGTACGCGCTATCGCCTAGTCAGGGGATTTCAACAATAGGTAACACCAGCTCAGTGCAGAGACTTGGCAATGCTCCTACCGGAATTACGGAAATTGACCCCCTTAGAAAAAAGCTTTTGGCACTTGGAACTAGTGGCCTCTATCAGAGTACCAGTGGCACGAACTGGAGACGGATTCCACTTCCCAAGGGATGGTCTTTGCTTCAAGGGAAGTTTGTCAATTCCAGTTTGGGCTTTGTCGTTGCCAACAATAATGGTCCGGCCGGTTCAGCGGCAATTGACCGGACAACTAATGCGGGCACTAGCTGGAATAAAGTGAGTACTCCTTTTAGACCACTGGTTGTCGATCCAATTTCTAAAAACGATCTGTGGGTATTGGGAGGAACCAAGGTTCCTGCTACCAATAATCCGACAAAGAACGTCTACCAAATGGAGTGGAACCTCTATAACTCAACCAACGGAGGAAAATCTTGGAATGAATTTGTCACAAATTGGCAAACCATTGGTGGGGTTGATTTCCTGAGCACTCAAGACGGTTACGTATGGGCCGGTAATTATCTCTATCACACTTCTAATGGCGGACATTCATTTGTTCGCTACACCCTGCCGTCCACTTTGGCAAACCAGGGCATATTATCGATGGCATTTGCGCCGGGCCAGAACGGCTGGGCTCTAGGTAATTCCCAATATCCGATATATCGAACTTCCAACAGTGGGGGGCTTGGGGACTTATCCTATGACATTTGAACCAATTGCAGACCGAACTTTGCAGTCTCACCGGGGATTCAATGGGATTGTAACGAGTGCTTAGAGAGTGGGGGAAATGGGGCTATTCTGCGATGAGATGAAAAGGGCCTGTTGCGGTGCCAGTGAATAGAAAAATATGGCCATTGAAACTTTATTTTCTGCTGCTATTAGTTCCAGGTGTTATGGTTTCTGACTGTGGAAATACGGCTGCCTCCAGTAAAGCAGGATTACCCAGCAGAAGTGCGGTTTCAAATACTTTATATGTCCAAAAGGTTGCCTTGGGAAACCTTTCAATATCACCCATTCAAAAAGGTAATGCAAACGCAAAGTCGAATATATCCTGGAGCGAGTCAGAGTCAATATTTAAAGCAGCTTCGGCTGTCCAGGGTAGCCATCAGATTGCCATCTTGGGATATGGGTTAGCGACGATCCGCTCTATGACACTGCCTCATGGGTTACCTGCAATTGCTGGTACGCCCGCTTGGATAGGTATTGCCTGGGGAGGTACAACTGGCTGTCCAGCTCAGAGCGTTTCCTCTCAGAAAGCAAGCCCAAATACGGAAATAGACCAGATATATACTGCAGTGATTATTAATGGTAATTCAAAGAGCAATTCGGTGGTTTATAAGAATCAAGGTCCGCTTCCCTGCGCAGGCAAGGTTGTAGGGCCAACTATTGAGCCCCTTAGCGTGGTGGAGTCAGTTAATTGGCAGGAACTGAGCGGCTCTACTAGTCGAAAGCTTTCCATTAGGTATGACTCAAGCTCCTGTGAGAAGCTGTTTTCGGCCGCTGCTAATGGCAATATGAAGACTGGAAACTTTCAAGTTTCGATAGAGGTCGCCAAGCCAATAAACGTTTCAGGTTGTATTGCTGATCAGAAAACGACTGAAGTTAGATTATTTCCCGCGGGCCAACGTGGAATAGGTGACTTTCCTTCTAGTACACAGGTATCTCATGCTCCGGTTGGACTAATAAGCGTGTTGCGAGTCTCCAAGGTCTATGGAAGTTGACCCACATGGCGTTCAATTGTTGTAATGCCAGTGAACCTAATATGTCGAATTTTTTACGGAATGAAGTCGAGCCTCTCTGGCAGTGACACATGGAATGGTTCGGTAAATATTATGGGGAAAACATTCTAAAAGGGGCTTCTCGCAAAAGCGTAGCAAAGTGAAACTCTTGCTATTTCGGTTGACATCTTGAAGCAACCTATTTGATGAAAATGCTCAGTATTTTCTGAAGGGCTATCGATGAAACGACACCTCTAATTTTTATGCGTTTTAGAACTGCAAAGGTGTGGTCACATTAGAGTCTTTGAATTTCTCCCCTATTCCAGCCCCAATGCCACCTTCACAAAGGCAATTTCGCATCAACTTCTGATAATCCTGCATACATGTTCAAAAGAGATATTCACAAAGCAGTCAACACCAATAAAGAATTTGCCGAGGCGCTCATACTTGCGCGACCGGCCTACATCTCAGAAATTGAACAAGGCGCAGCAATTGCCGAACCAGCTTTTGAAGCCGCCGCCACTGCATATACCGATCAAGCTCTAACCACATGTGCCATTGCCCAGCTCAGATTCAACCTACGCTGTTAGATGCCCCTAAAAGTTGTAACCTTTTCGAAAATGTTACGGACGCTAATCCGTCACGGTTCGTAAATCTATGAGAACTGCAACCGTCACACCCGCCATATGTAATTTCTCTCATTCATTGGAGGATTCAGTGTGTACAATGTGTATACTTGTATTCATGAGTCAGCCTATAACAGCTCGCCTAGACGAAGATGTTGTCCAAGCCATCGACAATGCCGTGGCTTGTGGGGTCGCTCCTAACCGAGGTGCGATAATATCTCGAGCTGTACGGGAATGGCTGAGCCATCACTCTGAAGAGGCAATAAAGGATTCGTACCGGAAGCGCTACGAGGCTATAGACCCTGACGAGCAGGAACTGATCGCAAAGTTGGGGATAAGTTCGGCAACGATAGCGATTGAAAGCAATAAGTGATCTTCAGAGGGGAAATCTGGGATGCCGAAATACCCGGAGTGGGTAGGCACCCAGTTGTTATTGCAACTAGAGATACCGCAGTTCCTCTCCTTACCAACCTAGTTTGCGTGCTGGTGACCTCGAAATACCGAGGCCATGTCGCTGAAGTTGAGGTTGGTCGCGAAGAAGGACTTTCTCACACATCAGCGATAAACTGCGACAATATCTTCACATTACCAAAGACCATGCTGACAAGAAGACGTGGATGCCTCGGACCTGTGGCTTTAGAAGCCTTCAACTCTGCTCTAGAGATTGCGCTGGGTTTAGGCAACTAGCCCTAGATTTCCGCACCGGATTTCGTAGGCGACCCGATACCCGCTTTCGTGCCATGAGAGTTGAGCACGATAAACCAACACCTACCAGCGCAATAATGTTTAGGGAATCGGCGAACAATAGGACTCAGCTGAAGGCGGTTTTCGTCCAGTGCAGTCCGCCATCATTGGTCCTCCATATGGAGTGGGGGCCACTGATCCATCTACCGACCAGTGAAGTCTCGACTCCCAGCCAAGCCGGAATACCCATTTGAGTGATCTGCTGCGTATCGGTGGCTGCGGTAGTCCAATTTTGGCCTACGTCAGTCGAAACCAGGAGTCGGGCCGTGAAAGTTCCACTGCCCCCGGTTGAACCAGTGGAGACGACAATGACAGAGGGACTTACCATAGCAATCTGGGTCAGATCCTGCGTCTTCGGCAGAATTCCGGCAATATTCCAGGATTGGCCGTCATTGGCAGAGCTGACTACGAAAGTGGCGAACCCGCTATGTGGACTGCATAGGCCGGCAAAGTGGCCTTGCGGTGCTGCGGCCAGATCAATCAGGTCCTCCTCTTGCCCTTTGCCGCTAGGGCCAAGACCAGAACATGGATCGTTCATAGGCTGCCATGAAACACCGTTGTCGGTTGAGCGGTAGACAACAGCCTGCGCCAATACCGGTCCCGCGGAGCTGCCATATAGGGCAACGAGTATGGCTGAACCAGAGCTGACGATCTGCGCTGTGGCGCTGCGGTCCGGGCTGGTGAGCTGGCTTATCAGTGTCTTCCAAGAGGTGGAACCAGGCTCTGACTCTTGCAAGGTTGGCGCGCACGGACCTGGACACCCCGTCTGGCTGTAAGCGATTCGGTACGCCCTGCCACTCGATACCTTCAACGTCTCCACATTCAGGCCGTGCTGCACTTGCCAGGTATGACCTCCATCGGTGGTCATTAATAGTCCAGGCCCAAACAGGTACCCGATTTTTGAACTCGCGAAACGTACATGGCTTACGCAGACTGCTTTGGGAAAAATTGACTGGACCGCCCTGGACCAGGGCAGGTGGATCCGGTAGCGGCTGCCAATGCGCCCCACCGTCGGTGGTGTGCTCGAGGCGGACGCACAAACCTGTGACACATGGCTGGGAGGCCATCGCCCAACCCTCGGTTCTACTTATCCAGCTCAAGTCCTGTAGAGATGCACCATTGAGGCCCTGCGTCCCCGTGGTTGAGAATGACAACGGAGACGTAGCCATCGGTGGTGGGCTAGGAGGAACTCCTGCGCCCTCCTTGATCACCATGCCAACCAAGACGCACTGATCCTGACACGTCGATTTCGACTGTGCGCCACCCACCGACGGTTGCGCGATGAATAGCCCCGATGCACCTCCACTGCTTGCGGTATACAGGTAGATAAAGCCACTACACGTATTCGAGTTGGTGGCCGATGCTGCACTTGCGCACTGGTAGACCATGACAGTGGCATCATGGGGGAACCCGGATATGCCTACCTGCAGCTGCTGACCGCCGACAAGACCGGTGTCCGGAGAGACACTCAGACTGAGCCCAGAAGACGCAGTTCTGCTGATCGTGGTCGCCACAGACTCACCAGCAGGCGTATTCCCACTGGTGGTGCCACAACTGGCGGCCAGCAGTGCCTAGCCGACAGCGAGGAGTCTCATCCGGTGGGTACCAGACAGACGATACCCCAAAATCAGAATCTGCAATTTTTCCACCTGCCAGCTCCACTTTTGGAAATATGTGACGCCCTGAACTTTCCACAACTTTGAATGAAACGGGCCATGGCCAAAATCATATATCTAATACACTGTGCTCTTCCATTACGTCTTCGAATGCTACGTACAATTAGTATTCATCGTGGAACTGAGGTATCTCCTGGGCTAGGTCGCTTCAGCATCCTGTGTCGACATTTGTCTTAGGACATTTTGGATAAGCACCTCATTCTGGCCCCTCGATCGAAAAAGATAGCTAAGGGTCGCATTCCACACATTTGCCGTCGAATCGAGGATGGACCTTGAGATAACAAGAGGATCATTCCAAAGCTGAGAACCCAATCCCAATCACAGGTGATCAGTGATTGCCAAAATGCACTCTGAGATATTTCTATTACATATTAAGATCCTATGACTACAACAAGTCCTAATGGACTGTGGATTTGTGGACCAAGAATATTACAGGTAGTCAAATTTGTAACTTTCGCCTACCGAGTTGAAATCGGCGACTCTTGGTCAACAAGACCCACAGCCCGTAGCTACTACTAAATCAACAAAAAGTTCTTCCTTTCCTAATCATCAAGATGCTGCCGTAGCATTAGCCCCACGTCCTAGAACCAACAATCCAATTAATTCGAAGACCAATACTTATGGATCATGACCGTTTGGGCCAAAGACTATAACTATGAAGCCATAGAGCCTCGAGTTGATCCATGGATATACGACAACCAGTGCCTTGCCTAAGTCCTAACGCCTAAATGGATAAGTTTTCCAAGCAATCCAATTCAACCAGTCAAGATTTAACCCAGTGGCAAATGTCAGTTATCGCAGTGGACTTTGACCCAAGAGAATTCAAAAATCTACAACCAGCGATATCTCAATCTGCTCAAACGCACTACCATGAATGGGTGGGGTGGGTCAAAAATAGGTTGCTGGCAACAGTCGTCGGCAAACCTCGAGACGATCATGTCGCTCCGTGCATGCTTGTATCTCCACTGTCGGACCCAGCGGTCGAAGACATAATGATGGTACACGTTAGCGAGCAGTGGTGAAACCGATGCCCCTTGTGCTGATCCTTCGGTCGTCTTTGTGCACTTCGCATCCTCGATGACTCCTGCGGCCAACCATTTGTCGATCAGTCGCAGGATTCTTTTATCCGCAATGCGATGCTCGAGAAACTTCCTCAACCACGTCCGATCCAACTTGGAGAAGAAGTCGCTGATATCAGCGTCGAGTATCCAGTTCACCTTTTTCTCTAAGATCCCGACCGCCAGCGCATCAAGCGCATCGTGGGGGCTACGTCATGGTCGGAACCCGTAGGAGAATCCGAGAAAGTCTTCTAGTATATAGCGTTCAATACCTCCACCACCCAACGTTGGATGATCTTGTCCTCCAGCGTTGCGATACCGAGTGGGCGTTGTCGTCCATCTGGTTTTGGTATGTATACCCTACGAGAAGGGCTTGCCCGTTAGGCACCGTTGTGGACCCTTTGAAGAAGATCCTCGAGGTTCTCCCTCAGATTCTCTTCGTAGGAGTGCCATGTCACGTTATCGATTTCATGGCGCAGCCTTCGGGTTAATCGCTAAATAGGCGGCCTTCAGGCGGTCTGAGTCGATGTGGTGCAATAAGTGCTGTGAACTTTGCTTGCTTGTCCTTTCTTGCTACTTCGCGCACACGATCCAGCCCGTTTGACACACCTTGTCCGCAAGTGGGTCCGGTTCTGAGTCCGGGGCGTGTTAGGTCGGTCGTGTTCCCCTTGGCCAACCCCCTTTCCTCCACTACCTCCTTTCCTCCACTCCGCTACCGGTCCCCCGGTTTTGTTCGACAGCTTCGTAGGTAATATGGGGTTGTCTGACTTCCCGCGCTCGTTCATCTCAGGCGTACGACCTTAGCCTTTCCTGAGCGGCCCACTGGGTCTGTCTCTTATACACATCTGNCGCNGCCNACGAG
>NZ_JXYS01000157.1 GCF_000949295.1 Acidithrix ferrooxidans
TCTGAGGGAGAGACTAAACGTCCCCTTCTTCCCCCCAGATCTCTCGTACTTTTTTTTTGAAGAACCAATAGAGCAGCAGCTTCTGCTAGCGCCTTTTCTTTCCGTCGAAGTTCAGCTTCAATTCGTACTCTAGCTTTACGTTCTTTATCAAGTTCCGCCTGGTGAGCCCTATTAGCAGCACTCTTTTTGTCAAGAGCTGACTCTAGGGTGTTGCGCCACTCCTCTAAATCTTCTGCTAGAACACCATTAGCTCTCAACCATGAACCGAGTTCGTGCTCATTCATCGCAGCTGTGTCAACAACAGCTTTGATCTTGTTGATCTTATCGCTGGCTGAATTTGCACTAGCCTTGCGCTCTGAGTTCCACTGGTAGACAACGTTTGCATTGATTTCGTTATCCCTTGCAATCTTGGCGATAGCACCAGGTGTAGCATCTCCTGAATTGTCGAGCTCATATAGAGCTGCAACTACTTTTTGCTTTAGTTCTTTGGGGTACCTTTTCATGACCATTCCATCTTCGCCCTCTTATAAACAAAAATCAAGCTAGGTGACAACAATCTTGGCAGAGAGGGACTCCTAAAGGGTCAGCACTCAGATAACCAGATCGAAAGCTCCAATTAACCTCTGCAAGAACCATGCAAGGCCTCACAACACCCATGTAAGATGCAAACAGAAGCACAGTATTGACTCTCTATCTGTGCAGAATCAAGAGCCATCTTTTGTCTAAACCTGAATCCATAGAAATGGACCAGCTTGAGCCCTTCGGTGTGACTCTGAGTCGGTTTTTCGGAACTGATTTAGGTTTGACGGAGGGTCTATGGCTCGTAACTGGTTTCAGAGAGCCAAATAAGACCTATTCCCTTTGTGGTTGAGCATTTTTGGTCATTTTTGAGATTCTGAAATCTCATTTTGGGTATAGTGACCTAATCCCTTGTCTTCTAGAGCAGTTCCTTCAAGTAATATTCAGTGTGTTAGGTATCCAGATGTTCAGGTGATGGCGATCTCAAACTTTCTGATCCGATCAAGAGCCTCTAAGAACTTATCCTTATAGTGCCAGTATTCTTCAAGATGGAGTATTACTTTTCTAGCTGAACGAGTGATATGTCCTGCGATCTGAAAGTAACACCGTCGAAGCTTTGGTGTGGTTATTACAGTTTCTGTAATAGCACCTATTCGTGCCAGGTTGTGTGCAGTTGCACCGTGCCAGGTTGTGCAGTTGCACAAATTACTAACCAGACCAGAGCTAATTAGACCAGAGCCAACCAAACGGCATTAGCGTTCTTGTATCTGGATGGAACATGATTCCACCCCGAACCTCCTTTGAGATCCTTGATGACTAGTTCGATCTGGGCATGTGCTCGGTGATCAGCCTCAAGAAAGAGCGTTTCGCCTTGTCGATCGGTAATAAATGCGTGATAGTCATAGTCTCTAAATAGTGCCAGCTGAGACCCTGGAGTAGGCTTTGTTCTTCCTACGATAAGACGAACGTCTTGTCTATCTCTTGCAAATGCGCGATATTTGACTTCTGCTACATCAGCTCCACCTTCAAGCCAATAAGGAATTGAAGTCCATGTTTCTTCTGGTATGGCTGCAATAACCTGCTTCAATCGTTTTGACATCCGTGTTGTAATGCAAATGCGAACATTGCCTTGGCTGGCTGTGTCTCTAACGGCTCTTGAGAAGAACCCAGAGTCAAAACGCATGGTTATTTCACCAGTTGCTCCAGCGGCTCTGGCATTGTTGATTACCTGAGTTACAAACTCCCCGGCACCACGAGCGGTATTGGCGTTGCCTTCACGAGTCACTATTCCAAGAATGTCACCTGTTTTACCAACAGCTACTAGGTGTGGGTGATACCCCCTTAGGTTGGTATAACCAAAGTAAGCTCCTTCTTTTTTGTTTCCATATACCTGACATATTGTGGAATCAACATCAATGGTGAGTGACTCATCACCTGACCTGCTCCAGCTAGCCAGGCTCGTTTTAGCAACAAAGCTGCAACTCGTTCAACATCTGCGATGTCACTGGTCTCAAAACTACGCAAGAAGACACCAAACCTAGATGGTGCTGGCATTATCTGACCAAGGATAACTTGCGCATTTGGGCTTTCAAGGATTGCAGTGTCATCAATGCAATCACCACCGGCCAAAATAGATGCAATGATAGCCATAGCTTTTCTGCCAACATTTGCTCGTCCAGGACGATCCTCTAGGTCAATGTGTAAATCAAAGAGATCCCTAAGGCCAAGTCTCTCAGCAAGGGTGATAGGGAGTATTAACCCACTGTTGGAAACTGCGTTCGAATCGTCAAAGGTGACTATCAAACACTCTAAAGCACTAGCAGATGCTCGCATCTAAAAGGTGCTCCTTAAACTGATAGATTTGAATTGTCTTCAAACATCATTCTACCAGTTCAGAGCACCTTTTCTATGCCAAAATCAAAGTTGAGCGGCTAAATTTTCGGTGGATCCAGGTTAAAGCAGACCAGTTACAAGTCGCCCTCGAGGCCAGAATCTCTATCTGAGTAAGGTATCGATCTCTGCTAAGGAGAGAACTACCGACTGCGCACCCAAGCTGGATTTGGCCCTTACCCAAACGCCTCATCTCAAAATTGACCGATATCTGACGTGGATCCTATTTTCTACATGCCTTGACCTATGAAAACCATGAAATTGCTTTCATTTAGGTAGGAGATATCGAGCAATTAAATTATCAATTCACAGGTGCCTAATAACCATTACCTTTCCCCTAGGTTCCATGGGATGCTTCTCGGTCTCCATTTGGTCCTACCTACAAATCAGGAGGGGGGGAAGCGAGCAAGCGGTGCCAAATCATCAACTTGGATCAACATAGAACCCTTGAGAGATTATGAGATGAATTACTGCGGCTCCCCAACCATAGCAACCACGCCTGGAACTCTCGCGCCGTAAAGTTCGCGCAAACGCGAAAGACCTCTGTGAGAGATGACCCGAACATTTTCAGGAGACCTGCCTATCACAACCGCCACCTCGTCAACACTCATACCAATCAAATAGCGCATGAAAACTACTTCGGCAAGTGCCGGTGGAAGAAACCGCTGGAGCACCTGGATCAGTTCGCCGTCTCCAATCCGATCAATCTCTAAGCTATCATTAGAGATTGTATGTACCTGGGTTTCAATCCTTGAGATGAGGCGTGACCCACGAATACCTGCTCTGCGGTAGTCGGTCACCTTGTTCTTTGCAACTGTTAGTAGATAGTTTCTAAAAGAATTCGAGGTACCTTCAAAACCCTTGACCGAGCGGGAAACTGAAATCCAAACGTCCTGAGAGATATCGTCAGCCAAGGTGGGGGCTACTACAGCTAAATATTTCACTAGCATTGGATTAAACCACTTCCAAAGTTGGGCTAATGAATCAACATCACCCTCTTTGGAGCCACTCAATATTTGGCTGAAATCGTAATCCGTTACCATTAATCATCACTATAATACTACTTATCGTGATGATAAGCTAGGTAGGCCAAAGATAAGAAGGTTCTAATATCACTCTAAGTAATCTTGCACACGTATCTCATCTTTCCCATTACGGAGAAATATCAACTGACCCAAAAGTACCAGCCCTTCCAGAGGCGCTACGGTCAAACTCCGGCCTAAATTCAATGACACTACTGATACGACAAAGCGCTATCCTTAGCCGGATCTCTTAGCCATTGATGCCAGCCATTGATAAAACGCCTAAAAGGTTGAAAATTGAATGTGCTCTCCTTTGGATCTCTCGAAAACTCGGGCTCTAGGGACTTACGAATGATTGATTAAAGCTTTCGGCGCCTTTCAATCTTTCATCTCATCTGATTGCAAATCAAGTCAGAAAGTAACTAGCGAGGTAAATCCAAGTCGTAACTAGCCATACTTTGCAAAACCATCACTTGAAATCTTTAAAGCAATTTCAATGCGCTTCATAAACTCAGGTTGAAACTTTCGTTCGCATGACTGAGACAGCGAATGGCACATTATCGCGATCGTTTAGGTACCTAGAAATATCCAAAGTTGCTTCTGCGACAAATCTATCGAACTATCAACTTCGCATCTCTCTAAATCCTTGTACCAATGATAAAAATATAGAATCAGTGCTTCGACGAAATAAAGAAAATCCCGAACTAGAGTATCTAGGGCAGAGTTAACCGGGTAGTCGCGAGCATTGTTATGCTTGAGGAAGGTCGGGGCTTCACAGGGCAAGGTGCTCAATTAGAGGCAGGGTGACCTGACGGAAAGTGCAACAGAAAGTATACCGCACAATCGATCGTGCAACTTGTACCAACAAACTAAACGATCGATCTGTAAGGGTGAAACGGTGCGGTAAGAGCGCACCAGCGTTTTGAGCAATCAAAGCGGCTATGTAAACCCCACCCGAAGCAAGATCATATTGGAACTAGTGGCGGCCCGTCGCGATGAATAAAAACTTCGTCGAGTTCCGGGTAGATCGCTTAGATGGATGGCTACCGCGAATCTCATGATTCAAACAGAACCCCGCCTACAGGTTAACTCTGCACCAACAGCCATCGAATGGCCTCTTTTTACAAATCTGGTGAGCTTGTGTTACCAATGGTGGAACCGGGCCCTCTAAAGCCTAAAAAACGCGCCACCTAAAAGGATTACCCTCTTGGTGGTAGCAGAACCCGACCGCAATCCTCACAAAAATGAACTTCGGAGCTAAATCTCCGAATCCTATCACCGAGACTCGAAGATAGCCGGAGACGACATCCAGAGCAACTTCCATCGACGACATAGGCAACCTTGTCTATGACCGAAGACGGCACTCTATTGATCAATGCGATAACCTCGGGCATAGCCTTAATCTTGGCCTGAGTCAGCTCCTCCTGCAAGAGCCCATCCTGCAAAGCCACATCCCGTCGCAACTCCTCTAGCTTATCTCTTGCAACAATTGCCTCCTGAGCCAATTCCTTGACCATAGTTTCTAATTTTGATCGATCCCTCGCGAGCTCCTCGAGCCGCTCAATCATTCCCAGTTCTGCACCCGTATACTCAAGAACTTTGGCTTCCAAGTTGGCAACCTCGAGTCGAAGGGCTGGAAGGGATTTATAATCAAGGTTCTGTCCACCGTCAAGACGTTGACGAGAGACCTTTAGGGATGTAGAAAAGCGGTCCAACTCCCTCTCGAGCATCTTTCGCTCCTCTTCGAGAGCACTCTCTTCCTCAACCAAAATCTCAGCTTTTACTTTAAGTTTTTTATAGTTTTGAGCCTTAGATCTATAATCGGAAGCCTCTGGGCCGTTGGAAATACGCAAATTATTTCGATGGGCGCGGCTAGCCAAATCAGAAATAAGGTAGAGACCCTCGATATCCTCAGCACTCAAAGAAAAACTTTTTGAACTCATACTTTGGCGACCTCATCAATATACGCTTACCTATCACCCTAACCATTGCAACGCTAGAACCACACCGCTGATAACCACGCTAAAACTCCGTCTAGTTCAAAGGCTACAAAAAGTTATCATTACTAACCAGGTTGCGACGACGAAGGACTTACCGCAGTTGTCGCAGTTGTCGGAGGTGTAACCGCAGTTGTCGTAGTTGTCGGAGGTGTAACCGCAGTTGTCGTAGAAGTTGTCGCAGTTGTCGTGGGGGGAACAACAGCGCTTGTGGTTGTCGACGAAACGGGTTGCGAAGTTGTAATAGTGGTTGGCAAAGTCGTTGTAGTGCCAACTGGCGAGGTAATCGCGCCTGGCGAATCAATCGGTACAATGAACTTAGAAGGCGGTATCCAAGCAGGGTTGACGTATGGGAATTGAACCACAGGATAAGAAGCCAATGCTGAAGTCATATAATCGTGCCAAATCCGCGCTGGATAGGTTCCTCCGTAAACAGGTGCTCCACCAACATCAAACATCGGCACAGACCCAGCAGGATCTCCCATCCACACCGTCGTAACCAGCTGAGGCGTAAAGCCATCAAACCATCCGTCGGTAAAATTATCGGTCGTGCCAGTCTTTCCCGCTGACGGCCGCCCATAGAGGCGTGCTGCAGTTCCAGTTCCTCTAATAACGACCTGCTGAAGAATTTGATCTTCAACCGCGACAATTCTCGCAGAAAGAACTCGTCGAGAGGAAACCACCGGGCTATAAACATTGGCGCCCGAATAATCTTTTATCGAAGTTACAAACCTTGCCGGATGCAGGTATCCACCATTTGCTAAGACGCTATAGGCAGTCGCCATTTCAAGCGGAGTTACATTTTCAGAGCCGATCACAACCGAAGGAACTGCTGAGAGAGGAGTGGTTACACCCATCACCTTTGCAGTATTGATAACATTTTGAAGGCCAATTTTGACACCAAGCCGAACGTAAGCACAGTTAACTGAATTAGCTGTCGCATCCGTTATTGTCATAAGGCCGTATCCAGGTTCGGCATTGGAGACAATGTAAGGAAAGGGCTTCGTATTCGGAACAGTGAATTTACAAGGACCCGTACCGTCAATAATATCATTAGGACTATAGCCCTGCTCAAGAGCTGCAGCTAAAGTAAAAATCTTAAATGACGATCCTGGCTGCCGACCAGTCCCTCCGCGTCCGGTCGCAACATTGTAGCCTCCACTTCCCTTAGTGGGATTTCCGCTCACCATAGCAACCACGTTGCCATTTGAAGGATTCATCGAGATCATTGCAGAGGTGAACTTCCCATTTGTATTCGGTAGGACTCTTGCAACAGCACTATTGGCAGCGGCTTGATCTGTCGAATTAAGTGTTGTTTTAATTACGTAGCCATCGTTTGCAAGTGCCGCATATCTTTGGGTGGGATCGCTTCCTAGAAAACTGTACTTAGCTCCGGTCTCAATGCGGTATATAACTTCTGTAACAAAAGAAGATGGGGAACTAAAGACCAAACGGTGCGAAACCGTAGGAAGCGGCTCTGCCTTAGCAGCAACATCCTGAGCCTTGGTTATCGTTCCATATTGAAGCATCTGATCAATCGCAAGGTTACGTCGGAAAAGAGCATATTTAGGATAATAAAACGGATCATAGCCACTGGGATTTTCAATCAAAGCGGCAAGTAAAGCCGACTGAGCGATATCAAGCTTGTTCATAGGCAGACCGAAATAGGTCTCAGATGCAGCTGATATCCCGTAAGCACCTTCACCGAAATAGATGGTGTTGAGATAGCGCTGAAAGATCTGGTTCTTAGACATGACGCCTTGTAGACGATAGGAGAGTATTGCTTCTTGGAATTTCCGCGAAAGTGTACGCTGTGGAGTCAAAATTGCATTTTTGACTAGCTGCTGGGTAATAGTGGACCCACCTTGCAGTCCTCCACCACCCGAAAAATCCGCAATCAAAGCCCGTCCTATGGAGCGAATATCCAACGCTCCGTGTTGGTAAAAAGTGTGGTCCTCAACGTCCAAAATTGCCGAGCGAACCAAAGGCGGTACCTGTGCCAAGGTCACCGGAGTTCGATATTGCCCATTTTGAACTTCATAAAGCAGATTCCCTTTTGAATCGAGAATCTTAGAGGGAACAGAAAGAGGTCTTAGGACCAACGGAGATGAAAACGTTCCTGGCTCTTTCAAGATCGAAAGGTTACCTACTGCCGGAATTAGCAAAACAGCTGCCGCACCCAACAAAACACCACCGACTAGCAGCGCGAAAATATACTTGAGAACCCTAAAGCCCATATAATCTTTTAAACCCCAATAGATAGCTGACACCAACGAAAAGGCGAGATTCGAGATCAGAGCCCCATCTTCGTCGGTAGGTTGGGCTAAAATCTAAGCCGAACGGTCGAAACCAATCATATCGCCAAATTGCAAATCATAGGCATCGCCGTTCTCAGCTCATACTCAAATTCTCTTGACTCATTCTCAGAAACCAAATCGACAGCTTCACAAAAAGCGGATTCTCACCATCGAGATAGACTTTCCACACCCGAAAAAGATCGTGCTCAATCAGGCACAATTGGAACTATCACGCAAAGCAATCTTGGCAATTAAACGATTCAACTGACAAAGTTCCATGAACAAATCGCACGAGCCCTAAAACAGTAAAAACCTCGTTTTGAATTTAGATGCGAAGGCACCAAATTAGAAGGAGCGACTTAGCTCATTGCAATACCATCCAACAAAGGACACCAATCCGAGCTTACTCGCACCGAATCAAGACAACCACTTGGGGCTCGCTACTGCTACTCTCCAGCTGAGCACTCTTAAACGAAGTTTACTATAACATACTTATCAAGTTTCGTAAGTTTCGCCTCCACCGAGACCAGATTGGAGCTAATCTTTAGTAGAACAGATGTTCGATAAAGGAGGCATGGTGGATATCTCAGGCTTTATGGTACGCTTCGCTTCAGAGGAAGCATGTGAAGATCATTTGATCAAATTGCTTATGCTATGAGGGATTTAGATGCCCAAAGTGTGACTCTGACCAGTTTACCTTAATCAGGCCAAACCATCGAAGAAATGCAGCATCTCGAGCTCCACTTTTTCAATGTAAATCTTGTCACCGTCAAACTAGCGTTACCTCCGGAACCATCTTCCATCGAAGCCATATCTCTTTATCCAAGTGGTTCTCCGCTATCTATCTATTGTCCAACGACAAGCGTGGTCTTTCGGCTACTACCATTGCTAAATTCGTTCAAGTATCTTATTCGACTGGCTGGTTGATGCTAAATAAGCTACGAAAAGCAATGACTGACCGAAATGGTTTATATAAACTTGGAGAAAACGCCTGAGTAGATGAGTTCTTTTTAGGTGGTGAGAGCCATGGCGAAGGCAGAAGAGGAAAGGGAACAAAACAAACCAATGTCCTAATTGGAGTGTCGATTAGCAATGGTGCTCCTACTCATTGCTTCATGGAAGTAATCAAAGATACCACTGCTAAATCACCCAAAGATGTTTTTGTGAGACGTTTAGATTCTAATACCAAGCTGATAAGTGATGGTAACCCAAGTTACGGGGTATGTGCTGAAAACGACCTTGGACTAGCGCACTGGTTCACTCTATCCAAAGACGAACAAGCACATGTAACATTCAAATGG
>NZ_JXYS01000158.1 GCF_000949295.1 Acidithrix ferrooxidans
TTTAGAGTGTTTGATAGTCACCTTTGACGATTCGAACGCAGTTTCCAACAGTGGGTTAATACTCCCTATCACCCTTGCTGAGAGACTTGGCCTTAGGGATCTCTTTGATTTACACATTGACCTAGAGGATCGTCCTGGACGAGCAAATGTTGGCAGAAAAGCTATGGCTATCATTGCATCTATCTTGGCCGGTGGTGATTGCATTGATGACACTGCAATCCTTGAAAGCCCAAATGCGCAAGTTATCCTTGGTCAGATAATGCCAGCACCATCTAGGTTTGGTGTCTTCTTGCGTAGTTTTGAGACCAGTGACATCGCAGATGTTGAACGAGTTGCAGCTTTGTTGCTAAAACGAGCCTGGCTAGCTGGAGCAGGTCCAGGTGATGAGCCGCTCACCATTGATGTTGATTCCACGATATGTCAGGTATATGGAAACAAAAAAGAAGGAGCTTACTTTGGTTATACCAACCTAAGGGGGGTATCACCCACACCTAGCAGCTGTTGGCAAAACAGGTGACATTCTTGGAATAGCGACACGTGAAGGCAATGCCAATACCGCCCGTGGTGCCGGGGAGTTTGTAACCCAGGTAATCAACAATGCCAGAGCCGCTGGAGCAACTGGTGAAATAACCATGCGTTTTGACTCTGGGTTCTTCTCAAGAGCCGTTAGAGACGCAGCTAGTGCGGGCAATACTCGCTTTTGCATTACAACACGGATGTCCAAGAGACTAAAAGGTATCATCTCCGATATCCAAGAGGATGCCTGGACTTCAATTCCCTACTGGCTTGAAGGTGGAGCTGATGTAGCAGAAGTGAAATACCGTCAAAAACAGTAAATATCGCGCATTTGCAAGAGATAGACAAGACGTTCGTCTTATCGTAGGAAGAACAAAGCCTACTCCAGGGTCTCAGCTGGCACTATTTAGAGACTATGACTATCACGCATTTATTACCGATCGACAAGGCGAAACGCTCTTTCTTGAGGCTGATCACCGAGCACATGCCCAGATCGAACTAGTCATCAAGGATCTCAAAGGAGGTTCTAGATGGAATCATGTTCCATCTGGATACATGAACGCTAATGCCGTTTGGTTGGCTCTTGGTGCAATTGCACACAACCTGGCACGGTTCACTGCACGAATACGTGCTATTACAGAAACTGTTACACCACACCAAAGCTTCGACGGTGTTACTTTCAGATCGCAGGACATATCACTCGTTCAGCTAGAAAAGTAATACTGCATCTTGAAGAACACTGGCACTATAAGGATAAGTTCTTAGAGGCTCTTGATCGGATCAGAAAGTTTGAGATCGCCATCACCTGAACATCTGGTTACCTAACACACTGAATATTACTTGAAGGAACTGCTCTAGAAGACAAGGGACTAGGTCACTATGGCTAAAATGAGATTTCACAATCTCAAAAATGACCAAACAGGCTCAACCACAAAGGGAATAGGTCATATTTGGCACTCTGAAACCAGATTTAAGCCATAGACCCTCCGTCAAACCTAAATCAGTTCCGAAAAACCGACTCAGAGTCACACCGAAGGGCTCAAGCTGGTCCATTTCTGTGGATTCAGGCTTAGGCAAGGCACTGGTTGTCGTATATCCATGGATCAACTCGAGGCTCTATGGCTTCATAGTTATAGTCTTTGGCCCAAACGGTCATGATCCATAAGTATTGGTCTTCGAATTAATTGGACTGTTGGTTCTAGGAAGTGGGGCTAATGCTACGGCAGCATCTTGATGATTAGGAAAGGAAGAACTTTTTGTTGATTTAGTAGTAGCTACGGGCTGTGGGTCTTGTTGACCAAGAGTCGCCGATTTCAACTCGGTAGGCGAAAGTTACAAATTTGACTACCTGTAATATTCTTGGTCCACAAATCCACAGTCCATTAGGACTTGTTGTAGTCATAGGATCTTAATATGTAATAGAAATATCTCAGAGTGCATTTTGGCAATCACTGATCACCTGTGATTGGGATTGGGTTCTCAGCTTTGGAATGATCCTCTTGTTATCTCAAGGTCCATCAAATCATAGACCAAGTGCTCTTGGGGCTATTGAGTCGAATGACTATTTTCAATCTTGTGGTGACTATCAGGACGATTGATACATCCATTTAGTGTCTCGATTGATAGTTGTTGGTAGCAAGTGCCACCAACATCGGAGTGAT
>NZ_JXYS01000159.1 GCF_000949295.1 Acidithrix ferrooxidans
GCACCTTGGCCAGTAATCGTGAGGTCTTTGCTGACAGTCACTGCCTCCCGGAAGGGACTAGTTGCAGATGATGAACCTACATTGATGGTGTCACCGTTATTTGCATTAGTAATTGCATTTGCAATTGTTAGACACGGCGTAACTTGAATACATGTGGTGTTACTTTTTATCGCTACCTTTCTGTGAAACATAAAGGGTTGACGGACTCGCAACTGTTGAGATGCTGTAGGCAAGTGATGGTCCATCGCTATTGGATATCACAAGTGGAGAGTCGGTAGAAGTTATAATTCCACTTGGAACTGTCAGTGTTATAGAGGTATTTGAGTTGACGCTGTAGGTAACTACAGCTACGTTATCGATGGTGATGCCAGTTATATCTGATAAGTTCTTTGTATTGAAGAAGTTACTTCCTGTAACTGTTACAACTGATCCAGGGGCATATGTACCACTTGGACTAATCGACGTGATTATTGGTGCGTAGGTGTATTGATATGAACCTATTGAGCAAAAATTAGGGTTGCTTGATTCTGGTCTTTGGTATCCCCTTTGATCTGTTGATGGGACAGTTATACCATTTGGAACCAAGCTTTTTCCAACAGTAGCCGTAGGACCACAGAGGCCAGTATCAACTGGGATCGCGTTGTAGGCGGGCGAGTTTTGATCGATTGCAATTGTTTGAGTTGGGCCACCGTTGCTATTCAGTGATGGAAGGGTGATTGGGGTATTGCTAAGTGAATGGTTCGATAAACTTAGGCCACACGAAGAACCGTCTGCCAAGTTGTAGCCAGCGTCAGTGATGGGCAAAGAGCCAGCGCAATCGGGGCCGGAAGCCTGATCGGCGACTATTGAGGCGGCGAGGGTGAAGGTGGGGCCACCGTTTTCGATCGCGCCGCCGAGGCCATCACTGTTATGGGAGATGGTGTCATTAGTGGCGGTTAGGCTACCGAAGTTCATGATGCCACCGCCATAGTCGGCCGAATTATTTGAGATGGTGTCATTAGTGGCGGTTAGGCTACCGAAGTTCATGATGCCACCGCCTTGGCCGCCGCCAAGGGCACTGTTTTTGCTGATGGTGGAGTTGGTGGCGGTGAGGGTACCGGAGTTGTAGATGCCACCGCCTTGGCCGCCGCCAAGGGCACTGTTTTTGCTGATGGTGGAGTTGGTGGCGGTGAGGGTACCGGAGTTGTAGATGCCACCGCCTTGGCCGCCGTAAGCTTTGTTATTTGAGATGGTGTCGTTGGTGGCGGTGAGAGTGCCGGAGTTGTTGATGCCGCCCCCTGCTGCTTGTCCACCCGTAATCGTTACTCCAATCAAGTTGACGTATACGTTGGTGTTGATTGTTAGGACCGTACCGCTGTTATTTCCATCAAGAGTTGGGTTTGTTACCCCAGGAGCAGGTTGTATCGTGATTGGTGCGGTCAGTGAGGTACCGTTTGTATTGAGGGTGAAGTTGCCTTCATAGGAGTTGGTGCTCCCTGGCGTTACGAGGTCGATTGTTTCACCTGCGGTTACCTTGGTTAGTGCAGTTGCAAGGTCACATGCATCGTTTGCGTCAGCACAGTTGCCTATACCAGTTGAGCTTGCCGCTGCATAAAGGATTGTATTTGAGGAAGTGGTACCAGTAGAGGCACCACTTGGTGATATCGTTGAAAATCCAATAGCACCTACTAGACAGATAAGAGATAGGGCAATTCTCTTAAATGATCTACTTACGAATGAGATGACACCGAAAGTAGATCTTGCAAAAGATACCTTCTTTGAATTTGAATAACCGCTAAATGGCTTTCTGTGCAATTTAGGAAGTTTTGACATAAAAGTTGTGAC
>NZ_JXYS01000160.1 GCF_000949295.1 Acidithrix ferrooxidans
GAATTCAGTCGAAACTGGGGTTAGGGAGATTATGGTTCAACCAATATCGATGGCAGAATTGGCGACTCGATCAATCGCCGATCGCAACTACTGGCTCATTTAGCTTCGCAGGTGGAAGTGAGCCATAGAAGGCTGCATCACCAAAGCTGAAGACTCCACCGTCTGCTGCGACTAGCCAGTAGCCTTTGCCATCTGGGGTGGAGGCTATTCCTACTATTGGTTTGTTGAGTGACTTAGGTGGAAGTGAGCCATAGAAGTTTGCATCACCAAAGCTGAAGACGCCACCGTCTGCTGCGACTAGCCAGTAGCCCTTACCATCTGGGGTTGATGTGATACCTACTACAGGCTTGTTGAGTGTTCTTCCTCCCATTGAGCCATAGAAGTTTGCATCACCAAAGCTAAAGACGCCACCGTCTGCTGCGACTAGCCAGTAGCCCTTGGTAATACTGGGACTGATGCTGGGACTAGGGTTGCTTGAGAGTAAACCAGATGGTGGTTCTGGGGTTACAGAAGCAGATAACAAAGAAGCTGTTCCTGCGCCAGAAGAATTGATAGCACTAACGCTAAAGGTGTAGCTATCTCCATTAGTTAAGCCAGTAACACTACAGGTAGTCGTGATAGATATATCTGAAGATAAGCAAACATTGGTTGTTGTATTGGTAGTTACATTTATCTGTGTAACTGAATAACCAATTATTGATGATCCACCATCTTCTGATGGTGGATTCCATGTAATGGTTATAGATCCATTACCAGCTGTAGCTACAACGTTTGTTGGGGTTCCCGCAACACCGGTCGGGGCACCCGGGACTGAGTTGGGGGTCACCGAATTCGAAGAGCGCGAGTAGGTGCCAGTGCCAGCTTTGTTGACAGCTGCGATGGTAAAGGTGTAGCTGTCACCGGAGATGAAGGCCGAGTTGTTCGATATGGAATCGTTGGTGGCGGTGAGAGTGCCGGAGTTGTTGTAGATACCGCCGCCAAAGCCGGCCACGTTGCCTGAGATAGTGTCGTTGGTAGCGGTGACGGTTCCGGAGTTGTAGATGCCGCCGCCGTTGCTGCCGTTGCTTTTGTTGTTGTCGATAGTGTCGTTGGAGGCGGTGAGAGTGCCGTTGTTGTAGATGCCGCCGCCGCCGTTGCTGCCGTTGCTTTTGTTGTTGTCGATAGTGTCGTTGGAGGCGGTGAGAGTGCCGTTGTTGTAGATGCCGCCGCCGTTGGTGGTGTTGTTGTTCCCGCCGCCATATTGAATGGTCATGCCTGTTATGGTGGCTGTTACGTGAGAACTGATTGAAAAGACGGAGCCACTTACAAACGAACTACTCGTTCCTCCTACGAAGGTAGTTGTTGCACCTTGGCCAGTAATCGTGAGGTCTTTGCTGACAGTCACTGCCTCCCGGAAGGGACTAGTTGCAGATGATGAACCTACATTGATGGTGTCACCGTTATTTGCATTAGTAATTGCATTTGCAATTGTTAGACACGGCGTAACTTGAATACATGTGGTGTTATTTTTATCGCTACCTTTCTGTGAAACATAAAGGGTTGACGGACTCGCAACTGTTGAGATGCTGTAGGCAAGTGATGGTCCATCGCTATTGGATATCACAAGTGGAGAGTCGGTAGAAGTTATAATTCCACTTGGAACTGTCAGTGTTATAGAGGTATTTGAGTTGACGCTGTAGGTAACTACAGCTACGTTATCGATGGTGATGCCAGTTATATCTGATAAGTTCTTTGTATTGAAGAAGTTACTTCCTGTAACTGTTACAACTGATCCAGGGGCATATGTACCACTTGGACTAATCGACGTGATTATTGGTGCGTAGGTGTATTGATATGAACCTATTGAGCAAAAATTAGGGTTGCTTGATTCTGGTCTTTGGTATCCCCTTTGATCTGTTGATGGGACAGTTATACCATTTGGAACCAAGCTTTTTCCAACAGTAGCCGTAGGACCACAGAGGCCAGTATCAACTGGGATCGCGTTGTAGGCGGGCGAGTTTTGATCGATTGCAATTGTTTGAGTTGGGCCACCGTTGCTATTCAGTGATGGAAGGGTGATTGGGGTATTGCTAAGTGAATGG
>NZ_JXYS01000161.1 GCF_000949295.1 Acidithrix ferrooxidans
CTAATGATAAGGAGCGTGTCTTTAGCGATTTGTATAACCTCGTCTATGACCCAGCCTTCCTCCAGGTGGCATGGGCCAGAGTCAGAGGCAACAGAGGAGCAAGAACACCTGGCGTTGATGGAATATCACCAATTTCCATCTCTGATCCTAATGAGTTCCTAGATGAGCTTCGAAGGAGTCTGAAACAACGCCAGTTCACACCCACCCGAGTTAGAGAACGTAAGATTCCCAAAGCTTCAGGCAAAATGAGAAGATTAGGGATTCCGAATACTTCCGATCGGGTGGTACAAGCAGCGCTGAAGCTTGTTTTGGAACCAATCTTTGAGGCGGATTTCCTGCCATGTTCGTATGGCTTTCGTCCCAAGAGACGAGCACAGGATGCAATTGCTGAGATTCACTTCTTCGCTAATTCCCCTAGAAGTTATGAGTGGGTATTTGAAGGAGATATCGAAGCTTGCTTTGACGAGATCGACCACGGAGCCCTCATGGCACGGATTAGACGTCGTATTTCACATAAGCGCATACTAACGCTCATCAAGGCATTTCTATCTGCTGGTATTCTCTCGGAAGAGGGAATTAACAGAAGAACCATTACCGGCACTCCGCAAGGAGGCTTATGCGAAGCTTCGCATAACCCGCCTTATGTGAAGTAAACGATTATGCGAAGTTGAAAGACATACCCGCATTTCACAGGGTATCTACGGGTGCACTAGCTTCGCATAATCGCGTATCAATTTCTGAAAGACCTGTCAAGGAGGCAAGGAGGTCAGCATCGTCCTTCCATTCGGGCAAATCTGGCGAGATCATGTTGGGATACGCCTTTTCGAGAGCTTAGCGTTTCAACTCGGTATCGGCTCGGGCATAAATCTTGGTAGTGGAAATATCTACATGCCCCAAGAATCGAAGACCTAATTCCTCAGTGAACTGCTCGACTCTTTACTTTCAAGAAACGTTGCCGCCCACATGGCCCCGCATGCGGCGATAGTAGTTGGTAGCCGCCTGGGTATAGTGCAGCCGATATAGCTCGGCTTCTAAGTCAGTTGTCAATTGTGAAAATGATTCGGGAATCAATTTAGTGCCTCCTCAATGGACTATGGGATCGTAAGGATCTCCCGCTCCATTTTGGAACACCATGGCGTTATGCGAAGTAAATCAGACCCAAATACCACCGTGAAATGCGGGTATGTCTTTCAACTTCGCATAATCGTTTACTTCACATAAGGAGGCGTCCTGTCTCCACTGCTTGCAAATATTGCTCTTTCGGTCCTAGACGAATACTTCTCAACAAAATGGGAAGCACTAGGTTCACAATGGACACGTTATAAGCACAAACGTAATGGTGGAGCCGTTTTTCGGCTGATTCGATATGCCGACGATTTTGTAATCATGGGATATGGTGCCCGTAAGGATGTGGAACTACTAAAAGACGAGGTCAGTAGTGTCCTGTCGAGTGGCGGGGAGGAACTTCCCCTCCCCGCTCTCACAGAACCGTGCGTGAACCTCTCAATTCACACGGCTCCTAGCGAACCGACTTTTGGTATTACCCCAAATGACCAGTGAGCCCAAAGATTGGGTTCACGTTCGGCTATTTGAGATAGGTATTTCCAAGCATTTGCTCGTATGCTAAGTCGCCTGTACTTTTTGCGTGCCCATCTAATCAAATAGATATTGATACGTCGGAGGAGTTGGCCTAATCTGGATTTGTAGAAGCGTCCATAGTAGTTGATCCAGCCTAAGATCACCGGGTTGTAAAGCCTGGCGAGTTCGGCTATGGTTTGGCCTGTTTGGAGGTGAATACGAAACCGCCTAAGTTCTCTGCCCATTTCTTCTACCGCTTTATCTGAAGCCGCTGGCAGGAAGTTGTTAAACTGCTGCTTGAACTTATTGCGGGCGTAGCGTGGTGCAAAGGTAAATCCTAGAAAGTCAAAGCGTATTTGTTCGAACTCTCCTTTACGGTTGGAGTCCTTACAATAGACGATTTTGGTCTTTTGTGGATGTAACTCCAACTTGACCTGCGTCATTCTCTGACCTATAGCCTCTAGGATCTCTTCGGCTCGTTTCTTTGTTTTCACATGTACCAAAAGGTCATCCGCGTATCGTTCAAACGGGGCATAGGGTAAGTTCTTTACCATCCATTTGTCAAAAGCGTAATGTAAGAACAGATTCGCCAAAATCGGAGAAATCACCCCGCCTTATGCGANGTAANCCTTGCTCTCGAT
>NZ_JXYS01000162.1 GCF_000949295.1 Acidithrix ferrooxidans
CTTGTCATCCACCTCAACGCCAAGGTGGCCACCTATCTCAGCAACTCCCACCTTGCCATCCATCTCGGCACCCGACTCGGCAGCTTCTACCTCAGCACCCGCCTCGGCAACTTCTCCCTCGGCACCCGACTCAGCAGCTTCTCTCTTGTCATCCACCTCAACGCCAAGGTGGCCACCTATCTCAGCAACTCCCACCTTGCCATCCATCTCGGCACCCGACTCGGCAGCTTCTACCTCAGCACCCGCCTCGGCAACTTCTCCCTCGGCAACTTCTACCTTGGCACCCAGGTCATCACCCAGTTCTTTGATGTAGATGCTCTCATTGGAGGAGTTCTTGATCTCTAAGAAGGTATCTTTTCCTTGGCGTAGTTCAGCTAGATAGTGTCTAGCTGCATTAGCGCGTGTAATTACCAGATAGCTAAGACCATAGGACTCAATCAGTGCGATGTTGTCATAAGTTGCTATCCCTCTATCCATGATAACCGTTGGGAGATCTTCGCCAAAGAGTCCCTGTCTTAGCCTGGATCCACCGAAAATTTAGTCGATCGACTTTGATTTTGGCATAGAAAAGGTTTTCTGAACTGGTAGAATGATGTTTGAAGACAATTCAAATCTATCAGTTTAAGGAGCACCTTTTAGATGCGAGCATCTGCTAGTGCTTTAGAGTGTTTGATAGTCACCTTTGACGATTCGAACGCAGTTTCCAACAGTGGGTTAATACTCCCTATCACCCTTGCTGAGAGACTTGGCCTTAGGGATCTCTTTGATTTACACATTGACCTAGAGGATCGTCCTGGACGAGCAAATGTTGGCAGAAAAGCTATGGCTATCGTCGCATCTATTTTGGCCGGTGGTGATTGCATTGATGACACTGCAATCCTTGAAAGCCCAAATGCACAAGTTATCCTTGGTCAGATAATGCCAGCACCATCCACTCTTGGTGTCTTCTTGCGTAGTTTTGAGACCAGTGACATCGCAGATGTTGAACGAGTTGCAGCTTTGTTGCTAAAACGAGCCTGGCTAGCTGGAGCAGGTCCAGGTGATGAGCCGCTCACCATTGATGTTGATTCCACGATATGTCAGGTATATGGAAACAAAAAAGAAGGAGCTGGATTTGGTTATACCAAAGTAAGGGGGTATCACCCACACCTAGCAGCTGTTGGTAAAACAGGTGACATTCTTGGAATAGTGACTCGTGAAGGCAACGCCAATACCGCTCGTGGTGCCGGAGAGTTTGTAACTCAGGTAATCGACAATGCCAGAGCCGCTGGAGCAACTGGTGAAATAACCATGCGTTTTGACTCTGGGTTCTTCTCAAGAGCCGTAAGAGACACAGCCAGCCAAGGCAATGTTCGCATTTGCATTACAACACGGATGTCAAAACGATTGAAGCAGGTTATTGCAGCCATACCAGAAGAAACATGGACTTCAATTCCCTACTGGCTTGAAGGTGGAGCTGATGTAGCAGAAGTGAAATACCGTCAAATACAGTAAATTGCGCATTTGCAAGAGATAGACAAGACGTTCGTCTTATCGTAGGAAGAACAAAGCCTACTCCAGGGTCTCAGCTGGCACTATTTAGAGACTATGACTATCACGCATTTATTACCGATCGACAAGGCGAAACGCTTTTCCTTGAGGCTGATCACCGAGCACATGCCCAGATCGAACTAGTCATCAAGGATCTCAAAGGAGGTTCTAGATGGAATCATGTTCCATCTAGATACATGAACGCTAATGCCGTTTGGTTGGCTCTGGTCTGGTTAGCTCTGGTCTGGTTAGTTATTTGTGTAACTACATAACCTGGCACGGTGCAACTGCACAACCTGGCACGGTGCAATTGAACACAACCTGGCACGATTCACTGCACGAATACGTGCTATTACAGTAACTGTTACACCACACCAAAGCTTCGACGGTGTTACTTTCAGATCGCAGGACATATCACTCGTTCAGCTAGAAAAGTAATACTGCATCTTGAAGAACACTGGCACTATAAGGATAAGTTCTTAGAGGCTCTTGATCGGATCAGAAAGTTTGAGATCGCCATCACCTGAACATCTG
>NZ_JXYS01000163.1 GCF_000949295.1 Acidithrix ferrooxidans
ATGAGATCTAAAGAAGATATTGACAAGTGTGTGGAAACGCTTGACCAAAATGGCCCCAGCACGTTTGAGTTAGTGGCCCGACTCAACCTTCAATTATAGCGACGCGCTATCCCTAGGTGTCAAGGGGGTTAGTCCTTCGGCTAGATCTGCGCTCAGGCGCTACTGTACGGCCCTTAGCGCGATTTTTACCTGCTACTTTCGCGGGCTCATCTCTTTAGAAACCCTAGATCCTATCTGTAGTTTGCGAACTACCATAAAAAAGTAAGATTATAGGTTTAGAAGTTTCTTATCGTCACATCCTTAAGCATGGAGACATCAAGAGTTAGGTCAGCAACGATGCTCTTTAGATGACGGTTCTTTAGATTCAAGTTCCTTGAGATGCTTTAGCTCGGTTCCCAACATTTAACCATAGGCACTCTTACCCTGGATCCACCGAAAATTTAGCCGATCGACTTTGATTTTGGCATTAAAAAGGTGCTTTGAACTGGTGAACTTTAGGTTGTAATAGTCAAAAAACAACCAGTTCAAGGAGCACCTTTTAGATGCGAGCATCTACTAGTGCTTTAGAGTGTTTGATAGTCACCTTTGACGATTCGAACGCAGTTTCCAACAGTGGGTTAATACTCCCTATCACCCTTGCTGAGAGACTTGGCCTTAGGGATCTCTTTGATTTACACATTGACCTAGAGGATCGTCCTGGACGAGCAAATGTTGGCAGAAGAGCTATGGCTATCATTGCATCTATCTTGCGTCGCATCTATCTTGGCCGGTGGTGATTGCATTGATGACACTGCAATCCTTGAAAGCCCAAATGCGCAAGTTATCCTTGGTCAGATAATGCCAGCACCATCCACTCTTGGTGTCTTCTTGCGTAGTTTTGAGACCAGTGACATCGCAGATGTTGAACGAGTTGCAGCTTTGTTGCTAGAACGAGCCTGGCTAGCTGGAGCAGGTCCAGGTGATGAGCCGCTCACCATTGATGTTGATTCCACGATATGTCAGGTATATGGAAACAAAAAAGAAGGAGCTGGATTTGGTTATACCAACCTAAGGGGGTATCACCCACACCTAGCAGCTGTTGGCAAGACAGGTGACATTCTTGGAATAGTGACTCGTGAAGGCAATGCCAATACCGCTCGTGGTGCCGGAGAGTTTGTAACTCAGGTAATCAACAATGCCAGAGCCGCTGGAGCAACTGGTGAAATAACCATGCGTTTTGACTCTGGGTTCTACTCAAGAGCCGTTAGAGACGCAGCTAGTGCGGGTGATGTTCGCATTTGCATTACAACACGGATGTCCAAGAGACTAAAAGGTATCATCTCCGATATCCAAGAGGATGCCTGGACTTCAATTCCCTACTGGCTTGAAGGTGGAGCTGATGTAGCAGAAGTGAAATATCGCGCATTTGCAAGAGATAGACAAGACGTTCGTCTTATCGTAGGAAGAACAAAGCCTACTCCAGGGTCTCAGCTGGCACTATTTAGAGACTATGACTATCACGCATTTATTACCGATCGACAAGGCGAAACGCTCTTTCTTGAGGCTGATCACCGAGCACATGCCCAGATCGAACTAGTCATCAAGGATCTCAAAGGAGGTTCGGGATGGAATCATGTTCCATCCAGATACAAGAACGCTAATGCCGTTTGGTTGGAACTGGTCTAATTAGCCATTTGTGCAATTGCACACAACCTGACACGGTGCAACTGCACAACCTGACACGGTGCAACTTGATACGCCCCGGAAATCTTGGAGACTCCTAGTCTTGAGTTAAGGAGTCATCATTATGGCAAGAGTAAAGAAGTATTCACCCGAAGTTCGTGATCGAGCAATACGAATGGTCACGGACCATCGAGGTGAGTATCCCCCACAGTGGGCAGCTATCCAATCTGTTGCTCAGAAGCTTGGAA
>NZ_JXYS01000164.1 GCF_000949295.1 Acidithrix ferrooxidans
CCTGGATCCACCGAAAATTTAGCCGATCAACTTTGATTTTGGCATAGAAAAGGTGCTCTGAACTGGTAAACTTTAGGTTGTAATAGTCAAAAAACAACCAGTTCAAGGAGCACCTTTTAGATGCGAGCATCTGCTAGTAGTTTAGACCGTTTGATAGTCACCTTTGACGATTCGAACGCAGTTTCCAACAGTGGGTTAATACTCCCTATCACCCTTGCTGAGAGACTTGGCCTTAGGGATCTCTTTGATTCTCACATTGACCTAGAGGATCGTCCTGGACGAGCAAATGTTGGCAGAAAAGCTATGGCTATCGTCGCATCTATTTTGGCCGGTGGTGATTGCATTGATGACACTGCAATCCTTCGAAGCCCAAATGCGCAAGTTATCCTTGGTCAGATAATGCCAGCACCATCCACTCTTGGTGTCTTCTTGCGTAGTTTTGAGACCAGTGACATCGCAGATGTTGAACGAGTTGCAGCTTTGTTGCTAAAACGAGCCTGGCTAGCTGGAGCAGGTCCAGGTGATGAGCCGCTCACCATTGATGTTGATTCCACAATATGTCAGGTATATGGAAACAAAAAAGAAGGAGCTTACTTTGGTTATACCAAAGTAAGGGGGTATCACCCACTAGTAGCAGCAGTTGGTAAAACAGGTGACATTCTTGGAATAGTGACACGTGAAGGCAATGCCAATACCGCTCGTGGTGCCGGGGAGTTTGTAACCCAGGTAATCAACAATGCCAGAGCCGCCGGAGCAACTGGTGAAATAACCATGCGTTTTGACTCTGGGTTCTACTCAAGAGCCGTTAGAGACGCAGCTAGTGCGGGTGATGTTCGCTTTTCTATTACAACACGGATGTCCAAGAGACTAAAAGGTATCATCTCCGATATCCAAGAGGATGCCTGGACTTCAATTCCCTACTGGCTTGAAGGTGGAGCTGATGTAGCAGAAGTGAAATATCGCGCATTTGCAAGAGATAGACAAGACGTTCGTCTTATCGTACGAAGGGTCAAGCCTACTCCAGGGTCTCAGCTGGCACTATTTAGAGACTATGACTATCACGCATTTATTACCGATCGACAAGGCGAAACGCTCTTTCTTGAGGCTGATCACCGAGCACATGCCCAGATCGAACTAGTCATCAAGGATCTCAAAGGAGGTTCGGGATGGAATCATGTTCCATCCAGATACATGAACGCTAATGCCGTTTGGTTGGAACTTGGTGCAATTGCACACAACCTGGCACGGTTCACTGCACGAATAGGCGCTATTACACAAACTGTAATAACCACACCAAAGCTTCGACGGTGTTACTTTCAGATCGCAGGACATATCACTCGTTCAGCTAGAAAAGTAATACTCCATCTTGAAGAACACTGGCACTATAAGGATAAGTTCTTAGAGGCTCTTGATCGGATCAGAAAGTTTGAGATCGCCATCACCTGAACATCTGGTTACCTAACACACTGAATATTACTTGAAACAACTGCTCTAGAAGACAAGGGATTAGGTCACTATGGCCAAAATGAGATTTCACAATCTCAAAAATGACCAAAAAGGCTCAACCACAAAGGGAATAGGTCATATTTGGCACTCTGAAACCAGATTTAAGCCATAGACCCTCCGTCAAACCTAAATCAGTTCCAAAAAACCGACTTGGATTCACACCGAAGGGCTCAAGCTGGTCCATTTCTGTGGATTCAGG
>NZ_JXYS01000165.1 GCF_000949295.1 Acidithrix ferrooxidans
CGTGCGGAGCCTGCCAAGGAAGTTGTCACTTTCGCACAATCTAAGCTACCTCCCTTTGGCCCCCTTTTGCTTCATCTCCCACCGACTTATTCGTAGGAATAATCGACACCTCTGATACTGGATTCCAGTCTCTGCACCTACCCGAGATCCACCGTCCTGGTGTAGATTTGCGAGCTCCCTCGTAGAGCTCGCGCCTTCTATTTAGTAGCTCGATGTGTTCTCCACTGTGTGCCTGTTGCGGGGTTACGAACTTGATGCCAGAGTGCTGGTGATCGTTGTTGTAGTGATCAACGAATTCACTCATCCACTTGCGCGATTCTTCTATTGTGGCAAATCCTCCATAGGGATAGCTTGGAAAGTACTTCACCGTCTTAAAGAGCGACTCAATATGAGCATTATCGTTAGATACCCGAGGCCTTGACCTCGATATATTTACATCTAGCTCATATAAGTACTCAACTAGTGACCACCCCTTCATGGGTGAACCATTGTCACTATGGATCACTTTCGGGGCCATATTCTCTCTAGCCATTGCTCGCTTTACAACTCTCTTTAGCTGCTCAGAGCTTTCAGATTCGTATACTTCCCAGCCAACTATTTTCCTCGAATAAAGGTCGATGATCACATAGGCGTAGTAGTAGATACCCCTAGCTGGTCCATTTAGCCAAGTAATATCAAGTGTCCAGATGTCACCTGGTTTTACTGCTGTGTGTACTGGTCTTGCTCTCTTCTTCGGCGGCTTTGTTCTGCTCCTGCGCTTGTTTAGATTGTTATCCCTTAGTACTCGATAGAAGGTCCTCTCAGATGCAATGTATCTGCCTTGATCAGCGAGCTTTGGAACTATTTGGGCAGGGGTAAGAGACGAGTACGTACTCGAAGTACACACTTCGATGATCTTTTCTCTTTCTTCCTCCGATAAAGCATTAGAGCGACGTCTATGAGAAGCTCCTCGCCGGCGATCCGTTACACCAGATTCCCATCTCCGAAATGTACGAGTTGATATCTTCAAAACTTCACAGGCTTTGTAACATCTAGCACCTGCATCTATTGCTTCATTGATTAGAGCTACAGCTTGAGCTCGAACGTTGTGATCTAGATACAGAGGGGAGAGACTAGGCGTCCCCTTCTTCCCCCCAGATCTCTTGTACTTTTTTTTGAAGAACCAATAGAGCAGCAGCTTCTGCTAGCGCCTTTTCTTTCCGTCGAAGTTCAGCTTCAATTCGTACTCTTGCTTTACGCTCTTTATCAAGGGCTACCTGGTGAGCCCTATTAGCAGCACTCTTATTGTCAAAGGCTGACTCTAAGGTATTTCGCCACTCCTCTAAATCTTCTGCTAGAACACCATTAGCTCTCAACCATGAACCGAGTTCGTGCTCATTCATAGCGGCTGTGTCAACAACAGCTTTGATCTTGTTGATTGATTCGCTTGAGTTGATGACTCTGGCTTTACGTTCCGAGTTCCACTGGTAGACAACGTTTGCATTGATACCGTGATCTTTTGCGATCTTTGCAATAGCGCCAGCCTTCGCTGGCTCTGAGTTATCGAGCTCATATAGAGCCGCTACTACTTTATTCTTTAGTTCCGCAGGATACCTTTTCATGTCAATTCCATCTTCGCCCTCTTAGAAACAAAAATCAAGCTAGGTGACAACAATCTTGGCAGAGAGGG
>NZ_JXYS01000166.1 GCF_000949295.1 Acidithrix ferrooxidans
AAATCATTCAAAGATGTTTTTATGAGACGTTTAGATTCCGATACCAAGCTGATAAGTGATGGTAACCCAAGTTACGGGGTATGTGCTCGAGACCTTGGACTAGCGCATTCGATCACTCTATCCAAAGACGAACAAGCACATGTAACATTCAAATGGCTCAACATCCTGATAGGGAACTGCAAGAAATTTATCGACGGAACATACCACGGACGTGAGGAACATAAGCAACTTTACCTCGAGGAATTCGCATACCGATTCAACCGAAGGCACTTTGAAATGTCCTTGGTAGAGCGACTTCTCAATACATGTGTGTTTGCGTCTCCACATCCGCTACTCCGCGAATCTGATTCCAAAATGGCTCTTGCTTACGAAACTTGATAAGTATGTTAGCGTTCATGTATCTGGATGGAACATGATTCCATCCCGAACCTCCTTTGAGATCCTTGATGACTAGTTCGATCTGGGCATGTGCTCGGTGATCAGCCTCAAGAAAGAGCGTTTCGCCTTGTCGATCGGTAATAAATGCGTGATAGTCATAGTCGGTAAATAGTGCCAGCTGAGACCCTGGAGTAGGCTTGACCCTTCGTACGATAAGACGAACGTCTTGTCTATCTCTTGCAAATGCGCGATATTTCACTTCTGCTACATCAGCTCCACCTTCAAGCCAGTAGGGAATTGAAGTCCAGGCATCCTCTTGGATATCGGAGATGATACCTTTTAGTCTCTTGGACATCCGTGTTGTAATAGAAAAGCGAACATCACCCGCACTAGCTGCGTCTCTAACGGCTCTTGAGTAGAACCCAGAGTCAAAACGCATGGTTATTTCACCAGTTGCTCCGGCGGCTCTGGCATTGTTGATTACCTGGGTTACAAACTCCCCGGCACCACGAGCGGTATTGGCATTGCCTTCACGTGTCACTATTCCAAGAATGTCACCTGTTTTACCAACTGCTGCTAGGTGTGGGTGATACCCCCTTACTTTGGTATAACCAAAGTAAGCTCCTTCTTTTTTGTTTCCATATGCCTGACATATTGTGGAAACAACATCAATGGTGAGCGGCTCATCACCTGGACCTGCTCCAGCTAGCCAGGCTCGTTTTAGCAACAAAGCTGCAACTCGTTCAACATCTGCGATGTCACTGGTCTCAAAACTACGCAAGAAGACACCAAGAGTGGATGGTGCTGGCATTATCTGACCAAGGATAACTTGTGCATTTGGGCTTCGAAGGATTGCAGTGTCATCAATGCAATCACCACCGGCCAAAATAGATGCGACGATAGCCATAGCTTTTCTGCCAACATTTGCTCGTCCAGGACGATCCTCTAGGTCAATGTGTAAATCAAAGAGATCCCTAAGGCCAAGTCTCTCAGCAAGGGTGATAGGGAGTATTAACCCACTGTTGGAAACTGCGTTCGAATCGTCAAAGGTGACTATCAAACGGTCTAAACTACTAGCAGATGCTCGCATCTAAAAGGTGCTCCTTGAACTGGTTGTTTTTTGACTATTACAACCTAAAGTTTACCAGTTCAGAGCACCTTTTCTATGCCAAAATCAAAGTTGATCGGCTAAATTTTCGGTGGATCCAGG
>NZ_JXYS01000167.1 GCF_000949295.1 Acidithrix ferrooxidans
TCCATGGATCAACTCGAGGCTCTATGGCTTCATAGTTATAGTCTTTGGCCCAAACGGTCATGATCCATAAGTATTGGTCTTCGAATTAATTGGACTGTTGGTTCTAGGAAGTGGGGCTAATGCTACGGCAGCATCTTGATGATTAGGAAAGGAAGAACTTTTTGTTGATTTAGTAGTAGCTACGGGCTGTGGGTCTTGTTGACCAAGAGTCGCCGATTTCAACTCGGTAGGCGAAAGTTACAAATTTGACTACCTGTAATATTCTTGGTCCACAAATCCACAGTCCATTAGGACTTGTTGTAGTCATAGGATCTTAATATGTAATAGAAATATCTCAGAGTGCATTTTGGCAATCACTGATCACCTGGGATTGGGTTCTCAGCTTTGGAATGATCCTCTTGTTATCTCAAGGTCCATCAAATCATAGACCAAGTGCTCTTGGGGCTATTGAGTCGAATGACTATTTTCAATCTTGTGGTGACTATCAGGACGATTGATACATCCATTTAGTGTCTCGATTGATAGTTGCTGGTAGCAAGTGCCACCAACATCGGAGTGATCTCCGTTTCTCATGAATCAAATGACCAAACCTAGATCTCACATCTTTTCTGCCCAATCCCAGTGGAGCCAATATGACCGAGGTTGATAACCACGGCGCTTGAAGCCTAGGAGACAATTGCGAAAGTAGATCCTTAGCTGTTTTGGATTTAAAGCTCCGAACTTAATGCTAAATAAGGCATAGCAACCCCACTCCGAGTCAAAAAATGCCACCCGAAAGAGTTGATTTCCGAATTGTGCAATTGTCTCTTAGGTGATCTCGAAGGTGCGCTTCATCGACGATGAGTCACAGCACTGACTAGTCAGAAACCCGCCATGGCCATTGGAAGCAATCACGTAACCCCATCTAAGCGAAATTGAACTACTCCATAAAGCTGAACTTGTCGACATTGTCTTGATAATCGATAATGACTGGGCTACGGGGCCTACTGAGAGTTGAGTCCTTGTGGATAATCCTGATTCATTAATGGGCCTTGGGATCGATGGGAATCTGGCGGTAATCCTATAACTTTAGGATTCCTCAGGAATCGACCGACACCAGCGCAATTGTGAGAGCTTCAGATATCTACGTGAAGCTCTTGGCCCAAAGCCTCAAAGGTGAGGGTCGCTGTGGCGAATATGGTAGTGGCGAATATGGTTGTGGATCGGTATTCCTCAATCTTTAGAGGTCATGGACCACTAGTTGATAATCTAGAGGTGACTCAGAGACAAAAGTAAGATATTCTCTCCGGCTGCTTTGGCTGCCTAGGCCATAACGATTCACATCCACATTGTTATGGCCTAGGCATGGCCTTTGGCTAAAGCGATG
>NZ_JXYS01000168.1 GCF_000949295.1 Acidithrix ferrooxidans
ATGCGAAGTAAACGATTATGCGAAGTTGAAAGACATACCCGCATTTCACGGTGGTATCCAGGTCTAATTTACTTCGCATAATCGGGTATCAATTCCTCAAAGACCTGTCAAGGAGGCAAGGAGGTCAGCATCGTCCTTCCATTCGAGCAAATCTGGCGAGATCATGTTGGGATACGCCTTTTCGAGAGCTTAGCGTTTCAACTCGGTATCGGCTCGGGCATAAATCTCGGTAGTGGAAATATCTACGTGCCCCAAGAATCGAAGACCTAATTCCTCAGTGAACTGCTCAGCTCTTTACTTTCAAGAAACGTTGCCGCCCACATGGTTCCACATGCGGCGATAGTAGTGGTAGTCGCCTGGGTATAGTGCAGCCGATATAGCTCGGCTTCCAAGTCAGTTGTCAATTGTGAAAATGATTCAGGAATCAATTTAGTGCCTCCTCAATGGACTGTGGGATCATAAAGATCTGCCACTCCATTTTGGAACACCATGGCGTTATGCGAAGTAAATCAGACCCAAATACCACCGTGAAATGCGGGTATGTCTTTCAACTTCGCATAATCGTTTACTTCACATAAGGCGGGTTATGCGAAGCTTCGCATAACCCGCCTTGGGGTAATCCTTGCTCTCGATCTATTAGTTGTCCATCTTTGTTTTGCATTGGAGCTTTCAACCAACGTTTGATGTAGAGAATTATCCATGGCTCTGATACGTGCATAGAGACAGCTTTTAGCAGCAGTTCATGATCTATTGTGTCGAAGAAGGCCTTGATTGACTTTTCCACAATCTTTGGACCGCCTCGCTGAAATCTTTGGACCATGATTCCACAATCTTTGGACCGCCTCGCTGAAATCTTTGGACCACCTGATTCTTTATCTGATTAACTTGCTTTGGCGTCCCAAAAAATGTGGACGCCAAAGGAGGAATGAACATAAATGGCTTCAAAGAAATGGAAGGTGGATATGAAAGATATCCGTAATTTATTGGCACTTGTAGCCAAGGGTAGTTACAGCAATAGAGAGATAGCAACATCGCTTGGTATCTCACACCAAAGCGTAAGTCGACATCTCGATAGGCTCGCCAAAGCAGGCGTTAGTACCCAAGAGGCATGCGACCTTGACGATGAGGCACTCTCTGCTATCTGCTATCCAAATAGTCCGGGTCCAAAATCCAATGGAAAAGTAATGCCGAATTTGGATGCAATACTCACAGAGCTAGCCAAGCCGAACCCACCAACTCGCAAAGTACTTTTTGACGAGTATTGTGAGCAATTTCCCGATGAGCACTATGGATATTCGCAATTTGGC
>NZ_JXYS01000169.1 GCF_000949295.1 Acidithrix ferrooxidans
CCTTTGCCATCTAGGGTTGAAGCAATTCCTACTATTGGTTGATTTAGGTTTTTATTGGCTAGAGAGCCATAGAAGGTTGCACTTCCATAGCTAAATACTCCACCGTCTTTTGCAACTACGTAATATCCAGGCTTTGTGGTGGTAGATGGATTTTGAGTTGATGGACTTTGATTAGTTGTAAGTGTTGTTATAGATACCTCGTTAGAAGGTAACGAACTACCTGAGGTGTTAGTTGCTTCTATATAGAAGTAATAGGTAGTAGATGGATTGAGGTTTGTAACTGTACAGCTTGTTGAACTAGCAGTTAAAGGTGTTGTACAGCTAATAGGTGTAGTTGATTCTTTTCCACTTGTTGTTCCTTCAAAGATGTTGTAGCCAGTAGCTGGTAGATAGCTTTGGTTAGTAGATTGGCTCCAGCTAAGTGTTATAGATGTTGGTGAAATAGGTGTTGGATTGTTTAGTTGTGGGGGTGCTGGGTATGGAAAAGTAGTGGTGATTACTTGAGGAGTTTGTTAGACAGAGCCAGCATTGCAATATGGACCAGTAGCGCTTATACCTCTTTGGTCTGTTGTTGGACAAAGGGTGATGCTAGGTCCACCAGTAACAATAGTCACACGTGTGTTAGTCGGTATCAATCCGATTGCTGGGTTGCCTGGCTCAGGCAGGATTGTTTGTGTTGGACCACCGTTGTTTTGAAGGGGACCAAGATTTTCAGACGCGGTCGAGACAATACTTGTAGATGTATTAGCAGCAGGTGAGCTTGGAAAACCACAGGTGTTATCGTCTGCGACGATGTAGCCAAGGTCAGTAATTTTGGTAACGTACCCGCCACACTCACCGCGAGATGGGGCACCACCTTTAGTTGCGAGTAGGTCGGCGGCGAGGGTGAGGGTCCCGGAGTTGTAGATGCCGCCGCCGCTGTTGTTGGCCCTGTTGTTTGAGATGGTGTCGTTGGTGGCGGTAAGGGTACCGGAGTTGGAGTTGTAGATGCCACCGCCGCTGTTGTTGGCCCTGTTGTTTGAGATGGTGTCGTTGGTGGCGGTAAGGGTACCGAAGTTGTCGTTGTAGATGCCACCGCCGCTGTTGGCCCTGTT
>NZ_JXYS01000170.1 GCF_000949295.1 Acidithrix ferrooxidans
GCTTAGAACCAGCTCTTTGACTTTTTGGTCATCGCCAGTTATGGCATCTATCTCATAGCGACGTGCAATAGAGCGATGCTCTTGCTTTAGCTTTCCTATTCTTGAAGCCACAGTTGTGGCATTGGAATATTGACCACGCTTAACTGAGTCAGCTAGTTTGTCAAATGCACTCTGGAACTTAGTTTGCATACCTCTAGCAATTGCCTCTTCTTTATCCCTGCGACGCTCTGAGATACATAGGATCTGCTTTATCTTGTTATCCATGGAGTCACTTGCGTATGGTTGAGCTCTATTGGAATGGTTGGCTTGGGGTTCATTGCTCTGGGGTTCGTTGACAATTGACTCGACACCCGGGGAATCGCCGCCAAGTGACTCGTTGGCTTGTGGAGGGCCATACATGGAATCAAAACCGAGGGAATCGCCGCCAAGTGACTCGTTGGCTTGTGGAGGGCCATCCATGGAATCGATAGTAATCGACTCACTGCCTTGTAGATGAACAACTATTTGCTCGGAATCCACCTCAGCACCCAGGTTACCACCCGACTCGGTAACTTCTCCCTCGGCACCCGATTCGACAACTTCTCCCTTGGCACCTAGGCCATCTCCCACCTCGGTAACTTCTACCTTGGCACCCATGCCATCACCCAGTTCTTTGATGTAGATGCTCTCATTGGAGGAGTTCTTGATCTCTAAGAAGGTATCTTTTCCTTGGCGTAGTTCAGTTAGATAGTGTCTAGCTGCATTAGCGCGTGTAATTACCAGATAGCTAACCCATCTTTCCGAAAATCAAACCATTCTCCCAGCTAGTTGAGTATGTGGTCTTACGTTGGGACACTACAAATGCGTCGCAATGGTCTTTATCCGTTTAAGGGGATCACTAACTCCTAAGAGACGGTAGATCTCTTTGTGAACCGGCTCAGAAACACCACTAGTGCGGATGTGATAGACAACGCCTTTATCTGATGTAAGAACTATGGTGGCTCGGCGGTGACTGTTGAGTTGCTCTTTGATGGTTGACCATCTTCTCTTATCGTTATTTTGCCTCAAGGTCAGCTCAATAGCACTAAGGAGGTGATAAG
>NZ_JXYS01000171.1 GCF_000949295.1 Acidithrix ferrooxidans
CTGAGTGATCCAGCATCGATGAAATCAACACGCATCGACTCACTGCCCATCGACTCGATGCCCATCGACTCACTGCCTTGTAGATGAACAACTATTTGCTCAGAATCCACCTCAGCACCCAGGTTACCACCCGACTCAGCAGCTTCTCCCTCGGCACCCGACTCAGCAGCTTCTCCCTCGGCACCCGACTCAGCAGCTTCTCCCTCGGCACCCGACTCAGCAGCTTCTCCCTCGGCACCCGACTCAGCAGCTTCTCCCTCGGCACCCGACTCGGCAACTTCTACCTCAGCACCCAGGTCAGCACCCGCCTCGGCAGCTTCTCCCTTGTCATCCATCTCACCACCCAGGTCATCACCCAGTTCTTTGATGTAGATGCTCTCATTGGAGGAGTTCTTGATCTCTAAGAAGGTATCTTTTCCTTGGCGTAGTTCAGCTAGATAGTGTCTAGCTGCATTAGCGCGTGTAATTACCAGATAGCTAAGACCATAGGACTCAATCAGTGCGATGTTGTCATAAGTTGCTATCCCTCTATCCATGATAACCGTTGGGAGATCTTCGCTAAAGAGTCCCTGTCTTAGGTGACTAGAGATACTAGATAAGACATCACCAAGGGTTTCAGGCTCTGACTGATTACCGGGATATATGTGGCTATAGATCGGTAGTCCACGATCATCCACCAAAAGGGCAAGACTTACTAAAGTACAGTCGAAGCGCTTCTCTTTGGAGTGGCCATATTGGGCTAGATCATTACCAAGTGTTCGTCCCTCAAAATAGGCATTGGTAAGATCAACTAAAAAGAGACGCTTATTAGTTGGGTAAAGCTCATTCTCGGCTTTGATAAGTGCCATCTCGATTGAGTCTTTGGCTTCGTAGATAGCATCAGCTATCTCATAAATAGCATCTTTACCGATATTGCTAAGGTCTTGGTCTACCAATTCATAGAGTGCAGAGTCCTCTTTTAGGAAGCGATGTGTTC
>NZ_JXYS01000172.1 GCF_000949295.1 Acidithrix ferrooxidans
ACCTGAAACCCTTGGTGATGTCTTATCTAGTATCTCTAGTCACCTAAGACAGGGACTCTTTAGCGAAGATCTCCCAACGGTTATCATGGATAGAGGGATAGCAACTTATGACAACATCGCACTGATCGAGTCCTATGGTCTTAGCTATCTGGTAATTACACGCGCTAATGCAGCTAGACACTATCTAGCTGAACTACGCCAAGGAAAAGATACCTTCTTAGAGATCAAGAACTCCTCCAATGAGAGCATCTACATCAAAGAACTGGGTGATGACCTGGGTGCCAAGGTAGAAGTTGCCGAGGGAGAAGTTGCCGAGGCGGGTGCTGAGGTAGAAGCTGCCGAGTCGGGCAATGAGTCGATTACTGTCGATTCCATGGATGGCCCTCCACAAGCCAACGAGTCGCTTGGCGGCGATTCCCTCGGTATCGATTCCATGTATGGCCCTCCACAAGCCAACGAGTCACTTGGCGGCGATTCCCTCGGTGTCGAGTCAATTGTCAACGAACCCCAGAGCAATGAACCCCAAGCCAACCATTCCAATAGAGCTCAACCATACGCAAGTGACTCCATGGACAACAAGATAAAGCAGATCCTATGTATCTCAGAGCGTCGCAGGGATAAAGAAGAGGCAATTGCTATAGGTATGCAAACTAAGTTCCAAAGTGCATTTGACAAACTAGCTGACTCAGTTAAGCGTGGTCAATATTCCAATGCCACAACTGTGGCTTCAAGAATAGGAAAGCTAAAGCAAGAGCATCGCTCTATTGCACGTCGCTATGAGATAGATGCCATAACTGGCGATGACCAAAAAGTCAAAGAGCTGGTTTTGACCGAGAAACCAAAAGTAAAAGAAGCAGCTGAGACTCTCTATGGTGCATATGTGATTGAGACCAATAGGAACGATCTAGAACCAGAAGAGATCTGGAAGCTCTATATGACCCTAACAAAGGTG
>NZ_JXYS01000173.1 GCF_000949295.1 Acidithrix ferrooxidans
AGGGCGACTTTTCGGGAAATCTGCGAAAGATGGGCTAGAGTCAGTCAGCGTACTATTTGCAGTTATGTGACGATACCGGCGAGAAGGTTCCGACTGGTTGGACGGTCACAGGGGCTTCGTTTGAGGTCGAGTGGCCAAAAGACCCGCAGTCAGCCTCTCTTGTCTGGTCTCACTTTGGTGCTAGACGCTTCGCCTACAACTGGGCACTAGCCAAAGTCAAGTCGGATATGGATGCCAAGAGAACAGACGTAAGCTACCCATCCACACCGTGGACTCTTGAGGCACTTCCTAAACGGTGGAACCAGGAGAAGAACGAGGTCGCGCCCTGGTGGGGAGATAACTCCAAAGAGGCGTATGCCTCTGGTATAGCTGACCTAGTTCGCGCGCTATCTAACTGGTCTAGCTCTAAACACGGCAGACGAAAGGGTAGAAAGGTCGGCTTCCCGAAGTTCAAGTCCAAGAGAAAAGACCGCAACAGAGTACGTTTTACGACTGGCACTATGGGTTTTGAGGACGATCATCGAACAATCGTGCTGCCGATGATAGGTGCGCTACGCTCTATGGAGAACACGCGCAGAATACAGCGTCACCTAGCTAAGAACAATGCTCGTGTTGCCAGCAACCTATTTTTGACCCACTAGCAGCAAGATATTTTTGACCCACCCCACCCATTCATGGTAGTGCGTTTGAGCAGATTGAGATATCGCTGGTTGTAGATTTTTGAATTCTCTTGGGTCAAAGTCCAATGCGATAACCGACATTTGCCACTGGGTTAAATCTTGACTGGTTGAATTGGATTGCTTGGAAAACTTATCCATTTAGGCGTTAGGACTTAGGCAAGGCACTGGTTGTCGTATATCCCGGTAACCGTCAGTGTATTTGCTGGAAGT
>NZ_JXYS01000174.1 GCF_000949295.1 Acidithrix ferrooxidans
CTAGATGATTTACAACCTCTTTCATTCATGACGCACTTCGGAAAGATGGGCTGAGGCGTAGTTGTTCGGACTCAGGGCGAACTCGCCGTGCCAGAAGACGGCTCACAGTGGCGGTCGAGACCGAAATTGCAGCGGCGATCTCGGTCCCTGGACGGTTTGCATCCGCCATGGCATAGGCCTGAGCAATCGCCTCATCACTGAGAAGCCGGGGTCGTCCCATGGGTGGGACCAAAGCGGCGGAACCGCCCTTGGATGCTCTGCCGCGCAATCTCGAGATGTATTCGGGTCGCAACTCAAAGAGAGCAGCCACCTCTAAGCCCGAGGCTCCTGCCGAAGTAAGTGCCACGATGGCCAAGTTTCGCATTCCTAGGTCCGCTGGATCGTAGACGAAAACTGCCCGAGGCCCCCAGCTCACCACCATCTCGCCGTTTACCATCGTCTTAGTGAGCTTGAATGGCGCAGGCATACCCGGAAGCAATTCGATTTGTTCTCGGCGTTTTCTCATCTCCTTATCATAGCACTATTGAACGACTTATGCAATTCCTAACATAAAAGAAACCCTGTTCAAAACAGGGATTTCGGCTCAACTACCGGAGGTCTGAGGCTTTCATGAGCGCACTCATGACCCTTCTGGAACTGGAGCCAATTCCCATCCAGAGGGAACTCCTCTGACTCTAAGCGCAGTCGGGAACACTCTTCAAAGCGCCCCACAATCAAAGTTCCAAATCCAATCCCTAGCCCCAGTTTCGGCTGAATTCCCCCCAAGAGCCTGTTTAAGCCCCCTTTTAGCCCCTATTTGGGGGTAACCCTTATTTGGAGATGCTGGTAGATGAAGTTCGGTTTTCTCAAGTGGCGAA
>NZ_JXYS01000175.1 GCF_000949295.1 Acidithrix ferrooxidans
GTAGCAAGTACGCACCTGGAACTTAGCTTCTGAGCTCCACGTATGTGTCGGAGTTCCCTTTACTGGGTCATTGCTAATTAGGTCAGCTTCTACTTCCTTTTTCCAAAGGTAGATAGTTGCTTTTGGTATCTTGCTTTCTTTAGCAAGTTGGGAAAAAGCACCTCTTGGGGTGTTTGGACCTGAAAGGAGCGTCCTTATTTTTCTGATAACAGCTTCTTTTTGATCCTTTGGATAAGGTATCATCGTGCGCCGGAGTTCTCGCCCTATGGAGTTGTACATATTTTACTTGAGCAGATGCCAACCATCCTGACACCTAGGGCTACTGAATCGTAAAAAGCTCTAGGGATCTCTCCTGGAATAGCTATTATGTAGAGCAACCCGACACAAAACTCACATCAATTTTGGACCAATAAATGGGGACCCGCCAGATTCGCTTGAGTTGATGACTCTGGCTTTGCGCTCTGAGTTCCACTGGTAGACAACGTTTGCATTGATTTCGTTATCCCTTGCAATCTTGGCAATAGCGCCAGGCGTAGCATCTCCTGAATTGTCGAGCTCATATAGAGCCGCAACTACTTTTTGCTTTAGTTCTTTGGGGTTGTTAATGGCCATTGAGAACTGCAAGTTGGCGGCCACGAAAAATGCATGCGGGCGGCCATCACTTTTGCACAATTTACCACAGTTCGCGTTTACTGGATATGCCTTTTTCTGTTATTGGTAGATATTTCATTCGGTCCTTCTATGGACATTTCTTGTTGGGGAGAATATAAGCAACTTGTTGCGGGCTCTAACTGAATCCCTCCCTGAC
>NZ_JXYS01000176.1 GCF_000949295.1 Acidithrix ferrooxidans
TAAATCTCGCTTCACGAGAGACTTTGAACATCTAGTTGCCGGCTCAACCGCAAAGATGGATAAAACAACAGTTACGAAGCTCACCCGGATTGCTCAGAAAACAGTTGGTACGATCTGTGAGAGAGTAGTAGCCAAAGAGATCGATCCAAAGCGACTAGAGAAGCTCTCAATAATAGGGGTAGATGAGATTGCCTATCGTAAACACCATAAGTACATAACCCAAGTTATTTAGAGCCCGTAACAGATCATGAAACTGGAAAGATCGTCTATGGAGCAGAAGGAAAAAGCGCTAAGAGTCTAGATGGGTTCTTATGTGAGCTTGGTTCGCAACGTTCCAAGCTCTCACACAAGTAGCAACAATGGACATGGGACCAGCTTTTGCTAAAGCTTTCGCTGATCGCACACCAGATACTTAGGTCGCAACCTCGATCCTTTTCATGTCGTTAAATTGGGCACTGAGGCCCTGGAGGAGGTAAGATGCGACCTATGGCGCCAACTGAGAAAACTTCCTACTCCAGATTACGCCCGTAGGTTTGTGAGTGCAAGATGGGCATTACTAAAGAATCCTGGTGATTTGACTCAACGCCAAAATGAGACTCTACGTCAAATAAAGTCAACCGCTGCAATACTTCTAAAGCCCTTAGAGATGAAAGAATCCCTAAGAGGGATATTCGGTAGTGGATTATCCAATGACGAAGTAGCTGAGTTCTTGGATTCCTGGTGTGCTCGTGCTTCACGAGCACAGATACCTAGCTTTGTCAGATTATCAAAGACAATTCGAA
>NZ_JXYS01000177.1 GCF_000949295.1 Acidithrix ferrooxidans
TTGCTCCGATGCTTGTCGGGCTCTTGCTTATCGACGACGTCACGATATAGGTGGCATTCTTCCAGTCACAGTTCCAGGGTCAAAGTCACATCGAGGCTTCACCGTCTATGAGTGTAGGTGTTGTGGTGAAAGATCCCTCGGAGAACAACGCTGCTTAGAGATGTAATACCTTTATGGCTCGAGTAGGAATAGGGGGATATTGTCCCTCCTGTGACGAACCAATCTCCATTACCGATCTACTTGGGGAGGAGTTGACACAAGCAAGAAAATAAATCGGGGATAGTTGACTTATTGCTACCCCGGTCGAGTGGATAGCAACTAAGATATATAACAGTTACTTCCAGCAAATACACTGACGGTTACCGACATGGACATTCCAAAGAGAAGCGTTTTGATTGCACATTAGTTTCTCTGGCACTACTTGTTGATCACAGGGGACTACCCATCTACTCAGAGATACATGAGGGCAATACCTCTGAGCCTAGAACTCTCATTAGCGTACTTGATGCCTTGGAGTCTCTATCGGATGGATCTCTCTTTGGGGATGTTGTTCCTACCATTGTGATGGATAGGGGAATTGCTACCAAGGCAAACCTAGAACTTCTCATTAAGCGCAATCTCAACTACGTAGTAATTGAGAGAGCTAACAAAAAGAGCCTCTATCGAAGCCATTTCATGGAGATGGAAGGCTTCACCGAGATCTACGATGCCCAAGGATCCCCTGTGATGGTGAAAAAGCTGCAAGTGGAACCACAAAAGCCACAAGGACGAGTGG
>NZ_JXYS01000178.1 GCF_000949295.1 Acidithrix ferrooxidans
TCAGCCCGTATCCCAGCCCAAGCAATTGGGCAAGCCAAAGCTAAGGAAGGCCGATGGGGATGCGGGAATACCGATTGGTGGAATATTCAATTGGAGGCAAAGCGAAACACGCTCTTGTAAAGAGACGGATACACCTTGAGACATTACCTGTTGAGACATTACCTGGTGCGAAGCCAAGCAGACTTCTCCTTGGTCGCAGTTGTGAAATAGGCAGAGTTACGAGATGGTTCGTAGAACCTCATAGGCTAGGAAGGCAAACGAACATGGCTAACGCCACGTGTGGCCCTACTGACGAAACGCATTGGGAAAAGATCGATTGGTCGGAACTCAATAGTAACGTCAAGAGGCTGCAAGCCCGCATCGTAAAGGTTGTAAAACCGGGTTCCGAAAGGGGCCTTCATAAGGCTTGAGCCTAGTGCGATGAAAGTTACCAACTGGGTTCTTAGGGGGGGCACGGCTCAGCAATGGGCCGCGCCTACCCGACGGAGATGAAATTGTTGTAGATGTCAAACTTGCACGATCCAAGCTCGCATGTCCACCGTGTTGTTGAATAAGCCGTAAATTCAAAACAAACTACCGCTACGACATCAGAACTTATCAACTCTCGCTGGAGACATCTTGACATGGGAATACGTCGTACTTGGATCTCTTGTGCCCTACGGAGACCGAAATGCCCCAATCATGGAGTAATCACTGAGTCAGTGCCATTTGGGTGACCGGTATCGTAAATCTCGC
>NZ_JXYS01000179.1 GCF_000949295.1 Acidithrix ferrooxidans
CAACAGCCAACTCAAGGTACCTGTTGTAGGTAAGAAACAGCCGCTAAAGCCAATCACTGTATATGAGTGTGATATCTGCGGGGAGCGAGCCCTCGGGGAGCAACGCTGCGACGAATGTCAGAAATTCATGCGTCGTGTTGGCTTTGGAGGACTGTGTCCTCATTGTGATGGCGCAGTTGCCTATGACGAGCTAACCGTTGGTTAAGCGAATCCAACAAACTAAAGATCAGGCCATCTTTAGTGAGCGGTGGACGCCTGCACGCTTGCCTCGCAAATAATCTGACACATGTGAATAAGCGCTTCGCGTTTACACGCAGGTGCCAGATCTCGACCACAGGGCCCACCGCTATCGCTACTACCGATAAACAAATAATAAAAAGAAGGGTAACTGGTTCCGAAACTACCCATTGGGACCAGTTACCCTTCGTGCTACTCCTGGCTTAGAGTTGTCCGTAATCCTCAGAAAAGCGAAAGACAACTTTCTAATCCAACAACGAGAGGACTATGGACAAATAAATATCAAAAAGACGAGCCATTTAGGCATTAATTAAGGGACCTTCTAGCCTGACATCTACCAGGATTGAGGTAACTTAGAAATAGGTTAAAGGGATCAGGAAAGTCTGGTCCAAAGACTTCGGTACAGTGGTCCAAAGATACTGGTGCTGTGGTCCAAAGATTCTACCAATAGTGGTCCAGAGAATCGGAATAGTCACTTGATATCTAGATC
>NZ_JXYS01000180.1 GCF_000949295.1 Acidithrix ferrooxidans
GGCTTCGATGAAAGATAGTCCCGGAGGTAACGCTAGTTTGACGGTGAAAAGATTTACATTGAAAAAGTGGAGCTCGAGATGCTGCATTTCTTGAAATGATTTGGCCTTACTAAAGTAAAGTGATCGAAGTCACACTTTGGACATCTAAATCCCTCATAGCATAAGCAATTTGATCAAATGATCTTCACATGCTCCCTCTGAAGCGAAGCGTACCATAAAGCCTGAGATATCCACCAAGACAGCTTTATCGAACATCTGTTCTACTAAGGATTAGCTCCAATCTGGTCTCGGTGAAGGCGAAACTTACGAAACTTGATAAGTATGATCTTTTTTGCTAGGGAGCTCGTATGGAATTTTTACGATACCGTGATTTCATCCTCCGGATTTGGAGTGTTGGTTTCCAACATTAAAGCTCTTTCCATCGATTTTTCTGGTTCGATCTCAATGTCTTAATAATCTGCGCCATGATCTTCGATTCATGTAGAGGTGGTCCTTGTGGTTTTGGTCCATGAGATCTAATTATTAATGGCGTGTTGATTTTTTAGGATTTTTTATGAGGCGATCCAACGAAGTAGGCGGTCTGATCGCAAGGGCGCCTTTATCCTTACAATCACCCATGAGAGCGACCTGACATCTTCGCATTCATCAACCAGCCTCGCCAAAGGTGACTTTCGCTATGTGGTTTTATGGGCTGTGGGGCTTGTAATCTCT
>NZ_JXYS01000181.1 GCF_000949295.1 Acidithrix ferrooxidans
TTGACCATTGGTACAGCTTCGTCTGCATTTGATGTACTCTGGTTTCGGCCTCCGAGAGGTCAAAGCCAGATGCGCCCGTATTCACAGGTGTCCTCCATTTATGTAGATTCTTCTATAACTTTGCTGGGGTCCTTCGCCATGTGGACGGCTTTCCCGTCCTCGGACTACTACGACCCCTCCGTCCCATTCGAATAGCATCAGTCGACAACGAACCTTCCCTTCTGCCAGCTGGATGCTGGCCGGAGAGGGAGCCACTCGAATGGTTCCCACGTTCACCTTTAGACCGTTTGACCGATTAGGTGCCCAGCTTTGCCCCTGCAGCATCGCCACGGTTACGCCGCAGGCTTTCTCCGTGGCCTCTTAGTTGGCGACATCGACCAACTAAAGAGTTCTCGATACAAAAGCATCGATGCGCGCTGCTACCCAGCCCATATCTACCAGATTTGAGCTGGTGGGATTTACTTGAGAAGCTTTACTGCGCTGGTTCCTCACGTACACCTTTCGGTCTTGTTTGCCGGACCCATATCATCTGGTAGTGCTGACCTGTTCCGGCTTTATCAGGGCTGCTTGCCATCTTTGCCTACGTTTGAAGGCTTAGACTGCCCATAACTTCATTGGCCCTGCTGCGACAGGTCCAAGGTGGAGTCCTTTCATCTCCACACGGTCTAATGGCGCCTCGTGGCGCTC
>NZ_JXYS01000182.1 GCF_000949295.1 Acidithrix ferrooxidans
GATATCAAAAGCTTTTTCTTGTCGTGGTCTTGTCATTTGATCCCTCCCTCTCAACTTTTACCTTGAGAAGTTGTTCATTTGCCAATTACAACTAGATCTGCTGTTTACTCCATCTCTTTGGCTTACATCCTCATTACAAGGACTTCGTAGCTACTACGGGATGGTCCGCCCCCAATCCATAGGCATTTGGTACTTTCCCTCTTGTTGATCTGCAACTTGTAGGTTTTTCCTCATCTTTGGGCTTAGCCCATGTGGGCTTAGCCAAGAACGTCTAGGACTGGGTTCTCATGTTCCACATAAACGCCTGATGTTAAGCTCACGCCACCTACACGCCGGATGCCCAAGGAGCACTAATTGGGTTAGTCTCCAAGTTGTCCCGAAAGTTCGACGTCCCTCGGTTTCGACATCATCCATACCAATTTCGAACGCTTCGTCAGTGGTTTGTTTTCACTCGTCTTCTTAACTCATACCTGAAAGAGTCATTGCTCTAACTTTTCCGTACCGCTTTGGACAACGCTCTTTGAACAACGCTCTTTAGCTAATGCCCCGTGCCATTATCGATAAGGTGGTTTGGAATCTCCTCCCAAAAGGCGATCCCGGAGGGCGTAGTTCCATCATCTATGTAGCATTGCAGTGTGATTGTTATCAGCTTCTAGTG
>NZ_JXYS01000183.1 GCF_000949295.1 Acidithrix ferrooxidans
TGTTGCCAGCAACCTATTTTTGACCCACTAGCAGCAAGATATTTTTGACCCACCCCACCCATTCATGGTAGTGCGTTTGAGCAGATTGAGATATCGCTGGTTGTAGATTTTTGAATTCTCTTGGGTCAAAGTCCAATGCGATAACCGACATTTGCCACTGGGTTAAATCTTGACTGGTTGAATTGGATTGCTTGGAAAACTTATCCATTTAGGCGTTAGGACTTAGCCTGGATCCACCGAAAATTTAGCCGCTCAACTTTGATTTTGGTATAGAAAAGGTGCTCTGAACTGGTAGAATGATGTTTGAACACAATTCAAATCCATCAGTTCAAGGAGCACCTTTTAGATGCAAGCATCTACTAGTGCTTTAGAGTGTTTGATAGTCACCTTTGACGATTCGAACGCAGTTTCCAACAGTGGGTTAATACTCCCTATCACCCTTGCTGAGAGACTTGGCCTTAGGGATCTCTTTGATTTACACATTGACCTAGAGGATCGTCCTGGACGAGCAAATGTTGGCAGAAAAGCTATGGCTATCATTGCATCTATCTTGGCCGGTGGTGATTGCATTGATGACACTGCAATCCTTGAAAGCCCAAATGCGCAAGTTATCCTTGGTCAGATAATGCCAGCACCATCTAGG